>CP043652.1:3981662-4287944 GCA_014218215.1 Geodermatophilaceae bacterium NBWT11
CCAGCTGCCCACGGGGTCGGTCGCGGTGCTGCGCGCGGACTCCTCGCCCGACACCCGCTACGGCCGGTTCCTCACCGTCTCCCGCGGCACAGCACAGGTCGTGCTGGGCACCCGGGGCTCGGTGTTCGCCCCGGTGCGGGACCTGGGCCTCGTCGTCGTCTGGGACGACGGCGACGACCTGCACGCCGAGCCCCGCGCGCCCTACCCGCACACGAGGGACGTCGTGGTCCAGCGCGCCCACCTGGCCGGCTGCTCCGCGGTGGTGGCCGGCACCGCGCGGACCGCAGAAGCGGCGCTGCTGGTGGAGTCCGGCTGGGCGCACGAGCTGGTCGCCGACCGGGCCACGGTCCGCCAGGCCGCGCCCCGGGTGCAGGCGCTGGGCGAGGACTCCGAGCTGGCCCGCGACGCCGCCGCCCGCAGCGCCCGGCTGCCCTCGCTGGCGTTCCGGGTCGCCCGGGAGGCCCTGGCCGCCGGTGCCCCGGTGCTGGTCCAGGTCCCGCGCGCCGGGTACGCCCCGGGGCTGGTCTGCGACCGCTGCCGGGCACCGGCCCGGTGCGTGCACTGCGCCGGCCCGCTGGGGGTCGCGGCCTCGCCCGGTGCCTCCGGTGCCCGGGTCGCGGCCTGCCGGTGGTGCGCCCGGCCCGCGGCGGTCTTCGACTGCCCGCACTGCCACGGCACGAAGCTGCGCGCCTCGGTCGTCGGTGCGTCCCGCACGGCGGAGGAGCTGGGCCGGGCGTTCGCCGGTGCACCGGTGCGGGTCAGCGGCCGGGGGTCGGTGCTGGCCGAGGTCGAGCCCGGGCCGGGAATCGTCGTCGCCACCCCGGGCGCCGAGCCCGTCGTCCCCGGCGGCTACGGGGCGGCGTTGCTGCTGGACTCCTGGGCGCTGTTGGGCCGGGCCGACCTGCGCGCGGGGGAGGAGACCATGCGGCGGTGGGCGAACGCCGCGGCCCTGGTGCGCCCGGCGCCTGCGGGCGGTCAGGTGGTGGTCGTCGCCGACGCCGGGCACCCGGTGGTGCAGGCACTGGTGCGCTGGGACCCGGCCGGGCTGGCGGCCCGGGAGCTCGCCGACCGCCGCGAGCTGGGCTTCCCGCCGGTGACCCGGCTGGCCGCGCTGAGTGCCTCACCGGCCGCGCTGGCGGAGTTCCTCGACGCGCTGCGGTTGCCCCCGGGTGCCGACGTGCTGGGTCCGGTGCCCGAGCCGTACCGGCCCGGTCAGCCAGCCGACGAGCAGCGCGAGCGGTTCCTGGTGCGGGTGCCCCGTCAGGACGGCGTCCCGCTGGCCCGCGCGCTGCACGACGTGCAGGGCGTGCGGTCGGCCAAGAAGGTCACCGAGCACGTCCGGGTGCAGCTGGACCCGCCGGAGCTCTAGCCGGGGACGAGGTCAGTGCTGGTCGGCCGCGGCCAGCTCGGCCTCCCACGCGGCGAGGTCGGCCTCCTCGGCGGCCAGGGCCACGTCGTCGGCGATCCGCACCGTCGAGCGTCGCCACCAGAACGGCAGCGTCGACGCCGCGGTGAGCAGCCCCACCCCGATGCCCAGCGCCAGGTGCGGGCGGTCGTGGCCGCGGCGGGCCAGCACCCGGGCCAGTGGCCCGTCCAGCACGGTGGCGGTCAGCCCCCAGCCGACCGCGATCAGCCCCGCGGTGACGCTGAGCTGCTGCTCCTCCGGGTGCGCCGGGCGGGGCGGTCGCCCGGCGGCCACGGCCTGCAGGGTGGGCAGCTCGGCGGCCAGGGCGTCGGTGGCGACGGCGGTGGCGATGCCGGCGTACAGCCGGCGGCGGCCCGGGGACCGGCGGGGGTGGTCCAGGGCAGCCTGGGCGGCGCCGACGACGACGCCGTCCAGGGCGCTGCTGAGCAGGGCGCGGGCGCGGTGCTGTGCATGGCGGGCCATGCCGGAACGCTACCGGGCCGGAGCAGGCGGCGTCGTCGTCCTCCCGGGGCCCGTATCCTCGCCCGGTGAGCGTCACCCCCATCCGGATCATGGGCGACCCGGTGCTGCGCGCCGTGGCCGCCCCCGTCGTCGACTTCGACGCCGAGCTGCGCACGCTCGTCACCGACCTGACCGAGACCATGCACGCCGCCGGCGGTGCCGGTCTGGCCGCCCCGCAGATCGGCGTGGGCCTGCGGGTCTTCACCTGGTACGTCGACGGCGAGGTCGGGCACATCGTCAACCCCGACGTCGTCCCGGTGGGCGAGGAGACCGAGGAGGACGCCGAGGGGTGCCTCTCCATCCCCGGCTACCGCTTCGACTGCCGCCGGCACCTCTACGTCGCGGCCACCGGCTGGGACGTGCACGGGGAGCCGATCCGGGTGGAGGGCTCGCACAAGCTGGCCCGGGCGATCCAGCACGAGACCGACCACCTCGACGGCGTGCTGTTCGTCGACCGCCTCGACGCCGAGGCCCGTGCGGCCGCCCTGTCCGTGCTCGGCGACGCCGAGTGGCAGGGCCATGCCGCCTGGCTGCCCGACGGCAGCCCGGCACCCGCCCCCGTCGTGAAGGTGAGCCCGCACTGAAGCTGCTCTTCGCCGGGACGCCGTCACCGGCGGTCCCGTCGCTCACCGCCCTGCTCGCCAGCGACCACGAGGTGGTCGCGGTGCTCACCCGCCCCGACGCCCGCGCCGGCCGTGGCCGCCGCGAGGTGCGCTCCCCGGTCGCCCAGCACGCCGACGAGGCGGGCATCCCGGTGCTGCAGCCCCGCTCGCCCCGGGAGCCCGAGTTCCTCGAGCAGCTCGCCGACCTCGCCGTCGACTGCGCCCCGGTGGTCGCCTACGGGGCGCTCGTGCCACCGGTCGCCCTCGACGTCCCGGCGCACGGCTGGGTCAACCTGCACTTCTCGTTGCTGCCGGCCTGGCGGGGCGCCGCCCCGGTGCAGCACGCGGTGATGGCCGGTGACGAGGTCACCGGCGCGGCCACCTTCCAGCTGGAGGCGGGCCTGGACACCGGGCCGGTCTTCGGCGTCGTCACCGAGGCGATCGGCCCGCGCGACACCGCCGGGGAGCTGCTCGACCGGCTCGCCGTCACCGGCGCCCGGCTGCTGGTCGCCACCCTGGACGGCATCGCCGACGGCTCGCTGGTGCCCGAGCCGCAGCCCGCCGACGGTGTCTCGCTGGCCCCCAAGGTCGAGACCGCCGATGCCCGCGTGGACTGGTCGCTGCCGGCGCACGTGGTCGACCGCCGGGTCCGCGGGGTCACCCCCGCCCCGGGAGCCTGGACGACGTGGCGCGGGGACCGGCTGCGGCTGGGCCCGGTCGAGCCGCTGGACAGCTCCCTGGCCCTGGCCCCCGGCGAGGTGTCGGTCGGACCGACCGGTGTGCTCGTGGGCACCGGTCGCGGTGCCGTCCGGCTCGGCGAGGTCCAGCCGGCGGGGAAGAAGATGCTGCCGGCCGTCGACTGGGCGCGCGGCGCCCGGCCGGCCGACGGCGAGCAGGTGGGCGCGTGACCGGCCCCCGCAAGGGCACCGGCCGCGGCACCGGTCGGGGCGGCGGCAACCGCGGCACCGGCCGCCCGGCCGGCCCGCGCACCGTGCAGGCCCGTCCGGAGTCCCGCCGGGTCCGCCCGGTGCTGGACGGCGCGCGGCTGACCGCCTACGACGTGCTCGACGGCGTCTCCTCCCGGGCCGCCTACGCCAACCTGCTGCTGCCCCAGCTGCTGCGCGAGCGCCGGCTGGAGCCCCGCGACGCCGGGTTCGCCACCCAGCTCGCCTACGGCACGCTGCGCGCCACCGGCACCCTGGACGCCGTCCTCACCGGGTTGGTCAGCCGCCCGCTGGCCGAGCTCGACCCGCGGGTGCTCGACCTGCTGCGGCTCGGCGCCCACCAGCTGGTCGACCTGCGGGTGCCCTCGCACGCCGCGGTCGACACCACCGTGGCCCTCACCCGGGCCATCGTGGGCACCGGCGCCTCCGGGCTGGTCAACGCCGTGCTGCGCAAGGTCGCCGCCGGCGGCTCGCGCGAGGAGTGGATCACCGCCCTCGGGGTGACCGGGGACGAGCGGCTGGCGCTCCTGACCGACCACCCACTGTGGATCGTGCAGGCCTGGCGGGAGGCGCTGGGCGCCGATGCCGAGCTCGAGGCCGCCCTGCTGGCCGACGACGCCGCCCCCGAGGTGCACCTGGTCGCCCGGCACACCGACCGGGACGCCCTGGCCGCCGATTCCGGCGGGGACCCCGGCCCGTGGTCGCCGTACGCGGTCCGGCTGCACGGCGGCGACCCCGGGAAGCTCACCGCGGTGAAGGACGGCACGGCCGCGGTGCAGGACGAGGGCTCCCAGCTGGCCGCCCTCGCGCTGTCCCGCGCACCGCTGGAGGGCACCGACACCCGCTGGCTGGACCTGTGCGCCGGGCCGGGCGGGAAGGCGGCACTGCTGGCGGCCGTCCGGCCCGCGGGCGTCCACCTCACCGCGGCCGACCGGTCCGAGCACCGGGTCGAGCTGGTCCGTTCTGCGCTGGGCCAGGAGCCCGACGTCGAGCTGCTGGTCGCCGACGGCCGCGAGGGCCCGTGGGAGCCGGGCTCCTTCGACCGGGTGCTGCTGGACGCACCGTGCACCGGGCTGGGCGCGCTGCGCCGTCGTCCCGAGGTGCGCTGGCGGCGCACGGCCGAGGACGTCGCCCCGCTGGCCGAGCTGCAGCGCGAGCTGCTCGACGCCGCGCTGGCCGCCGTCCGGCCCGGGGGAGTGGTGGCCTACGTGACCTGCTCACCGCACACCGCGGAGACCGTGGACGTGGTGGCGACCGTCGCCGGGCGGGACGACGTCGAGCTGCTCCCGGTCGCCGGGTTGTTCCCCGAGGTGCCCGACGCCGCGCGAGGGGACGCCCTGCAGCTGTGGCCGCACCGGCACGGCACCGACGCGATGTTCGTCGCGCTGCTGCGCAGGACCTGAGGTGCCGGCCCTGCTGGAGCGCCGGGGCTGGCGGTGGCTGCGGGTCGAGCCGATCGCGCTCGTCGTCGCCACGCTGTTCGCGCTGCTGGCGATGACGCCGTCCTTGCTGCCCCGGAGCTGGTACTTCCAGGCCGTGGTCAGCGGGATCAGCGCGGCGATCGGCTACGGGCTGACCTGCCTGGTGCTCTGGGGGCTGCGCCGATGGGGCCGGTGGCAGGGCTGGTCGGCCTGGCTGGTCGAGCACACCCACCGCCGGGTGCGACTGGCCGGCTGGGTGGTGCTGATCGTCGCCGTCCCGGTGTCGCTGCTGGTGGTGCTGACCATCGCCTCGGACTGGCAGCGGGAGGTGCGGCTGCTGATCGGGATGCCGCCGGAGACCTCGGCCGGGTGGCTGCGCGCGGCCCCGGCCATCGTGGTCGTCGCCGTCCTCCTGGTGCTGCTGGCCCGCGGGGTGCGCTGGATCGCCCGGGTGACCACCCGCTTCCTGCGCCGCCGGGTGCGGGTACCCCAGCGGCCGGCGCAGGTCGTCGGCGTGCTGGTCGCCGCAGCACTGGTGGTCGGGCTGGTCGAGGGCGTGGTGCTGCGCTGGGCGCTCTCGGCGGCCGACGCCAGCTTCAGCGTGGCCAACGACGAGACCCCCGAGGGCCTCAGCGCACCGCAGCTCGAGGAGCGGTCGGGGTCGCCGGAGTCGCTGGCGCCGTGGGACACCCTGGGCTCCGAGGGGCAGAAGTTCGTCGCCGGTGGCCCGTCGCGCGCCCGGATCGCCGAGGCCGCCGGCATCGCCGAGGACGACGTGACGGTGCCGATCCGGGCCTACGTCGGGCTGGAGTCCGCCGACTCGCCCGAGGAGCGCGCCGACCTCGCCGTCGCCGAGCTGGAGCGCACCGGGGCCTTCGACCGTCGAGTGCTGGCCGTGGTCACCACCACCGGCACCGGCTGGGTGAACAGCGCCTCCCCGCAGGCCCTCGAGCTGGTCCACGGCGGCGACACCGCGACCGTGGCCACGCAGTACTCCTACCTGCCGAGCTGGCTGTCCTTCATCGTCGACCGCTCCCGGGCCGCCGCGGCCGGCCGCACGCTGTTCGACGCGGTGTACGACCGGGTGCAGCAGATCCCCGAGGCCGAGCGCCCGCAGCTGCTGGTCTACGGGGAGAGCCTCGGGTCGGCCGGGTCGGAGGCCGCCTTCGACGGCCTGGCCGACATCCGGGCCCGGGCCGACGGGGTGCTGTGGGTCGGGCCGCCCAACAGCAACGAACTGTGGTCGGCCTTCGTAGAGCGCCGCGACCCCGGCTCCCCGGAGGTCGACCCGGAGTACGCCGGTGGCCTCGCGGTGCGGTTCGGCTCCGACGTGGCCGAGCTCGAGCAGCCCGACGAGCCGTGGCTGGAGCCCCGGGTGGTGTACCTGATGCACGCCAGCGACCCGATCGTCTGGTGGTCGCCGGACCTGCTCTTCTCCCGGCCCGACTGGCTGGTCGAACCCCGCGGCGAGGGCGTGTCACCGGCGATGAGCTGGTACCCCGTCGTGACCTTCTGGCAGGTCACGGTGGACATGGCCAACGCCCAGTCACCGCCGGACGGCTACGGCCACAACTACGGGAGCATGATGCTGGACGCCTGGTTGCTGATCTCCGCCCCCGAGGGCTGGACCGACGCCGACACCGACCGCGCCCGCGAGGTCGTCGGATGACCGGCTACCCGCCGCCACCGGAGTTCGCTGCCCGGGCCAACGTGGGCCCCGACGCCCACACCCACGCCGAGGCCGACCCGTTCGCCTTCTGGGCCGAGCAGGCCGGCCGGCTGCAGTGGGACACCCCCTGGGACACCGTCTTCGACGACGGCGAGATGCCGACCGCGCGCTGGTTCACCGGGGGTCGGCTCAACGTGGCGGTCAACTGCGTCGACCGGCACGTCACCGCCGGCCGCGGGGACGACGTCGCGCTGCACTGGGTGGGGGAGCCCGGCGACGGTCGCACCGTCACCTGGACCCAGCTCCAGGACGACGTCTGCCGGTTGGCCAACGCGCTGACCGCTCTGGGCATCGAGGCCGGTGACCGGGTGGTGCTGTACCTGCCGGTGCTCGTGGAGACCGTCGTCGCGACGATGGCCTGCGCCCGGATCGGGGCCGTGGTCAGCCTGGTCTTCGGTGGCTTCTCCGCCGACGCGCTGCGCTTCCGGGTCGCCGACACCGGGGCGAAGCTGCTGATCGCCACCGACGGGCAGTTCCGCCGGGGCTCGGCCGTCGCGGTCAAGGCCACCGCGGACGAGGCCGTCGCCGGGCTGGACCACGTCGAGCACGTGCTCGTCGTCCGCCGCACCGGGGAGACCGACGTCCCCTGGACCCCGGGCCGGGACCTGTGGTGGCACGAGCTGCTGGCCGAGCAGTCCCCGGTGCACGAGCCGGCGTCCTTCGACGCCGAGCACCCGCTGTTCATCGTCTACACCTCGGGCACGACGGGCCGCCCCAAGGGGCTGGTGCACACCAGCGGCGGCTACCTGACCCAGGCCAGCTGGACCCACTGGGCGCTCTTCGACGCCAAGGAGGACGACGTCTACTGGTGCCAGGCCGACCTCGCCTGGGTCACCGCGCACACCTACGTGCTCTACGGACCGACGTCCAACGGCACCACCCAGGTCCTCTACGAGGGCAGCCCGCTCACCCCGCACCCCGGCCGGCACTTCGAGGTGATCGCCGGCCTCGGGGTGACCGTCTACTACACCGCGCCGACGCTGGTGCGCACGTTCATGAAGCACGGCCCCGAGCTGCCGGCCGGGTACGACCTGTCCTCGCTGCGGCTGCTCGGCTCGGTGGGCGAGGCGATCAACCCCGAGGCCTGGCGCTGGCTGCACGAGCACGTCGGTGGCGGCCGCTGCCCGATCGTGGACACCTGGTGGCAGTCCGAGACCGGGGCCGCGGTCATCGCCCCGCTGCCCGGGGTGACCGTGCTGGAGCCCGGGTCGGCCACCGTGCCGCTGCCCGGCCTGGCCGCCGCCGTGGTGGACGACGCCGGCCGCCCCACCCCGCCCGGGGTCGAGGGCAACCTGGTGATCACCCGGCCGTGGCCGGCGATGGCCCGCACCGTCTGGCGCGACCACGCCCGATTCGTGGCCTCCTACTGGGCGCCCTACGCCGAGCAGGGCTGGTACCTGGCCGGGGACTCCGCCTCGGTGGACGAGGCCGGCTACGTGTGGATCGGCGGCCGGATCGACGACGTGCTCAACGTGTCCGGGCACCGGCTGTCCTCCATCGAGCTGGAGTCGGCGCTGGTGTCCCACCCACGGGTCGCCGAGGCCGCCGTCGTCGGTGCCCCCGACGACGTCACCGGCCAGCGGATCGTGGCCTTCGTCATCACCCGGGACGACGCCGGCGCCGACGACACCGGGCTCACCGAGGAGCTGCGGGCGCACGTGGCCCGGCGAGTGGGCGCGATCGCCAAGCCGCGCGAGGTCGTCGTCGTCACCGACCTGCCCAAGACCCGGTCGGGGAAGATCATGCGGCGGTTGATGGCGGACATGACCGCCGGCCGCGGGGGCGGGGACACCACCTCGCTGACCGACCCGGGCTCGATGACCACGGTCGAGCGGGCCTGGGACGCGCACGCCGCTCTCCGGGACCGGACCTAGGATCGCCCGGTGCCCCGCCGCCCCCTGATCGCGCCCAGCCTGCTGTCCGCGGACTTCGCCCGGCTCGCCGAGGAGACCGCCCGGATCGCCGACGCCGACTGGGTGCACGTCGACGTCATGGACGCCCACTTCGTGCCCAACCTGACCCTGGGCGCCCCCGTCGTGGAGGCGATCCAGCGGGTGAGCCCGGTGCCGCTGGACTGCCACCTGATGATCACCGACCCCGAGCGGTGGGCCCCCGCCTACGCCGAGCTGGGTGCCCGCAACGTCACCGTGCACGCCGAGGCCTGCACCGGCGACCCCCGCGCCGTGGCCCGTGACCTGCGCGCCGCCGGCGCCCTGGCCGGGCTGGCGGTCAAGCCGGGCACCCCGCTGGAGCCCTACGTCGAGGTGCTGCGCGACTTCGACACCCTGCTGGTGATGAGCGTCGAGCCCGGCTTCGGCGGCCAGTCCTTCATCGCCGACGTGCTCAGCAAGGTGCGCGAGGCCCGCCGGCTCGTCGACACCGGCCACCTCGAGCTGCTCGTGGAGATCGACGGCGGTATCAACGCCGACACCATAGAGGCCGCCGCCGAGGCCGGTGTCGACGTCTTCGTGGCCGGCTCCGCGGTCTACGGCGCCGACGACCCCGCCGCAGCGATCGCCGCGCTGCGGGCGCAGGCCGCCCGCTCGTTCCCCGCGTCGTGACCGACCCGGTCACCGCCGAGCAGGCCGCCGCCGCGAGCCGGGCCGCCGCCGCCGCCGGCCGGGCCGGCTCGACCTCCGCCCGCGAGCTGACCGCCATGGCCCGCGCCCGGGCCCTGGCCTGGGGCGCGCTGGGCACCACCAGCCCCAACCCCGCGGTGGGCGCCGTCGTCCTGGACGCCGGCGGTGCCGTGGTGGGGGAGGGCGCGACCCGGCCCCCGGGCGGCCCGCACGCCGAGGTCGTCGCGCTCGCGCAGGCCGGCGACCGGGCCCGCGGCGGCACCGCCGTGGTCACCCTCGAGCCGTGCGCACACACCGGACGCACCGGCCCCTGCGCCGACGCGCTGCTGGCCGCCGGGGTCGCCCGCGTCGTGGTCGCCGTCCCGGAGCCGACGTCGCTGGCCGGCGGCGGGGTGCAGCGGCTGCGGGACGCCGGCGTCCAGGTCGTCGTCGGGGTCGAGCAGCAGCAGGCCGAGGACGGCGCCCTCGCCCCGTGGCTGGTCGGCGTCCGGGAGCACCGGCCCCAGGTGGTCTGGAAGACCGCCAGCACGCTGGACGGCCGGGTCGCGGCCGCCGACGGCACCAGCCGCTGGATCACCGGTCCGGTGGCCCGCGCCGCGGTGCACCGGCTGCGCGCGACCTGCGACGCCGTCCTCGTCGGGTCGGGCACGGTGCTCACCGACGACCCCCAGCTCACCGTCCGCGACGACGACGGGCACGACGTGGCGCACCAGCCGCTGCGGGTCGTGCTGGACCGCCGCGGCCGGGTGCCCGCCGGCGCCCGGGTGCGCGACGACGCCGCCCGCACCCACCTCAGCACCGCCACCGAGCCGGCCGCACTCCTCGCCGAGCTCTGGGACCTCGACGTCCGGCGGGTGCTGCTGGAGGGCGGCCCCACGCTCGCCGCGGCCTTCCTGCAGGCAGGGCTGGTCGACGAGCTCGTGCTGCACCTGGCACCGCAGCTGCTGGGCGCCGGGCCCTCCCTGGTCGGCGACCTGGGAATCACCACGATGGCCGCGGCGCTGCAGCTCGAGACCCTGGACGTCACCCCCCTCGGGAGGGACGTGCAGGTACGACTCCGGCCCACCCGGCACACTGGTGGACCGGACCAGACGGAAGAAGGCAGCTGACGTGTTCACCGGCATCGTCGAGGAGGTCGGCACCCTCGTCGTCCGCGACGACCAGGGCGACTCCGCACGACTCCAGGTCCGCGGGGCGAAGACCCTGCAGGGCGTCGCGCTCGGGGACTCCATCGCGGTCAACGGCGTCTGCCTGACCGTCACCGGGGTCACCGACGACGTGTGGTCCACCGACGTGATGGCCGAGACGCTCAAGCGCAGCAGCCTGGGCGCGCTCACCGACGGCGACCCGGTCAACCTCGAGCGTGCGGTCACCGCCGACACCCGGCTGGGCGGCCACATCGTGCAGGGCCACGTCGACGGCGTCGGCACGGTCGCGAGCGTCAGCCCCAGCGAGCACTGGACCGTCGTGCGCATCGCGCTGCCGGCCGACATCAGCCGCTACGTCGTCGAGAAGGGCTCGATCACCCTGGACGGAGTCTCCCTCACGGTGAGCGCGCTCTCTGCGGCCACCGACCCCGAGCCCTGGCTCGAGGTCTCCCTCATCCCCACCACCCTGCGCGAGACGACCCTCGGCACGCGCGCCCCGGGTGACCCGGTCAACCTGGAGGTGGACGTCATCGCCAAGTACGTCGAACGACTGTTGGGAGCCCGGGCATGACCGCTGTCGACACCGGTCGCAGCCACCTCGACTCGATCGAGGACGCGATCGCCGCGATCAAGAGCGGCAAGCCCGTCGTCGTCATCGACGACGAGGACCGGGAGAACGAGGGCGACCTGATCTTCGCCTCCGAGCTCGCCACCCCCGAGCTGGTGGCCTTCATGGTCCGCTACACCTCGGGCTACATCTGTGTCGCGGTCACCGAGGAGGACGCCGACCGGCTGGACCTCCCGCCGATGTTCCGGGTCAACCAGGACCGCCGCGGCACCGCCTACACGGTCACCGTCGACGCCCGCGAGGGCATCAGCACCGGCATCTCGGCCACCGACCGGGCGCACACCATCCGGCTGCTGGCCGGTGCCGAGACCTCCAGCGCCGACCTCTCCCGGCCTGGGCACATCGTGCCGCTGCGGGCCCGCGACGGCGGTGTGCTGCGGCGTCCCGGGCACACCGAGGCCGCCGTCGACCTGGCCGTGCTGGCCGGGCTGCGCCCCTCGGGCACCCTCTGCGAGGTCGTCAGCGAGAAGGACCCGATCGGGATGGCCCGCGGGGAGGAGCTGCGCGTCTTCGCCGACGAGCACGACCTCGTCATGTGCTCCATCGCCGACCTGATCGCCTACCGCAAGCGCTTCGACAAGCTGGTCGAGCGCGTCGCCGAGGCCCAGGTGCCGCTGGCCCCGGGCCTGTTCACCGCGGTCGGCTACTCCAGCTCCTACGACGACCGCGAGCACGTGGCCTTCGTCTACGGCGACATCAGCGACGGCGAGGACGTGCTGGTCCGGGTGCACTCCGAGTGCCTCACCGGCGACGTGTTCGGCTCGCTGCGCTGCGACTGCGGCCCCCAGCTGCAGGCCGCGCTGGCGGCCGTGGCCGAGGAGGGGCGCGGGATCGTGCTCTACATCCGCGGGCACGAGGGGCGCGGCATCGGCCTGCTGCACAAGCTGCAGGCCTACCAGCTGCAGGACGCCGGGGTGGACACCGTGGACGCCAACCTCGACCTGGGGTTGCCCGCCGACGCCCGCGACTACGGCACCGGGGCGCAGATCCTGGTCGACCTGGGCGTGCACTCGATGCGGCTGCTGACCAACAACCCGGCCAAGCGGGCTGGCCTGGAGGGCTACGGCCTGACCATCACCGGCCGGGTCGGGCTGCCCAGCCACGTCACCCCGGAGAACATCGGCTACCTGCGCACCAAGCGCGACCGGATGGGCCACCTGCTGGAGATCGTCGAGCCCGAGGACGACGTCCCGGTGCCCGTGGGCACGCACACCCCGATCCGCACCACGGAGCAGCAGCTGTGAGCGGCGCGGGTGCGCCCCAGCTGACGCCGGTGGACGCCGCCGGCCTGCGGCTGGGGATCGTGGCCACCACCTGGCACCTCGAGGTCACCGAGCAGCTGCTGGCCCGCGCGATCGCCTGCGCGCACGCCTCCGGCATCCCCGAGCCCACCGTGGTCCGGGCCCCCGGGGCCGTCGAGCTGCCGGTCGTCGCCCAGGCGCTGGCGGCCGACCACGACGCCGTCGTCGCGCTGGGGGTCGTTGTCCGCGGCGGCACCCCGCACTTCGAGTACGTCTGCGACGCCGTCACCGCCGGCCTGACCCGGGTGTCCCTGGACGCCGGTGTGCCGGTCGGCAACGGCGTGCTCACCGTGAACGACGACGACCAGGCCCGCGACCGCGCCGGTCTGCCCGACTCCGCCGAGGACAAGGGCTGGGAGGCCTGCTCGGCCGCCCTGCAGACCGCGCTCACCCTGCGCTCGATCCGCACCCCCCGCCGGGACACCGGCTTCGGCATCGGGTCCTCGTCGTGAGCGCGACCCCGGGCAGCGGGACGACGTTCGACGACCTGTTCGCCGCTCTCGCCGCCAAGGTCGAGGCCGGCGACCCGGACTCGGGCACCGTGCGCGCCGTGCGGTCCGGCGTGCACACGGTGGGCAAGAAGCTCGTCGAGGAGGCCGCCGAGAGCTGGATGGCCGCCGAGCACGAGAGCCCCGAGCGGGCCGCCGAGGAGCTGAGCCAGCTCCTGTACTGGGTGCAGGTCATGATGATCGCCCGGGGACTCACCCTGGACGACGTCTACTCCCACCTCTGATCCACCACCTCTAGGAGCTCCTGCAGTGCTGCGCGTCGCCGTCCCGAACAAGGGCGTCCTGTCCGAACCCGCAGCCGAGATGCTGTCCGAGAGCGGCTACCGCCAGCGCCGGAGCACCAAGGACCTCGCGGTCTACGACCCGGACAGCGACACCGAGTTCTTCTACCTGCGCCCGCGGGACATCGCCGTCTACGTCGCCGCCGGCACGCTGGACGTCGGGATCACCGGCCGGGACATGCTGCTGGAGACCACCCCGGCCGACACCGACTCACCCGCGGTCGAGGTCATGCCGCTGGGCTTCGGCCGGTCCTCCTTCCGGTTCGCCAGCCCGCTGGACGCCGGGATCGAGAGCATCGACGCGCTCGCTGGCAAGCGGATCGCCACGGCCTACCCGGTGGTGCTCGAGCGGTTCCTGGCCGAGTCCGGCATCGACGCCGCGGTGGTCAAGCTCGACGGTGCGGTCGAGACCGCCTGCCGGCTAGGTGTCGCGGACGCGGTCTGCGACGTCGTCGAGACCGGGACGACGCTGCGTCAGGCCGGCCTGCACGTCATCGGCGACCCGGTGCTCACCAGCGAGGCGATCCTGGTACGCCGGGCCGGTGCGGAGGAGAACCCGGCCGTGGCCCAGCTGCAGCGCCGGCTCAAGGGCGTCCTGGTCGCCCGGCAGTACGTGATGCTCGACTACGACTGCCCCGACGACCTGCTGGAGCGGGCCACCGCGATCACCCCCGGGCTCGAGGGCCCCACCGTGAGCCGGCTGCAGACCCCGGGTTGGTCCGCCGTCCGGGCGATGGTGCCCCAGGGCGACACCAACCGGTTGATGGACGAGCTCTGGGACCTCGGCGCCCGCGCCATCCTGGTGACCTCGATCCACGCCTGCCGCATCTGACCCCACCACCTGCAACAAGCGCCCTTCTCGTCAGGACTCCTGACGAGAAGGGCGCTTCTCGTTCGTGCCGGGTCAGCTGACGCGGAGCCGGTGGACGCCGACGGCGAGCAGGACGGCGATGCCGCCGACGACGGCCACGGCGGCGGGGATGCCCGACAGCGCGCCGGACAGCGCGATCACCAGCAGCGGGCAGAGGAACTCACCCAGGAAGAGCGCGGCGGTGAAGCGGCCGGTGCCACGGCCCCGCTCGGCGAATGACAGCCGGGAGACCACCCAGGTCAGCAGGCTGGGCAGCATCAGCCCGGTGCCCGCACTGGCGACGACTGCGCCGAGCACCGCGACCGGGACGACGGGCGCCAGGCCCATGACGAGCAGGCCGAGACCGGCCAGACCGAACGCGACCGGCAGCAGGAAGCCGGGTCCGCGGTGCACGACCCGGGAGAAGGACGCGGCACCGGCCGCGGTGGCCAGCGAGGCCAGGGCGGCCAGTCCGCCGATCGTGGCCGTGGCGGTGACGCCGAGGGCGTCCAGCACGAAGGAGAGCTCGACGATCGGGGTGTAGAAGACCACGCCACCGACGAGGGTCACGCCCAGCGGCAGCAGCATCGAGCGCCAGGGGAGCGGCGGCAGGGCGGCGTCGGCGGCGGTGCGCACCGGGGCGGTGGGGGTCCACAGCCGCCAGGCGGCCAGCGCGGCGAGCGGCAGGCCGACCAGGTACAGCCAGAACGGGGTGCGCCAGTCGTTGCTGCCCAGCGCCCCGCCCAGGCCGAAGAACACGGTGGCGGCCAGCGTGGTGACGATGGTCTGCAGGCCGAAGAGCTTGGCCCGGCGTGCACCGGCGGAGTAGTCGGCGATCAGCGTGGTGCAGCAGGTCATGATCGCGGCCTCGGTGATGCCGACGCCGACCCGGGTGGCCAGGATTGCCGGCAGCGAGTCCAGCAGCACCGGCGCGGTGCCGACGAGGGCGTAGACGGCGAGCGCGCCGACCAGCAGCCGCTTGCGGCCCACCGCGTCCACCAGCCGCCCGGCGAACGGGGCGAGCAGTGCGATCAGCAGGGCCGGGGCGGTGAGCACCAAGGGCGCCAGCGCGTCGACCCCGGGGGTGTCGGCGAAGGCCCGCTGCAGGGTGGGCAGCACCGGGGACAGCAGCACCGCGCCCAGGATGGGCATGCAGCTGGCCGCCATGAGCAGGGCGATCTCGGTGCGCCCCGCCGGGCGGCCGGTCGCCGGGTGCAGGGCACCGGTGGCGGCCGGTACGGCGATGGCCGCGGCCCCCGGGACGGGGGCGTCGATGGTCTCGGACACGGGCTGGCTCCAGGTGTCGGGTGCCGGTCGTCGGTGACGGGCATCACTGGAGCAGGAGTGTGCAGAGCAGGGGGTCGGGGCGGAAATAGATCCGCCGACCCGTGGCATCACCGCCGTGGATGACCACGGCGGTGCCGGACCTCAGCGGACCCGGGTGGTCCGTTCGGCCAGGTCGATCGCGGTGCACAGGCCCAGCGCCATGGCCCGGCCACTGGTCGACCCGGTGGTCAGCAGCGTGGCGATCGCGGGCTCCAGCGCGCCGTGCCCGACCAGCCCACGGACGACGGCGGCGAACTCCCCGCTGACCCGTCCGGCGGCGGCGTGCTTGAGCAGCGCCCGGGACAGCTCGGTGGTGCGGCCGGCGGCGAGTGCGTGCACGCCGGCCCCGAAGCGCTCGGCGGCGGGGTGCCCCAGCAGGACCAGACCGGCGACGGTGCCGGCGAGGACGTCGTCGCCCGCGGGGGTCAGGCCCGGGCCGAGACCCACGAGCCGGGTCGCGGTGCGCAGCGCGGCGTCCAGGTCGGCCCGGCGGACAGCGCCGCGCAGCGCGGCCAGCGGCCCGCTGGGCCCCCCGGGCAGGCCGGGGAGGGTGAAGGAGCTGTGCGGGCCGTCGCCGTAGAGGGTGGTGCGCAGCGTGCGGACGCCCTCGGGGAGCAGGGACGGCGTGGCACCGGGCAGCTTCGGGCGGGGGTCCCACCAGGCGGCCGCGGACACGGTCAGGTCGCCCACGGTGAGCCGGCCGGCGCCCACGGTCGCCGGCGCCCCGGACGGGACCGACACCAGGGGACGGCCGTTGGAGGGCCGGGAGAGCACCAGGCCCAGCGGCAGCCGGGCGGCGTCGGAGGTCAGCACGCCCACGACGTCGGTGCCCTGCGGGGTGGTCACCGACAGGTAGACCGCAGCCGGGACGCTGAGCAGCACCCGGGCCTGGCGGACCGGACCGCGCAGCAGCTCGGCGACGCCGGTGCTGGCGGCGGCCGGGACGGTGGGTCCGGGACCGCGGGCCGGCCGGCCCGTGCGGGCGGTGGCCTGGGCCGAGTCGTGCGGGAGCGCGAAGGTGGGCACCCCCACCCGCGCTGCCCGGCCGGGCCGCGTCGGGGGTGACTGGGCGACGGTGTCGGCGGTGCGCATGCAGGACCCTCCGTGGGTGACCGGCGGCCGGGGGCACGGCCTACCATCCGGGCACGGTGACGCCGCCCGGGTCTCGAACCTATGCGGCGCGTCGAGCGCCTCTGTATGGCGGAAGTCGCCAAGAATGGTTCGGGTGGACCGGGCAGCTCTGACAGGATCACCCCTGATCGGGGCAGGTGTGGCGACATGGGGGAGACGACCAGTGACAGAACGTGAGTCCTGGGTGACGCCATCATCGATGGGTCATCGGACGGCTCCGCTGAGTGAGGTGCGGGAGCGGCTGGAGCCGGTGCTCTCCCGGGTCGCACCCGGTGAGCGGACCGCCTTGGAGGACAGCATGGGGCTGTCGGTCACCCAGCTCCTCGCGCTCACCGACGGCACCCTCGTCGCCGGTTCCTCCGGGGCCGGCCGGGTGGTCCGTCAGGTCGTCGTCGACGACCCCGCCGACCCGCTGGCCGGCGCCGGACCGGACGTGCTGGTCGTCCTCGGTGCCCGGCTGCCCCCGGCCGACCCGGCCCAGTGCCGGGCGCTGATCGAGCGGCTGCAGGCCCTCGGCACCGCCGCGCTGGCCTACCGGGACGCGGACGGACCCCCGGCGGTGCCCGCCGAGGTGCGTGCCGAGGCCGACCGGCGCGGGTTCCCCGTGGTCGCGCTGCCCCGGGCGTCCCGGCTGGACCTCGTCGTCGCCGAGGTCTTCGGCGCGATCGTGAGCAAGCAGGCCCAGGCGCTGGACCTGGCCAACCGGATGCACAACCAGTTCATCGACGTCGCGCTCACCGGTGGCGGGCTGACCGAGGTCACCACCCAGGCCGCGTCCTTCCTCGACGGTGCCGCGGTGCTCGGACTGGGGCCGGACCGCGAGATCGTCACCAGCGCCGGCCCCGCCGAGGACGTCGTCGAGGTCCGGGACTGGCTGTGGCTGCTCGACGCGGCCGCCGACGACGCGTTCGCCGACCTCGCGCCGTCCCGGCGGTTGTCGGAGAACCGGGCCGACCAGGCCATCGTCACCCCGGCCGACGTGCTCGCCGACGCCGACCTCTCCCCGGCCGACGGCATCCTGCTCGTCCCGGGCCACCACGAGCTGCCCGGCGGGGTGGGTGAGTACGCGGTCGCCCCGATCATGGCCGGGGACCAGCGGCACGGCTGGCTGGTCGCGGTCAACCGGCGCGGACCGATGCTGGTCGGGGCCGGGGCGGTGTTGGAGCGCGGCGCGGTCATCGCGGCGCTGTCGGAGATCCGGCACCAGGCCGTGCACTCGGTCGAGCTGCGCTTCCAGGGCGACCTGGTGCGCCGCCTGGTCAGCGGCACCGTCGGGCACACCGAGCGGACGCTGGCCTACACCCGGTCCTTCGGCTGGCGGCTGGACGGCCCGGTCGTCGTCCTGGTCACCGCCACCGAGACCGTCGCCGACGCCTCCGCCGACCCCACCCGCGCCCTGGACGTGCTGGACCGGCTGGCCGACGGCTGGCGGTCGGCGATCGACGGCGAGGTCGCCGGGGCCGCCGTCGCGGGTCTGGCCACCGAGATCGTGACCGTGCTGCCGCTGGACGGCCGTACCGCCGACGAGCTCACCGCCCTGGTCTCGGCCGTGACCGGCCGGGTCAACGCCCGGCTGCGCCGGGTCGGCCGGGTGCTGGCCACCGGGATCGGCCGCCCCGCCGCCTCGCTGTCGGGGCTGGGCGACGCCCACCAGCAGGCCCAGCGGGCCCTGCAGGTCGGCCAGGAGATCCACGGCGAGGCCACCGCGACGCACTTCGACCAGCTCGGGGTGTTCCGGCTGCTGTCGCTGATCCCGGACAGCAACGAGCTGCGGTCCTACGTCGACGAGGTGCTCGGCCCGCTGGCCGACGCCTCCGACGCCGACTCCGCCGACCTTCGGGACACGCTGCGGGTGCTGCTGGAGACCAACCTCAACGTCGCGGAGTCCGCCCGTCGGCTGCACTTCCACTACAACACCATGCGGTACCGGATCGGGAAGCTGGAACGGATGCTCGGCCCGTTCACCTCCGACCCGACCCTGCGGCTGAACCTGCTGCTGGCGCTGCACGCGGCCCGGATGCGCGGGCTGGACCAGTCGCACCGGCCGCCGGTGGAGGTCGGCCCGCTCGTGCTCGACGACGGCCTGGAGGCCCTGACGCAGTTCTGAAACTCGGGTGCGGTGGGATGCCCCCGTGCTGAACCCGGACCTCGTCGTGACCGCCGCCCGCCTCCGAGACGGGCGGGTGGTCGACGTCCACACCGCCGGGGGGCGGGTCACCGCCCTTGCCCCGGCCGGGGAGCTGCCGCCCCCGACCGGCGTCCCGGTGGTGGACGCCGCCGGCGGACTGGTGACCGAGCCGTTCGTGGACGGTCACCTGCACCTGGACAAGGTGCGCACGCTGCCCTGGATCGGGGACGCCGCCCTGCAGGCCTACACCGCCGGCGGGATGGCGGAGTCCGCGGCCAGCATCGACCTGGCCAGCGCGGTCAAGGACCGGTACTCCGTCGAGGCGCTGCTGCCCGGGGTCCGCGAGGCCCTGGAGCTCGGGGTCACCCACGGGGTGCTGCACGTCCAGGCCTTCGCCGACGTCGACACCGCCGCCGGTCTGGCCGGGGTGCAGGCCGTGCTCACCGCCCGCGAGGAGTTCCGCGACCGGGTCGACGTCTCGGTGGTGGCCTTCCCGCAGGACGGGCTGCTGCGCGACCCCGGCGCCGCCGAGCTGGTCGAGCAGGCCATGGCACTGGGGGCCGACGTGGTCGGCGGCATCCCCTGGATCGAGGACGGCGAGGACGACCAGGCCGCGCACGTCGAGTGGGCGTGCGCGCTGGCCGCCCGGCTGGGCACCCGGGTGGCGATGCTCACCGACGACGCCCCCGACCCCTCCTACGCGACCACGACGATGCTGGCCCACGCGATGGACCGGCACGGCCTGCGCGGGCGGGGGGTGGCCTGCCACGCCCGGGCGATCGGGCACTACGACACCGCCCGGCAGGACGCGTTCCTGGCACTGGCCCGCGAGGTCGGGTTGGGCCTGGTGAGCGACCCGCACACCGGGTCGGTGGCGCTGCCGGTGGAGCGGGCGCTGGCCGCCGGGGTGGCCGTGGGTCTCGGCCAGGACGACATCGAGGACGCCTACTACCCGTTCGGCCGGCACAACCTGCTGGAGGTGGCGTTCCTGGCCGCGCACCTGTTGGACATGCGCTCGGCCCCGCAGCTGGAGACCCTCGTCGACCTGGTGACGACGTCGGCGGCCCGGGTGCTGGGCCTGACCGACCACGGGCTGCGGGTGGGCGGTCCGGCCGACCTGCTGGTGCACGACGCCGAGCGGACCGTGGACCTGCTGGCCCGGCACGCCGCGCCGCGGGCGGTCGTCCGCGGCGGGCGGGTGCTCCTCGGGGGCTAGCGCTGGCGGGGGGTGCGCCAGGCGCGGTCCTCGTCGAAGTCGTCGTCCTCGTCGGTGTCCTCGGCCGTGGCGGCCACCCGGTCCTGCTCCTTCTTGCGGGCGAGGGCCTCCAGCGCCTCGTCCCGCTCGCGGGCCCGGTCGAAGGCCTCGGCCCGCTCCAGCTCGCGGCGCTGCCGGCGGGTGAGCGTGCCGTCGTCCCCGTCGGGGGTGGCGACCCGCCAGTCGTCCTGCTGGCGCCACAGGAGCACGGCCGTGACCGCCAGTGCGACCGGCAGCACGTAGGCGGCCAGCCGCTCGGTGCCGCCCTCGCCGAGCAGCTGGTGCACCCCGGTGCCGAAGAAGACCGTGCCGATGACGCCGACCAGGCCGAGCAGGGCGACGGCCGTGCCGACGGGCTCCGAACGCGGCCGGATGCCGTAGGCCAGCGCGATGAGCCCCAGGCCACCCACGAGCAGGTACAGGATCGCGCCGACGGTGTGCAGGGTGCCGCCGGTGTCGGAGGGGAACAGCCCGACCAGCAGCGTGCCGACCCCGGCCGCCGAGAGCAGCACGGTGGCCAGCCGGCCGCCCAGCCCGATGAGGGCCGGGAGCAGCAGCACGGCGCCGAGGACGATCAGCACGGCCTGGGCGATGAAGGAGGCGTTCATCAGCGCAGCGCCGGGGGAGGCCTCGGTGCCCAGGTCGCTGATCACCTGGTCGACCCGGCTGTACCCGGGGAAGCGGCTGACCGCGACGGTCTCCAGCACGAAGAACTGCAGCGTGAGCAGCCAGGCCAGGCAGCCGACCAGGTAGCGGGTGCGGCTCACCGAGGTCGTGGGGGCGGGGGTCGGTGCCGGGCTGTCGCTCACGAGGAGCCATGGTCCCAGGGCGCGGCACACTGTGCGCATGGCCGCCCACCCCGCTCCCGACCTGGCAGCGCAGCTGACCGTGGACGTCGGCAACGGCACCCCGCCCTACGAGCAGGTCCGCGCCCAGGTGGCCGACCTCGTGCACGCCGGGCGGCTCGTCGAGGGGGACAAGCTGCCCCCGGTGCGGGCGCTGGCCGCCGACCTGGGGATCGCCGCGGGCACGGTGGCCCGGGCCTACGCCGAGCTGGAGACCGACGGCCTGGTCGAGGGCCGTGGGCGGGCCGGCACGGTGGTCACCGGGGTGGACGGCGACCCGGCGCGGGCCCGGCTCCGCGCCGCAGCCAACCGGCTGGTCACCGCGGCCCGGGCGGACGACCTGGACGACGCCACGGTGCTCGCCGTCGTGCACGACGCGCTGACCGCCCGGTGACCGTCCGCTCGATCGCGCTGTTCGTCCTGGCGGCGGTGCTGGAGATCGGCGGCGCCTGGCTGGTCTGGCAGGGCGTGCGCGAGCACCGCGGCTGGCTCTGGATCGGGGCCGGGGTCATCGCCCTCGGGCTGTACGGGCTGGCTGCCGCGCAGCAGCCGGACGCCGCCTTCGGTCGGGTGCTGGCCGCCTACGGCGGGGTGTTCATCGTGGGCTCGCTGCTGTGGGCGGCGGTGGCCGACGGGTTCCGGCCCGACCGCTGGGACGTCACCGGCGCGCTGGTCTGCCTGGTCGGGGTGGGCCTGATCATGTACGCGCCCCGCTCGGGCTGACCGGCCGGTTGCGACTCCCGGCAGTCCCACCGCTGCCGGACGGTTGAGCCCCCGGGCGCCCCGGGCATGTCGGTTGTGCACGACATGCGTCCGGCGGCATGCCACCCCTGGGGGTGGCGAGGCGGTCGAGACCAGGGCCCCCCTCCCGGACGCACCCACCGATCTCCCGGAGGACCCCCATGCGCGCACTCGTCTACAACGGCCCCCACGACGTCTCGGTCCAGGAGGTGCCCGACGCGAAGGTCGAGCAGCCCACCGACGCCGTCATCCGCATCACCGCGACCAACATCTGCGGCTCGGACCTGCACATGTACGAGGGCCGCACCGACCTGGAGACCGGCATGGTCATCGGGCACGAGAACCTCGGCGAGGTGATCGAGGTCGGGGCCGGCGTGACCAAGCTCAGCGTCGGCGACCGCGTCGTCCTGCCGTTCAACATCGGCTGCGGGTTCTGCGAGAACTGCGAGCAGGGCCGCACCGGCTTCTGCCTCACCGTCAACCCGGGCGTCGCCGGCGGCGCCTACGGGTTCGCCGGCATGGGCGGCTACAGCGGCGGCCAGGCCGAGTACCTGCGGGTGCCCTTCGCCGACTTCAACGCCCTCCAGCTCCCCGAGGACAGCGTGGAGAAGGAGAACGACTACGTCATGCTCGCCGACATCTTCCCCACCGGCTGGCACGGCACCCGGCTCGCGAAGGTCGCTCCCGGCGACTCGGTCACCGTCTACGGCGGTGGCCCGGTCGGCCTGATGGCCGGCTACTCGGCGGTGCTCCAGGGCGCCAGCGAGGTCTACGTGATCGACCACCTGGCCGAGCGCCTCGCGCTGGCCGAGGAGTTCGGTGCGATCGGGATCAACTCGAGCACGGGCGACCCGATCGAGCAGATCAAGGACGCCACCCAGGGCCGCGGCACCGACCGTGGCGTCGAGGCGATCGGCTACCAGGCGCACGACAGCCAGGGCGTCGAGCAGCCCAACATGACGATGAACGGCCTGGTCGAGGTCGTGAAGGCCACCGGCACCATCGGCGTGGTCGGGCTGTTCCTGCCCGAGGACCCGGGTGCCTCCGACGAGCTCGCCAAGAAGGGCCAGCTGGCCTTCGACTACGGCAAGTTCTGGTTCAAGGGCCAGACGGTCGGCAACGGCCAGGCCAACGTGAAGAACTACAACCGCGCGCTGGCCCGGCTCATCCACCAGGGCAAGGCCCAGCCCTCGAAGCTGGTCAGCCACAACCTGGGTCTGGACGAGGCGCCCGAGGCGTACCGGCACTTCGACGCCCGCGACCAGGGCTGGACGAAGGTCGTCCTCAACCCCACGAAGGGCTGAGCGCGCGTACCGCCTGCCACTGGGGCGGTGAGAGCCACGACGGGTTGCTGCCCGCCGGCATCCGGACCACCTCGGCGGTCCGGGCGACCGGGTCGGTGAGCAGCGCCTCGCGGGGCACCGGCGTCGCCAGGCGGCGCCACCGCACGACCACGACGGGACCGTCGTCGGAGCCCTCCACGGGCCCGGCGACGGTCCCGGTCGCGTGCACGCCGGGGTCGACCCGGCCGCTGCACCA
Organism: Geodermatophilaceae bacterium NBWT11; assembly: GCA_014218215.1. Taxonomy (NCBI): domain Bacteria; kingdom Bacillati; phylum Actinomycetota; class Actinomycetes; order Geodermatophilales; family Geodermatophilaceae; species Geodermatophilaceae bacterium NBWT11. The sequence continues at coordinate 4,004,547 of CP043652.1, forward strand.
CAGCAGGACGGGCTGGCCCGGCTCCACCAGGTCCAGCCGGTAGGAGGGCCGCACACAGCGGGCCAGCTCCACCTCACCGCCCGGCGCCCAGCCCTCGGCCATCAGGTCGGGGAGCCGGGCGGACTTCAGCACCCAGCAGGCGATGTCGGCGGCGGTCAGCCGCGGCGTCACAGGCCCAGCGACTCGAGCCTGTCGGCGTACCTCGCCACCGCCCGCTCGGCCACGCCCGGCTGCGCGGCGTACAGCGCGAGCTGGGCGTCGGCGATCTCGGCCCACGGCACGTCCCGGCCGGCCAGCGACCAGCCCGGGCGCGCGGCCGTGGGATCGAGGTCCAGGGCGGTGAGGACGGCGGCGTCCAGCGGCGACAGGCTCGAGCCGAGCATCTGGTGCTCGGGGACGGCGGGTTCCCCGGCCCAGTCCAGCGTGTCGAGCACCCCCGCGCCGACCGCGTGCAGCGTGGCGTTGGCCGGGTGGTTCACCGTCCACATCGCCTCGGCGCCCCCGGCCACGACCGCGTCGGTCGTGTCCACGTCGAGGTCGGCGTTGCGCCGGCGCAGCTCGGCCTGGGAGCGGGCGGCCAGGTCCCGCACGCCGTCCCCGGTGGCCTCGTGGGACTCGATCCGGGCGACCGCCTGCTCGGTGGACCAGCCGCGGACGGCGGCGTCGAGCAGCCGCAGGTCGTGGTAGTCGGTCAGCGGGGCGTCCACCCGGGCGCCGGCCTCGTCGTGGGCGTGCACCTGCCAGGGGAACAGGCCCTCGTAGTACGTCGTCGGCACCCGGACGACGCGGGCCCCGGCCGGCAGCAGTGCGACCAGCTGCTCGCTGCCGCAGCCGGGCACCCGGTACTCGTCCTTCACCGGCTGGGTGACCAGCACCCCGGCCACGCCCATCAGCGCGTGCAGCCGGCCCACCTCGGCCTCGTCCATCTCGAACACCGGGGGCAGCCGGACGAACTCCACCCCGTGCCCGGCGCCGGCCGGGGCGACCATCCGGCGGATCGACTCGGCCTGGCAGTTGCCCCAGACGAACCCGACGCTGCCCGGCTCGACGGTGTCCGGGTCCAGCTCGGACCAGCGGCGCAGGTGCTCGGGGACCGACGGTGCCTCGACCTCGTGTGTCGTCACCGACCCAGCATGAGGGTCCGGACGTGACATCGCCGACCCCGGCTGGCCCCGGGGCCGGTCGTTGACAGAAGGTGGGGCACGTGCCTGCGACCCCGTCGACCCCGCAGCTGCCGGACGGGCACCGGGCGGGGGACCGCGGGCTGCAGCGTGCGTCCCTGTCGGTGTTCCTCGCCGGCCTGGCCACCTTCGCGATGCTCTACGAGCCGCAGGCGCTGCTGCCCGAGCTGGCGCGCGCCTTCGACGTCAGTCCCGCCGGGTCGACGCTGTCGATCTCGGTGTCCACCGTGTCGCTCGCGGTGGGCCTGCTGGTGCTCGGGCCGGTGTCCGACCGGCGCGGCCGGACCGGGATCCTCCAGCTGAGCCTGGCCACCTCGGCGGTGCTGGCCGTGCTCATCGCGCTGACCCCCACCTGGGAGCTGCTGCTGGTGCTGCGCGGGTTCCAGGGGTTCGCCCTGGCCGGGCTCTCCTCGGTCGGGGTGGCCTACCTCCGGGAGGAGCTGCACCCCACGGTCAGCTCGCGGGCGATCGGGCTGTTCATCGCCGGCAACGCCATCGGCGGGCTGACCGGACGGCTGCTGGGCGGGTTCCTCACCGACCTCGGCGGCTGGCGGGTGGCGCTGGGCGGCGCGGCCGTGCTCGGGGTGGGGTGCGCGGTCGCCGTCCGCCTGCTGCTGCCCCCAGCGCGCCGCTTCGTGCCCGTCGACCGGCAGGGGTCGCTGCTGCGCTCGCTGGGCAGCGTGTTCACCGACCCGGCGCTGCTCATGCTCTACGCGGTCGCGGCGTTCCTGATGGCCGCGTTCGTCGCGGTCTACAACGCCGGCACCTTCCGGCTGGAGTCCCCGCCCTACGACCTGACGCCGTCGCTGGCCTCGCTGGTGTTCCTGGCCTACCTGCTGGGCTCGGCCAGCTCGCCCACCGCGGGGTGGCTGGCCGACCGGACCAGCCGGCGCCTCGTCGTCCCGGTGTCGGTGGTGGTGATGGGCGGCGGGCTGGCCCTGACCCTGCTGGAGCCGCTGTGGTGCTTCGTGCTCGGGCTGTGCGTGCTGACCGTGGGGTTCTTCTCCGCACACGCGGTGGGCAGCGCGTGGGTGGCCGCCCGGGCGTCCCTCGGTGGGCGGCCGGTCGGGCAGGCCGCCTCGCTGTACTCGTTCTGGTACTACGTGGGGTCCTCGGTCGGCGGCACGCTCGCCGGGCGGGCCTGGCAGGGCTCGGGCTGGACCGCGGTCGCCCTGCTGGCCGGCGGCTTCACCCTGGCCACCCTGCTGCTCACCCTGGCGCTGGGCCGCACCCGCTCGCTGGACCCGCTCTCCCGCTGAGCCTCAGCCCTGCTTGAGCTGCTCGGCGGACAGCCAGGCCTCCACGAGCACCGGCCCGTGCTCGCCGACCACCGCGTAGGCGACCCGGCCGTGCCAGCCGTCCTCGCGCTGGCGCCACTCGACCAGCAGGCCCGGCCAGATGCCCGGGGCGTCGGGTGGGTCGCGCACCCAGCAGTGCCGGCCGTGCCCGGCGCCGGCGGGCCGGCCGGGCAGCTGCTCGCGCACCGGACCGCCCAGCCCGCCGCGCAGCGTGGACGGTGCCGTCGAGGGCGGCACGCCCGAGCTCGCCGCCCGCTCGGCGAGCGAGGGCCCCCGTCGTCCCAGGTTCATCCCACCGGCCATGAGGACAGCATGGCACGTCCCTCGAACAGGTGTTCGAACTACAACGGTGGAATTCCCGTGCCCAGCGCGCGTGCCACGGAGCGCACCCCGCGGTGCCCGGCGAGCTCCTCGACCGGCACCGGGAGGGGCAGCCGCCAGTTCGGCCGCTCCATCGCACCGGGCACGTTCGGCCGCCGCTCGACGGCCAGCGCGTCGTCCAGGGTGGCCGACAGCAGGGTGCACGGGGCGGTCGCCAGCAGCCGGTGGGCGGCCTCCACGGCCCTGCCCGGGGTGGCCCGCTTCGCCGGCCCCTCGGCGTGGTCGGTGAGGTGCGCCAGCAGCTGCCTGCGGTCCTTCTCCAGCTGCTCCTCCTCGCCGGTGCCCAGCTCCACCTGCTCGCGCACGTCGGACCCGGTCCACAGCCCGGCCACGGTCGGCAGGTCGTGGGTGGTGATCGCCCCCATCGAGGCGGCCGGCCAGGAGCTCGGCGCGTCGTCCTCGAACCAGAGCAGCCGGTAGGAGAGCACCCCGTGCTCGGCCATGGCCTCCCGGACGCCGTCCTCGACGGTGCCCAGGTCCTCCCCGACGACGACGGCCTGCGCGCGGTGGCTCTCCAGCGCGACGATCCCCAGCATGTCCTCGGCCGGGTAGCGGACGTACGCCCCGGCGGTCGGGTCGTTGCCCGGCACCCACCACAGGCGGAACAGGCCCATCACGTGGTCGATCCGCAGCCCACCGGCGCCGGCCATGGTCGAGCGGATCGACTCGACGAACGGCTCGTAGTCCGCCGCCCGCAGCCGCCATGGCACCAGCGGCGGGGAGCCCCAGTCCTGCCCGGCGGCGTTGAACGCGTCCGGGGGAGCCCCGACGCTCACCCCGCCCTGGGCGAGCACGTCCTGCCAGGCCCACGCGTCCGCGCCGCCGCCGGAGACGCCGATCGGCAGGTCCTGGATGACGGTGAGGTCGCCGGTCGCCACGGACAGCTGGCCGTCGAGCAGCCACTGCAGCCAGGCGTGGAAGGCGACCTGCTGCTCGTGGTCGGCCACCCAGCGGCGGACGCCGTCCGAGCGGGGGTCCTGCAGCTCCGCTGGCCAGTCGGGCCAGTTCGCGCCGTGCGCGTCGGCGACCGCGGCCCAGGTGGCCCAGTCCTGCAGCGGCTGGCCCTGGTGCCACCACCAGTCCCGGAAGCCCTCGGCGCCCGCGTCGAAGGACCGCTCGAGCACCGCGCGCTTGAACGCCCAGACCGCATCCCGGTCGATCAGCTCGGCGCCGTTGAGCTCGGCGGCCCGGGCCCGGTCGGCGTCGGTGAGCTGCACCCCGGGGACGTCGTCCAGGCGCAGGTAGAGCGGGTTGCGGAAGCGGCGGGTGGCCGGCAGGTAGGGGCTGTCCTCCTGCTCGGGGCCCGGGCCCACCGCGTGCAGCGGGTTGACCAGCACGAACCCGGCGCCCTGGCTCTCGGCCAGCTCCCGGACCGTGCGCAGGTCGGCCAGGTCGCCGATGCCCGCCGAGCCGGTGCCCCGGGCGGCGTAGAGCTGCACGGCCCAGCCCCAGCTGCGGTCCTCGGGGAGCCAGCAGCGGCTCGGCGTCACCACGAGCAGCCGGTCCCGGCCGTCGGGCGTGCGGATCCGGTGGTAGCCCAGCGGGAAGTCCTCGGGCAGCTCGCCGTCGACGTCCCGGCTGGTGCCGTCCTCGAGGACCACGACGGCCTCGTCGACCTCCAGGGCGTCCCCGGGGCGGACGACGATCGGGGCGGTGTCCTCGAGGTCGGCCGGCGGTTCGCCGATCACCTCGCGCAGCAGGTCGATCGTGGCCTGCTCGACGGTGTGTTCGGTGTCGAGGGCGTCGAGCCAGGAGGCGTCGATGCCCCAGCGGTCGGTGACGGGCGGGGACGGGTCCTGGCTCACCGGTCCATCCTCGTCGCTGCCGGTCGCACCCGCCGGGCGGCGGCCCGCGCACCGGGGTGTGATGGTCGGCATGTCGTCCTGGCTGCTGTGCCACCCGCCCCTGCTCAGCGCTGCCGTCCTCGGGCCGTTGCGCGACGGGCTGCGCGCGCGGGGTCACGAGGTCGTCGTCCCCGACCTCCGGTCGGCGGTGGAGACGGCCGGGGAGTGGTGGGTGCGGTACGCCGAGCAGGCCGTCGCCGACGGCTTCGGGTCGGACCGCCCGGTCGACGTGGTGGTCGGGTACTCGGGGGCCGGCGTCGTCCTGCCCCGGGTCGCCGCGGCGGTGCGAGCCGCGCGGGTGGTGTGGGTGGACGCCGTCGTCCCGGCCCGCTCGGGGGTGACGCTGCCCTCGCCGGACCTGCGGGCGATGGTCCGGGGGATGGCCCGGGACGGTCTGCTCCCGCCCTGGCCGACGTGGTGGGGCCCCGACGCCCTGACCGAGCTCGTGCCCGACCCGGAGCTGCGGGCGCAGATCACCGCCGAGGCGCCGTCACTGCCGGTCGACCTGTACGACCAGGCGGTCCCGGTGCCGGACAGCTGGCCCGATGCCGACGTCACCTACGTGCACCTGTCGCCGGCCTACGACGCCGACGCCGAGGAGGCCCGCCGGCGGGGGTGGCGGGTGGTCGGTGACGGCGCCGGCATGCACACCGACGTCGCCACCGACCCCGCGGCCGTGCTGGAGCTGCTGGGCTGACTCAGGAGGGCTGGATGCCCAGCGCCGTCGCCAGCGTGGTGATCTTGCGTGCGCGACCGAGCCGGGGCAGGTCGCTGCCGTCCCGGATGACCTGGCCGCGGGCCTCGAAGTCGGCCAGGAAGTCTGTGGCCCAGGCGACGTCGGAGGGGGTGGGGCTGATGACCTCGTTGATCACCGGTAGCTGCTCGACGTCCAGGCAGAGCTTGCCGGTGAGGCCCAGGGAGACGGTGACGCCGGTGGCCTCGCGCAGCACGCCGTGGCTGGAGCCGACGGTCGGGCCGTCGATCGGGCCGGGCAGGCCGCCGATCCGGCTGCCCACGACCAGGCGGGAGCGCGGGTAGGCCATCGCCAGGTCGTCGGCGGCGGTGCCGGTGTCGCGGCGGTAGTCACCGGAGCCGAAGGCCAGCCGGAAGGCGCCGCGCGCCGAGGCGATCCGCACCGTCTCCTCGATGCCCAGGGCGGACTCCACGAGCGCCAGCACCCGGGTGGAGCCACCGAGCCGGTCGTAGGTCTCGGTGACGTGCTCGGCGGCCTCGGTCTTGGCGAGCATCACGCCGGCCAGGCCGGGCAGGCCGGCCAGGGCGGTGACGTCGTCGGCCCAGAACGGGGTGGAGTGGTCGTTGATCCGCACCCAGGCCTGGCGGTCGCGCTCGGTGGAGAGGTACTCCACGACCGAGGCGCGGGCCTGCGGCTTGGCCTTGGGGTCCACCGCGTCCTCGATGTCGAGGATCACCTGGTCGGCCCGGGAGGCCAGCGCCGCGTCGAACTCGGCGTGGTCGCGGGCGCCGTTGACCAGCAGCCAGGAGCGGGAGATGTCGGGGGCCACGTGTCGTCTCTGCACGCCGAGATCATGCTCGGCCCCCCGGTGTGACTCAGCTCCGGGGCTTGACCCGCCGGATCGGCAGCGCCCGGGCGGGGTCCTCGGGCCAGGGGTGCTTGGGGTAGCGGCCCTTGAGCTCGCTGCGCACGGTCGGGTAGCCCGTCTGCCAGAAGCCGGCCAGGTCGCCGGTGGTGGCCACCACCCGGCGGGCGGGGGAGAGCAGCTCCAGGCGCAGCGGCCGCCCGGCCACCGTCGGGGTCGTCTTCCAGCCGAAGGCCTCCTGCACCCGCATCGAGGCCGTCGGGCTCTCCGGGTTGGAGTAGTCGACCGTGTGCCCGCCGCCGCCGGGGACGGTCACCTTCTCCGGGACGGCGTCCTCCAGCGTGGCGGCCAGCTCCCACGGCACCAGCGCCCGCAGCGCGGCGAGGACATCGAGCCGGCGCAGGTCGTGCCGGTCGCGGGCGGCCCGCACCTGCGGGGTGGCCCCCAGGGCGTCGCTCAGCGTGCGGTCGTCGACGGCCGGCCACGGTTCGCCGAGCCCGGCGTGCGCGGCGGCCAACCGCTCGCGCAGCGATGTCGCAGCCGGGGTCCAGCGCAGCAGCGCCAGCCCCTCGGTGCGCAGGCCCTCGGCGACCGCGGCCGCGACCAGGTCGGGGTCGGGGTCGGGCAGCGGGCGCTGGGTGAGCACGATCGCGCCGAGCCGCTCGACCCGGGCGGCCCGCACGTCGCCGTCCCGCCAGACCACCTCGGGGCCGTCGGTGTGCGCGCCCACCTCGAGCGCGGTGTCCTGGTCGACGGCGACGGCCAGCCGGACCCGGGCGTCCCGGCGGCCCGGTGCGCGGTCGGCGGCGGCCACCGCGATCCACTCCGCTCCGCCCAGGGCGGTGCCCTGGGGCAGCTCCGCCCCGGTGCCGGCGGCGAGCAGGTAGGTGCGCTCGGTCTTCGGTCTGCGGCGGGCCAGCCACTCGGGGTGGGCCAACGCGGTGACCAGGCCGGCTGCGGCGTCGTCGGTCAGGTCGGTGCGGCCGACGTCGGGCACGGCGCGCTCCAGCCGGCGCACCTCCTCCCGCCACGGCCCGTGTCCTTGCCGGGCCTCACGCAGTGCCGCGACCAGGTCGTCCGAGCGCGGGCTGCCGTCGGCCGACAGCAGCGCGACCACCTCCGCGGCTCGGCGCCGGCCGACCAGCGGGGTGCCGTCGACCAGGGCGCGGGCCAGCCGCGGGTGCGCGCCGACCCCGGAGAGCTGGCGACCACGGTCGGTCACCCGGCCCTCGTCGTCGACCGCGCCGAGGGTGCGCAGCGTCTGCCCGGCCACGGCCATCGCGGCCTCCGGGGGCGGGTCGAGCAGTGCCAGCCCGACGCCGCCGGGGGCGCCCCAGGTCGCGAGCTCCAGGGCGACCGGGGTCAGGTCGGCGGTGGCCATCTCCGGCTCCGGGGCGGCCGGACGGCGACCGTGCTCGGCCTCCGACCACAGCCGGTACACCCGCCCCGGCCCCTCGCGCCCGGCCCGGCCGGCGCGCTGGGTGGCTGCGGCGACCGACGCGGGCACGGTGACCAGCGCGCCCAGACCGCGGGAGAGGTCGACCCGGGGGGTGCGGGCCAGTCCGGCGTCGACGACCACCCGGACGCCGGGGACGGTGAGGCTGGACTCGGCGACGTCGGTGGCCAGCACCACCCGGCGCCGCGGTCCGGGGGTCAGGGCGGCGTCCTGCTCGGCGCTGGGCAGCCGGCCGTGCAGCGGGCGGACGTCGACGTCCAGACCGCCGAGCCGGTTCTGCACCCCGCCGATCTCCGCGGCCCCGGGCAGGAAGACGAGCACGTCGCCGGTGGTCTCGGTCAGCGCCCGGCGGACGGTGTCGGCGACGGCGTCCAGCAGCCGCGGGTCGACCCGGGTGCCCAGCGGTGGCTGCACCGGAGGTCGCGGGGGACACCACACGGTCTCCACGTCGAACAGCGCCCCGGTGGCCTCGACGACGGGCGCGGCGCCCAGGAGCTCGCTCAGCCGCTGTGCCTGCGCGGTGGCCGACATGGCCAGCAGCCGGAGCTCCGGGCGCAGCGTCGCCCGCACGTCGAGGGCGAAGGCCAGCGCGAGGTCGGTGTCGGTCTGCCGCTCGTGCACCTCGTCCAGGACCACCGTGTCGACGCCGGCCAGCTCGGGGTCGGCCTGCAGCCGGCGGAGCAGCAGCCCCGTGGTCACCACCTCGATCCGGGTCGCCGCCGACCTCCTCGACTCCCCGCGCACGCTGAACCCGACCCGGTCGCCCACCCGCTCGCCGACCAGCGAGGCCATCCGGCGGGCCGCGGCGCGGGCGGCCACCCGGCGCGGCTCGGCGACCAGCACCGTGCCCGTCGCGGCCAGCTCGAGGGGGACCAGCGAGGTCTTCCCGGTGCCGGGCGGTGCGACCAGCACCGCGGTGCCGTGCCGGGTCAGGGCGTCGGTCAGCTCACCGAGCACCGCCCGCACCGGCAGGTCGGTGCCGGGGGTCCCGGGAGGTGGCAGCACGGGACCAGTCTCCCTGCGCCGGGCGTGCCCGTCGCCGGCGGACCCGGGGCTCAGGGGCCGGAACCCAGGACCTCCACCAGCCCACCGAGCACGCTGCCGCGCCCGGGGCGCAGCACGTGTCCCAGGAGCGCGCAGGCCAGCTCGTCGTCCGGGGTCAGCACCGTGCGCACCTCGATGCGGGGACCCGCGACCTCCCGCAGCGCGGTGGCGATCCAGGCGCCGTCCCGCAGCACCCGGGCCCGCCGGCTGCTGCGGTGCTGGAGGACGTAGGTCGACCCGGCCAGCGGCAGGATCCCGCGGGTCCGCGCCCGGCGGCCGCCCCACCAGCGGGTGCCGTTGGTCAGCGTCGTGGCCGAGCCGTCGGGGAGCAGCACCTGGAGCACCTGCCGGCCCCGCGGGGTGAGCCGCCGTGGGCCCGGTCCGGCCACCCGCGCCCGGGGGTGCCCGGTGGCGTCCACCACGTCCAGGTACGCCCGGTCGGGGGACGGTTCCACGCGCCAGCCGCGGACCAGCGGGAACGGGTGCACGACGGGGGATCCTGCCGTCGTGGGTCCTGGTTGACCAGTGCAACCCGGGATGCCCGGACCCCCGGGAGCCGATAGACAGCCCCCATGACCGTGATCGGCTTCCACGCCAGCCACGAGCAGATCCCACCGCGGGACCTGCTCGCCGCCGTCCAGCACGCCGAGCAGGTCGGCTTCACCGCCGCGATGTGCTCCGACCACTTCGAGCCGTGGAGCGTCCGCCAGGGCCAGTCCGGGTTCGCCTGGGCCTGGCTCGGGGCCGCGATGGCCACGACGTCGCTGCCCTTCGGTGCGGTGAACGCACCGGGGCAGCGGTACCACCCGGCCGTGATCGCCCAGGGCATCGCGACGCTGAACCAGATGTTCCCCGGCCGGTTCTGGATCGCCCTGGGCAGCGGCCAGCTGATGAACGAGCACATCACCGGCGGGAAGTGGCTGCGCAAGGAGCTGCGCGACGCCCGGCTGCGCGAGTGCGTCGACGTCATCCGCGCCCTGCTGGCCGGCGAGGAGGTCACCCACGACGGGCTGGTGACCGTCGACCGGGCCCGGCTGTGGACCCTGCCCGAGCAGCAGCCCGCCCTCATCGCCCCGGCCGTCACCCCGGAGACCGCGCGCCGCGGCGCCGACTGGGCCGACGGGCTGATCACCATCAACCAGCCGCACGACCGGCTGCGCGAGGTGCTCGCCGCCTACCGCGACGCCGGCGGCCACGGCCCGGCCACCCTGCAGCTGCACCTGTCCTGGGCGCCGGACGCCGACGAGGCGATGGAGACCGCCTACGACCAGTGGCGCTCCAACGTGCTGCCCCCGCCGCTGTGCTGGGAGCTCGAGGGCGCGAAGAGCTTCGACCAGGTCGCCGCGCTGGTCAGCCGCGAGGACGTCGCCCAGGCCGTGCGGGTGTCCGCCGACCTCGGCCAGCACGCGGCCTGGATCGCCGAGTACGCCGAGCTCGGGTTCGACCGGGTCGTGCTGCACCACGTGGGCCAGACCCAGACGGCGTTCCTGGACGCGTTCGGGGAGCACGTGCTGCCCCAGCTCGACGTCGAGGTGCCCGAGCCGACGCTGGCCATCGACCCGCCCGGGCCGCCCGGCATCCGTCGTCCCGAGCAGGAGCCCCAGCCGGCGGTGCTGGCGTGAGGATCACCGACACGGCCGACCTGTGGTGGAAGAACGCCGTCCTCTACTGCCTGGACGTCGAGACGTTCATGGACTGGAACGACGACGGGGTCGGGGACTTCACCGGCCTGGCGCAGCGGCTGGACCACCTGGTCGACCTCGGCGTCACCTGCCTGTGGCTGATGCCCTTCTACCCGACCGCCGAACGGGACGACGGGTACGACATCACCGACTTCTACGGCGTGGACCCCCGGCTGGGCAACCACGGCGACGTCGTGGAGGTCATCCGCACCGCCCACGACCGGGGCCTGCGGGTGATCGCCGACCTCGTGGTCAACCACACCTCCGACCAGCACCCCTGGTTCAAGGAGTCCCGGAGGTCCACCGACAACCCGTACCGCGACTGGTACGTCTGGCGCTCGGACACCCCGCCCGACACCAGCGACCAGGTCGTCTTCCCCGACCAGGAGGACTCGATCTGGGAGCTCGACGAGAAGACCGGGGAGTACTACCTCCACCAGTTCTACAAGACCCAGCCCGACCTGAACGTGACGAACCCGGTGGTCCGGGACGAGATCGCCAAGATCGTAGGGTTCTGGACCCAGCTGGGCCTGGACGGCTTCCGGATGGACGCCGTCCCCTTCCTCATCGACACCTCCGGCAACACCGAGGGCCAGGCCGAGACGCTGCCCGACCCGCACGCCTACCTGCGCGACATCCGGGCGTTCCTGGACCGGCGGACCAACGGCGGCATCCTGCTCGGCGAGGTCAACCTGCCCTTCGAGGAGCAGCTGGAGTTCTACGGCGGCACCGACGGCGACGAGCTGACCATGCAGTTCGACTTCATCGGCATGCAGGCCACCTACCTCTCCCTGGCCCGCGGTGACGCCGGCCCGCTGGTGACCGCCCTGCAGGGTCGCCCCGCCACGTCGCCGGACTCGCAGTGGGCCACGTTCGTGCGCAACCACGACGAGCTGACCCTGGACAAGCTGACCGAGGACGAGCGCCAGGAGGTCTTTGCCGCGTTCGGCCCCGACCCGGAGATGCAGGTCTACGACCGGGGCCTCATCCGGCGGCTGCCCCCGATGCTGGCCGGGGACCCCCGCCGGGTGCGGATGGTCTACAGCCTGCTGTTCTCCCTGCCCGGCACCCCCACGCTGTTCTACGGCGAGGAGATCGGCATGGGGGAGGAGCTGTCGGTGGGCAGCCGGCTGGCCGTCCGCACCCCGATGCAGTGGACGTCGGGCGTCAACGGCGGCTTCTCCCGGGCGAGGGCGTCGAAGCTGCCCGGTCCGGTGGTGACCGGCGGGTACGCACCGGAGTTCGTCAACGTGGCCGACCAGCGCAAGGACCCCGACTCGCTGCTGTCGTTCATGAAGCGGTTGATCGCCCGCCGGCGGGAGTGCCCCGAGCTCGGGTGGGGTGCCCTCGAGGTGCTCGAGCAGCCGCACGCCGCGGTGCTGGCGCACCGCTGCACCTGGGACGACGGGAGCCTGGTCGCGGTGCACAACCTGTCCGCCGAGCCGGTGCGGGTGCCGCTGGTGCTCACCGACTGCGCCGAGGGCCACCTGCTCGCCGACCTGCTGCAGGACGGTTCGACGCCGATCGACGACCGCGGTCGGGTCGAGCTGGCGCTGGAGGGCTACGGCCACCGGTGGCTGCGGGTGGTCGAGCCGGGCACCCGTCGGCTGCTCTGACCACCGCCGACCACAGCCGGGTCGAGGAGTCGACACGTCGACTCGTCGACCCGGCGGTCCCTCGTGCGCCCCGCCCACCCCCTACGGTCGTCCCTCGAGGTGATCACCGATGACCGATCGACCGACGGGTGTCCCCACCGCGCCGCCGTTCCCCGCCGAGCCCCCGGCCCCGCCGGCCGCGGTGGTCGCCGGCCTCTCCCGCGACGGTGACGTCTGGCCCGAGGTGCCCCACGAGGCGCCGGCGGACCCGGTCGACCCGCCTCCCCGACGGACTGCCGTCGCACCCCGGGCGGTGCGCACCCGGATGGGCCCCTGGGCCCCGGTCGCCGGCGCCGCCCTCGGCCTGGTCGTCGGCGTCCTGGTGGTCGTCCTCGCGCTGGCCCCGGTGGCCGACGGGTTCCCCGAGCGGCTGGCCGCGGTCTTCCTCTGCCTGGGCCTGGCCCTGCTGGGGGCCGGCGGGGTGCTGCTCGCCGACGAGGTGCGGGTCCGCCGCAGCACCGTGGGAGCGCAGTCGGTGTCGGAGGCGGCCGGCCTGCTCAACGGACTGACCCCGGCCCGGCTGCTGGTGGGTGCGGCCGGGTTCGTGCTGCTGCTGGCCGCCTACACCGTCCGGGGCTGACGCGGCCTGGGTGGAGTGACTCCACCGGACGTGGCAGCCTGGGCCGCTCGCCCCCCGCTCCCGGAGGTCCCACCCGTGCCCGTCGCCACGCTCGACCCCACCCGCAGCGCCCTGGTGCTGGTGGACCTGCAACGGGGTCTCGTGAGCCGGGACGTCGCCCCGCACCCGGCGGACACCGTGCTGGACAACGCCCTCGAGCTGGCCGAGGCGTTCCGGGCCGCGGGTGCCCCGGTGGTGCTGCTGCAGATGGAGCCGCCCGTCGGGGGCCTCCGGCAGCCCACCGACGTCGGCACCCGCTCCGACGGCCTGCAGCCCACGCTGGGGGAGGTCGTGGACGAGATCCGTCCGTTGGGCGACGTGGTGCTCACCAGGCACGGGTGGGGCGGCTTCCACGGCACCGCGCTGGACGCCGAGCTGCGCTCCCGCGGGGTGGACACCGTCGTCCTCGGCGGGCTGGCCACCAACCTCGGGGTGGAGTCCACCGCCCGGGCCGCGCACGAGCACGGGTACGCCGTGGTGCTGGTGGAGGACGCGATGAGCAGCATCGACGCCGTCATGCACGAGTTCGCCGTCGCCCGGGTGTTCCCGCTGCTGGGCCGGGTGACGACCACGGCGGCCGCCGTCGCCGCGCTGCGCTGAGCTCAGCCGAACGCGTCGAAGCCCAGCTTCAGCGCCAGGCCCAGACCGAGGACGGCGATCACCCGGCGCAGCCAGGTGCCGTCCACCCGACGCACCACCCGCGGCCCCAACCGCCCGCCCACGAAGAACCCGATGGCCAGGGGCAGCACCGCGGCCCAGGCGACATCGGCGAACAGCGCGAAGCCGACCGCGGCCACCAGGTTCGCCACGAACAGGAGCACGTTCTTGGCCGCGTTGCCGCGGGGCACGGTGGTGCCGGTGGTGAGCAGGAACATCGCCAGCATCAGGACACCGGCCGCAGCCCCGAAGTAGCCGCCGTAGATGGCGATCGCGTAGACGCCCAGGGCCAGGCCCCACTGCGACCGGGTGGAGTGCCGGGCCCCCTCGGCGGCCAGCTCCCGGGGCGGGCGCTGCACGAGGATCGCCACCGAGGCCCCGGCGATGAGGAAGGGCACGATCCGCTCGAAGCCCCCGGCCGGGGTGAGGAGCAGCAGCACGGTGCCGGTGATCCCGCCGAGCAGCGCGGCCCCGGACAGCGGGACGAGCCGGCGTGCCTGCCCGACGAGCTCGGGGCGGGAGGCGCTGATCGAGCCCACCCCGTTGAAGACCAGGGCGACGGTGTTGGTCACGTTCGCCGTCACCGGCGGCAGTCCGGAGGCCAGCAGCGCCGGGTAGCTGACCAGCGAGGCCAGCCCGGCGATCGACCCGGTCAGCCCGCCACCGACGCCGGCCAGGAGCAGCAGCGCCCACTCCCACCAGCTCACCGGGTCACCAGCACGACGATGGCGGTGATCCCGAGCGCGACGATCGCCGTCCGCAGCACCGGTGCCGGCAGCCGGCGCCCGAAGGTGGAGCCCAGGTACCCGCCGACCAGGGAGCCGCCGGCGACCAGTCCGGCGGCGACCCAGTCGATCCGGTCGGTGGCCACGACCACGTAGGTCAGCGCGGCGACCGCGTTGACCCCGAGGGTGAGCACGTTCTTGATCGCGTTCAGCTGCTGCAGGGAGTGCGGCAGCAGCAGGCCGAAGACGCCGATCTGCAGCACGCCCTGGCTGGCCGCGAAGTACCCGCCGTAGGTGCCGGTGGCGTACGCCCCGGCGAACAGCGCGGCGAGCCGGCCGCCCCGCACCCGCACGTCGGCCAGCGGGACGGCGCCGGCCCGCTCCCGGCGCCGGGCGAGCCACCGCTGCAGCAGCGGCTGGGTGGCGACCAGGACGACGGCGAGCGCGACCAGGCCGGGGACGACGGTCTCGAAGGCCGCGGCGGGCAGGTGCAGCAGCAGGAACGCCCCGGTCAGCGCGCCGAGCACCGAGGCGGGCAGCAGCGAGAGCACCAGCCGGCGCTGGCCGGCCAGCTCGCGCCGGTACCCGATCGCGCCGGTGAGGTTGCCCGGCACCAGCCCCAGGGAGTTCGACACCGTGGCGGTCACCGGCGGGAGACCGACGGCCAGCAGCACCGGGAAGGTGACCAGCGTCCCCGAGCCGACGACGGCGTTGATCGACCCCGCGGCCAGCCCGGCCAGGGCGACCGCGACCATCTCCCACACCGTCACGACGACATCGCCGGGACCCTCCCACAGCGGGCCCCTGTGACCGGGCACACGGTTGCGCCCGGCAACTCCTCAGTCCTTGCGGCCGGCTCCCACCAGGCGGATGACCGCCGAGCCCTCCTCGTCGGAGGCCTCCAGGTCGACCTCGACGTCGAAGCCCCAGTCGTGGTCCCCGGCCGGGTCGTCGACGATCTGGCGCACCCGCCACAGGCCGGGCTCGGCCTTGTCGACCACCAGCAGCGCCGGGCCGCGGGCGTCGGCGCCGGTCTGCACCTCCTCGTGCTCGGCGAAGTAGGCCTGCACCACGTCGCCCCAGGCCTCGGCGTCCCAGCCGGCGGCGGCGTCGAGCTGCCCCAGGTCGTACCAGCGGCGGCGGGCCCACAGCTCGACCCGGCGGAAGAGCTGGTTGCGCACCATCGCGGTGAACGCGCGCTCGTTGCCGGTGACCGGCCGCGGCCGGGCGGGGACGGCGACCGGCGCGTCCAGCGGGGCCGAGGGGTTGGTCAGCTCCTCCCACTCGTCCAGCAGCGAGGAGTCGACCTGCCGGACCAGCTCGCCGAGCCACTCGACGATGTCGGTGACCTCCTCGGTGCGGGCGTCGGCCGGCACCCCGGAACGGAGCGCCTTGAACGCGTCGGACAGGTAGCGCAGCACCGCCCCCTCCGAGCGCGTGAGCTGGTACTCGTTGACCAGCTCGCGGAAGGTGAACGCCTTCTCCCACATGTCCCGCACGACCGACTTGGGCGACAGCTGGGCGTCCGCGGCCCACGGGTTGCCCGCCCGGTAGGTCTCGAAGGCGTACTCCAGCAGCTCCTCCAGGGGCTTGGGGTACGCGATCTCCTCCAGGAGCTCCATCCGCTCCTCGTACTCGATGCCCTCGGCCTTCATCTGCGCCACGGCCGCGCCCTTGGCCTTGTTGAGCTGGGCGGCCAGGATCTGCCGCGGGTCGTCGAGGGTGGCCTCGATGACCGACACGACGTCCAGGGCGTAGGTGCTCGAGCCGGGGGACTCCGGCACCGAGGGCGACGGGGCGGCCGAGTCGGGGTCCAGCAGCCCGATCGCGGCCAGCGCGAACGTCGACAGCGGCTGGTTGAGCGCGAAGTCCGGCGGCAGGTCGACCGTGAGCCGGTAGCGCCGTCCGTCGGGCTCGGGGACGTCGAGGCGCTCGAGCACCCCGGCGGTCACCAGGCCGCGGGTGATGCCGATGGCCTCCCGGACCAGCCGCAGCTGGCGCTTGCGCGGCTCGTGGTTGTCGGTGAGCAGGTGCCGCATGGCCGCGAACGGGTCGCCGGGGCGGGCGACGACGTTGAGGATCATCCCGGTCGAGACCCTCAGGTGGCTGCTCAGCGGCTCGGGGTCGGCGGCGATCAGCCGCTGCTGGGTGGCCTCGCTCCACGGCACCATGCCCTCGGGCACCTTGCGGCGGACCAGCTTGCGGCGCTTCTTGGGGTCGTCGGCGACCTTGGCGAACTGCTTGAGGTTCTCCACCTCGTGCTCGGGTGCCTGGACGACGACGGTGCCCGCGGTGTCGTAGCCCGCGCGTCCGGCGCGGCCGGCGATCTGGTGGAACTCACGCGCGTTGAGCAGCCGGGTGCGCGTGCCGTCGTACTTGGAGAGCGCAGAGAACACCACGGTGCGGATCGGAACGTTGATGCCCACGCCCAGGGTGTCGGTGCCGCAGATGACCTTCAGCAGCCCGGCCTGGGCGAGCTGCTCGACCAGCCGGCGGTACTTGGGCAGCATCCCGGCGTGGTGCACGCCGATGCCGTGCCGCACGAGCCGGGACAGCGTCGTCCCGAAGGCGCTGGAGAACCGGAAGCCGCCGATCATGTCGGCGATCGCCTGCTTCTGCTCCTTGGTGGAGACGTTCACGCTCATCAGCGCCTGCGCGCGTTCCAGCGCCGAGGCCTGGGTGAAGTGCACGACGTAGACCGGGGCCTGCCGGGTGTCCAGCAGCTCCTGGATCGTCTCGTGCATCGGGGTGGTCGCGTAGTAGTGCGTCAGCGGCACGGGGCGCTCGGCGTTGGCCACCAGCGCGGTGTCCCGGCCGGTGCGGCGGGAGAGGTCGGCGCGCAGCTCGGTGGTGTCGCCCAGGGTCGCCGACATGAGCAGGAACTGGGCCTTCGGCAGCTCGATCAGCGGCACCTGCCAGGCCCAGCCGCGGTCGGTGTCGCCGTAGAAGTGGAACTCGTCCATCACGACCAGGCCGATGTCGGCCCCGGCGCCCTCGCGCAGCGCGATGTTGGCCAGCACCTCGGCGGTGCAGGCGATGATCGGCGCCGAGGCGTTGACCGAGGCGTCACCGGTGAGCATGCCGACGTTCTCCGCGCCGAACACCCCGCACAGGGCGAAGAACTTCTCGCTGACCAGCGCCTTGATCGGCGCGGTGTAGAACGACACCCGGTCCTGGGCCAGGGCGGCGAACAACGCGCCGGTGGCGACCAGCGACTTGCCCGACCCGGTCGGGGTGGCCAGCACGACGTTGGCCCCGCTGACCAGCTCGATCAGCGCCTCCTCCTGCGCCGGGTACAGCACGGTGCCCGTGTCGGCCGCCCAGCCGGCGAACCGCTCGAAGAGCGCGTCGGGGTCGTTGCCCTGGTCGAGCAGCGCGACGAGGTCGGGGGTGGTGTCGGAGAGGGTCATCGTGCTGTCCAGCGTCCCCTACGGCTCAGACCTTCCCGGCGACGGTGGCCGCGATCGCGGCCACGTCGTCCGGGCGCACCCGGCAGCAGCCCCCGACCAGCCGGGCTCCGGCCGACAGCCAGGCCGAGACGTCGCCGACCCCGGGGGTGCCGGTCCAGGCGCGGGCGTCGGCGTCCCAGGTCTCGCCGCTGTTGGGGTAGACCACCACCGGCTTGCCGCTGGACACCCTCGCCCACACCACGGCCGGGACGACGGCGGCCGGGTCGGTGCAGTTCACCCCGACGGCGACCACCTGGTCGATGCCGCGGGTCATGCCCAGGACGTCGGACAGCGGCTCGCCCCGGCGGGTGCGGGTGACCCCGTCCGGGCCGGTCACCGCCGACACGGAGACCCAGGCCGGGGCGTCGAGCGCGGTGACCTCGGCCAGCAGCGCCTCCACCTCGGCCGCGCCGGGCAGCGTCTCCAGCGCGAGGACGTCGACGCCGGCCTCGACCAGGGTGGCCAGCCGTGGGCGGTGGAAGGCCCGCAGCTCGTCGATGGACACGTCGTCCAGGTAGGCGCCGGTGTACTCCGACCCGTCGGCCAGGTACGCCCCGTACGGGCCGACCGACCCGGCCACCCACGACCCCGGGGCGCCCTCGCGGGCCAGCTGCACCGAGCGGGCGATCAGCCCCCGGGCGTCGTCGAACCCGGCGGCCTCGAAGCCGGGCACCGTCGCCTGGTAGCTGGCCGTGGTGGCCACCTGGGCGCCGGCGGCGGCGAACGCCGCGTGCGCGTCCCGGACCGCACCGGGGTCGTCGCGCAGCAACCGGGCCGACCACAGCGCGCTGGTCACGTCGTGCCCGCGGGCCTCCAGCTCGGTGGACAGCCCTCCGTCGAGGACGACGGGACCGGCGGCGAGGGCAGCTGCGAGGGTGGACACGGGAGGATGGTCCTCGTGCCCACCGACGACGCCTCCGGCGACCTCCCGGTCACCCCGCGCCTGACGGTGCCCGCGGCGATGCTCGGCTGGCGGTTCAGCCGCTCGAGCGGACCGGGTGGGCAGGGCGTGAACACCGCCGACAGCCGGGTCGAGCTGTCGGTCCGTCCCCTGGACATCCCCGGGCTCACCGAGCACCAGCTGGCCCGGCTCACCGAGCGGATCGGGGGCCGGCTGGTCGACGGCGTCCTGACGATCGCGGCGTCCGAGCACCGCCAGCAGCTGCGCAACCGGGAGGCCGCCCGCGCCCGGATGGCGATGGCCATCGGCCAGGCCCTGGCACCCCCCGCCCCGCCCCGCCGGAAGACCAAGCCCACCCGCGGGTCCAAGGAACGCCGGATCACCGCGAAGAAGCAGCGCGGCCAGCTGAAGAAGCAACGCGGCTCCCTCGACTGACCCCGCCCCCCGGGCGTCGATCAGCTCCGACGAGCACCGTGCGTCCTCAGCCACCGACGTCGGTGGAGGAGGACGCACGGAGGCGGCTGAGGACGGCGTCAGCGCAGCCGGCGGGCCCGGAGGACGACGTCGTGGGTGTGGTGCGCGCCGGCGCCGCCGGTGACGTGCCGGGGGCGTTCCTCGTGCACCTGCACCTCCCAGTCGGCGTCCAGAGTGGCGGCGACGTCGGCCGGGCTCACGTAGTCGGCGGGGTCGAAGCCGGCGGCGGCCGCCTCGGCGGTGTCGACGAGGGCGTGGTGCACCACCAGCAGCGTCCCGCCGGGCGCCACCGCCGTCCGCAGCGCTTGTTCGGCGTCGCGGCCCGGGGTGCTGCGCAGCGCCGGGTACTGGGCGCTGACCAGGTTGAACGACCCGGCCGGCAGGCCGGCGTCGAGCAGGCCGGTGGGCACCCAGGTCATCTCCACCCCGGCGTCGGCGGCGTGCCGGGCGGCCCGGTCCAGGGCGACCCGGGAGACGTCGAGCGCGGTGACCTGCCAGCCCTGCCCGGCCAGCCACACCGCGTCGGCGCCCTCGCCGCACCCCACGTCGAGGACCCGCCCCGGCGTCAGGCCGGCGACCTCGGCGACCAGGGTGCCGTTGGGCTGCCCGCTCCAGATCTGCTCGGGTCCGTAGCGGTCGTCCCACTCGATGGCATCGGTCGTCATGGCCCCAGCCTGCCCGGTCGGTGCGTCGCAGGAGAGGGTCCTTGCCAGATCGGCAATCAGCCCGGGACGAGGGCGGCCAGCGCCGCGTCGACCTCGTCGGCCCGGACGACGTCCAGGGCCAGCAGCCGGTGCACCAGCACCCCGCGCCGGGTGAGCCGCAGGTCGGCGGGGCGCAGCCGGGCCAGCGCGGCGCCACCGGGCCGGGGGACGGCGACCGGGGGGTCGAGCAGCCCGGTCTGCTGCAGCTCGGTGAGGTCCTCGACGGCGCCCCACGTCGTCCAGGCACGGGCATCGACGGGGACCGGGGTCAGCGGCAGCGGTGAGCGCTCCCGGCGGCCGACCGCGGCCAGCAGGACCAGCTGCCGCCAGGACAGCCGGGCCGTCGTCCGGAGCACCCGGTCGGCCAGCGCGGCGTCCACGTCGGGGGAGACGACCACCTCGGCCAGCAGGTAGCCCAGGTGCCGCACCCGGCGGTCGTCGGCCGAGCCGCGGGCGGCCCAGAGCACGCCCTCGCCGATCTCGCGGGCCGCGACCCGGCCACCGGCGCGCTCGGTGAAGAACCCGTCGGCGCGGACCCGGCGGTCCCGGCGGCTGAGCGTCACGCCGTGCTCGACGGCGAAGGCCAGGGCGGCGCCGGCCCGGGCCCGCTCGCGGCGGGGCAGCGCGGCGTCGGCGAGGTCGTCGGCGAGCTCGCGCAGGCAGCCGCCGAACCGGTCGTCGAGCTGGAGGGCGGCGTCGGCGGGGGAGTAGACGACGGTCGCGGCCGCCGCGGTCATCGACCCGGCGATGCCGAACCCGGACTCGATCAGCTGGCGCCCGGGCTCCGTCACAGGCGTGATCATCCTGGTCGGGCGGGTGATCCGCAGTGGCACGGTCGCCGACGTCATCCCCGCGGGGCAGGTCCCCGCTCGGGCAGCCGGGCCACGACCTCGCGGGCCAGGTCGGCCAGCCGGGCCCGGACGGGTTGCTGCGTGACCACCCCGAGGGCCTCGAGCGGGGCCGCGGTCACCGGACCCACGCACACTGCGAGCACCCCGGACCCGAAGCCGGCCAGCACCTCGTCCCGCACGCCCTCCTCGGCCGCCACCTGCAGCAGGCTGGCCGCCGCGGGCGCCGAGGTGAAGGTGACCGCGTCGAGCTCCCGGGCGGCGACGGCGTGCACCAGCGCACGCAGCGGCCCGGTGTCCTCCGGGAGCACCCACCGGTAGACCGGCACGGTGACCACCTCGGCACCGGCGCCGCGCAGGCCGTCGACCAGGTCGTGCAGCGGGTCCCCGTGCAGCTGCACGGCGATGCGGCGCCCGGCCAGCGGGCCCTCGGCGCCGGACAGCAGGTGCGAGAGCACCTCCGTCGAGCTCTCCGACTCCGGCGACCAGGCGTCGACGAGGCCGGCACCGCGGATCGCACCGCGGGCCTTCGGGCCGCGGGCCAGCACCCGGGCAGGGGTCAGGTGCTCGACGAGCGGGAGCTCCCACGCCGCCGCGGTCTCGACCCAGCCGCGGAAGCCGACGCCGGTGGTGGCCACCGCCAGGTCGACCGGCGCGGCGAGGACGGCCCGGGTGGCGGCGACCAGGTCGGTGTCGTCGGCCAGCGGCACGACCCGGATCGCCGGGGCGTGCACGACCCGGGCCCCCCGCCGCTCCAGGAGGGCCACGAGCTCGGCGGCGCGCCGCTCGGCGGTCACGGCCACCGTGTACCCGGACAGCGGCAGGTCGGTCACGGCGCCACCGTCGCGGCGTGCGCGGCGACGGCTCCGGCGGTGGTCAGCCAGACCTCGTCGCGACGGGCTGCGACGTGCGCCAGTGCCGTGCGCAGCGGCCGCAGCCGGTGCGGCTGGCCGACCACGTAGGGGTGCAGCGCGATGCCCATGACCAGCGGGGCGCTGCGGGACTGCTCGACCATCTCGTCGAAGGTGGCGACCACCATGTCGGCGAACTCCTGGCCGGACACCTGCCGGGACACGACGGCCGGGATGTCGTTGAGCTCCTGCGGGTAGGGCAGCGACAGGATGCGGCCGCCCCCGCGGGTGGCGAACCAGGTCGGCTGGTCGTCGTGCGCCCAGTCCAGCAGGTAGCCGTAGCCGGCCTCGGCCAGCAGGTCGGGGGTGTGGTGGCTCTGCGAGATCCAGGGTCCCAGCCACCCGGCCGGTGCCGTCCCCGTCGCCCCGGTCAGCTCCCGGGTCACCTCGGCGATCAGCGCCCGTTCGTCGTCCTCGGACAGGTCGGCCTGCCGCTCGGCGTTGGTGCGGCCGTGCCCGACCAGCTCGTCGCCGCGGGCCAGGTGTGCCTCGACCAGGCCCGGGCACTCGGCGAGCACCCGGCTGTTGGCGAGCACGCTGGCCGGCAGGCAGAGGGTGTCCAGGGTCTCCATCAGGCGCCACGCGCCGACCCGGTTGCCCCAGTCGCGCCAGGAGTAGTTGAGGACGTCGGGGTCGCCGCCGCCCGGGGCCAGTTCGGCGCCCCGGCCGCCGCCGAAGTCGAAGACCTCGAGGTTGACCGCGACGTAGACCGCCAGCCGCTTCCCGTCGGGCCAGTCGTAGACCGGGCGGTCGGGCAGCGCGCTGTAGGCGTACCGGCCGTGCTGGGGGAGGCTCACGCCCACGAGGATGCCGCTCCTCAGCAGACGCTGTCGCGCGGGGCGGGGACGCCGAGGCCGAAGACCCGGCGGGCCCGGATGCCGAGCCAGGTGCCGGCCAGCGCGGCGATGCCCCAGATCCAGCCGGACGCGCTGCCCGAGGCGATCCCGGCCAGGTAGGCGCCGATGTTGCAGCCGCTGGCCAGCCGGGCCCCGACGCCCATCAGGACCCCGCCGATCACCGCAGCTGCCGCGGTGCGGGCCGGGATGCCGCGGTGCAGCACCCAGGCGCCGCCGGCGGCCGAGGCGAGGGCCGCCCCGACCATGATGCCGATGTTGGTCAGCGAGACGGTGTCGGTGAGCACCGGGGCGGCGAGCTGGGCCGAGCGCGAGCCCGACCAGTACAGCCACTCCTCGGGGTGCAGGCCGACCAGCTGCAGCAGCTTGGAGCCCCACAGGGTGAACGCGCTGGTGATGCCCCAGGCGCCGCCGGAGACCAGCAGCACCCCGGCGCCGAGCACCGACAGCACCAGCGCGCCGACCCACAGCGGCCAGGAGCCGCGCAGCACCCGGGCCACGCCCCGCGCCGAGGGCGGGGGCTCGGTGGGCGGGGGCACCCGGCGGCGCTGCACCGCGGCCGAGACGAACCACACGACGGCCAGCAGCGCGATGGTCACCGCCCACGAGCCGGCCCAGCCGACGTGGTCGGACAGCAGGAACGCGGGGAAGGCGGGGAGGTCGTCGACCAGCGGGAACGCCCACGCGTAGAGCACCGTGCCGGCGATGAACCCGCCCAGGGTCAGCAGGATCGAGGACTGGCCCGAGCCGACGGCGAACAGCGTGCCCGAGGCGCACGCCCCGCCCAGCTGCATGCCGACCCCGAACAGCACCGCCCCGGCCACCAGCCCGACGCCCAGCGACCCGGCCGAGGGGCCCGGCGTCGTCCCGAACAGGCCCGTGCCGGTGCCCAGCACCAGCGCGAAGAGCGTCGCCGTCGTGCCCAGCAGGAGCGTGTGGGCCCGCAACCCGCTGCCGTTGCCCACCGCGACCAGCTGTCGCCAGGCGGAGGTGAACCCGAACCGGCTGTGGAACAGCGCCGCCCCCAGGCCGAGGCCCAGGCCGAGCAGCACCGCCTGCTGCGCCCCGTGCCGGACGGCGACGAACGCGACCAGTCCGGCGGCGAGGACGGCGGCCACGCCCAGCGGCACCCAGCGGACACCCGGCGCGGGCGCCGGCGGCGGGGTGGGGGAGGACGTGGGCGGTCGGAGCAGTGCGGTGGTGGCCACGTCGGGCCACGGTAGGTCAGAGCACCGCGAAGGCCGCCGGCCCCGGGTCCTCGCCGGGGTCGCCGTCCACGAGCACGTCGGCCCGGGCGCGGGTGTCCTCGCGGGCGAAGACGACCGCCTCGGCGCGCGCCCACTCGGGCTGGAACGCCGTCATCGCGGCACCCCCACGCTCGGCCCAGCGCCGCGCGCACACCTTCGGCGGGGCCTGCACCCAGACCCGCACGGTGACCAGGTGGTCGATCGCCCGGGCGGCCGCGCCGCAGCCCTCCACCACCAGGTGTGCTCGCGCCGGCACCGTCGTGGGCACCGTGAAGGCGCCGGCGTGCCAGTCGTAGGCGGCGAAGACGGCGTCCTGGCCGGCCGCCACCGGCGCCAGCACCTGATCGGTGAGGCGCCCGGTGACCCCGTCCAGCGTCCAGCCGGCGTAGAGGTCGTCCAGGTGCACCACGGGCGCGGCCAGCTCTGCGGCCAGCCGGTCGGCGAACGTCGTCTTGCCCGACCCGGCGGGGCCGTCGACGCAGACCAGCCGGGTGTCGCCCAGCAGTGGGGGAGCGGCCCGCACCCGGTCGGCGAGGTCGGCGAACCTCACGGCGCGACGGCGGTCCAGGTCTGCACCGCGTCGCCTGTGCCGACGACGTCCCCGCGGCTGGCCAGCAGCCGGACGTGCGCGTCGGTCTCGGTCACCGCGAACACCCGCATGCTGCGTTCGTAGGACGACCAGGGCCGCGACCAGGTCAGGTGGGCCGCCAGCTCCCAAGGGGTGCTGCCCGGGTGCGCCCGGACGGCGGCCAGGAGCTCGGCCAGCCGGGTCTCGTGGTGGGCCTGCAGCTCGGCGGCCCGGGCGGCGAGGCCGGTGAAGCGCCACTCGTGGGCGGGGAGGACCTCGGTGGGCTCGGGCCGGTCCCCGACGGCGGCCAGCGAGGACAGGTAGTCCCGCAGCGGGTCGGGCGCGCCGCCGGACTCGGTGGAGATGTTGGGGCTGATGCGCGGGAGCACGTGGTCCCCGGACAGGAACAGGCCGGTGCGCTCCTCGGCGAAACAGAGGTGCCCGGCCGTGTGGCCCGGGGTGTGCACCGCGCGCAGCGACCAGCCGGGGAACGCGGCCAGGTCGCCGTCGACCAGCTCGCGGTCGGGGACGGCCATCTGGGTGAACCGGGTCCAGCGCTCGGGGTCGCCGACGTCGGCTGCGGCGGTCGCGGGGTCGGCGCCCAGCCCGACCATGAACGCCACGTTGCGCTCCACCGCCTGGTCGCCGGAGCGCTGCGACCACTGCCGGACGACGTCGCCGTCGGCGGGGTGCATGGCGATCCACGCGCCGCTGGCCTCCCGCACCCGCGCGGCCAGGCCCAGGTGGTCGTAGTGCATGTGGGTGACCAGCACCCCGGCCACGTCGCCGACGTCGGCGCCGATGCCGGCCAGCCCGCCGGTCAGGGCCTCCCAGCCGGCGTCGGACTCCCAGCCGCAGTCGACCAGCCCGATCCCGCCGCCCTCGAGGGCGAAGGCGTAGACCGACACGTAGCGCAGCGGGTTGTGCGGGATGGGGACCGGGATCGACCAGAGGTCCGGGCGCAGCTGCTCGACCGCGGGGAGTTCGCGCGCCTGCCACGCGGCGTGCTGGATGCTCCCGGTGATCTCGCTGCTGGTCGACACCCCTGGGACAGTAGGGGGGTGACCACTCCAGCGACGCCGCCCACCGTCGAGGCCACCCCGCTCCGGATGAGGATCTGGTTCGCGATCAGTGCGGCCCTGGTCGTCGGGGTGATGGTCGCCGTGTCGGTGCTGCTCAAGACCTCGACCACCGGTGTGGTGGCGTTCCGGACGTCGGACCAGGTGGCCACCATGGGCATCGGGCTCCTGCTGGGCGGGGCGATCCTCTACTGCGCCCGGCCGCGGATGACCGCCGACGCCGACGCGGTGACCGTGCGGAACATCGTGGGCACCCACGTGGTGCCCTGGGAGCACGTCCGGGCGGTGCGGTTCGACGAGCACTCGCCCTGGGCCAGCCTGCTGCTCAGCGACGACGACGAGATGTCGGTGCTGGCCGTGCAGGCCGCCGACGGCGAGCGTGCGGTGCGCGCGGTGGAGGGCATGCGCGCCCTGCTGGCCGCCAGCCGGGTGGACGGGGTAGTCTGAACGACGCCTCACCCCGCTACATGAGGCGCACCACCGCGACGACCCCGCCCCGGGCCGTCGCACCAAGAGGAGCCCGCTCCCACCTGGCGCCGTCACAGGCACCCAGGTCACCCGGAAGACCGGGGCCGATCCGTCGGTCCTGGCTCGCCCCACCCCTCACCGGGTCGAGGGCGTGACCGGACGAGTGGGCCCCGTCGGCACAGCCGACGGGGCCACCACTCGTTGCCGGACTGCCGGGCCGGGACGCTGACTCCTCACCGCAGAACGCAGAGGAGAGGCCATCACCGAGCCCCGCATCAACGACCGCATCCGTGTCCCCGAGGTCCGCCTCGTCGGACCCGAGGGCGAGCAGGTCGGCATCGTGCCGATCGGCGAGGCCCTGCGCCTGGCCCAGGACTCCGAGCTCGACCTCGTCGAGGTCGCTCCCATGGCCCGGCCGCCCGTCGTCAAGCTGATGGACTACGGCAAGTACAAGTACGAGGCCGCTCAGAAGGAGCGCGAGGCCCGGCGCAACCAGACGCAGACCGTCATCAAGGAGATGCGTCTGCGCCTGAAGATCGACCCGCACGACTACGAGACCAAGAAGGGCCACGTCGTCCGCTTCCTCAAGGGTGGCGACAAGGTCAAGATCACGGTCATGTTCCGTGGTCGTGAGCAGTCGCGGCCCGAGATGGGCTACCGACTGCTGCAGCGGCTGGCCGGCGACGTCACCGAACTGGGCGTCGTGGAGTCCAACCCCAAGCAGGACGGCCGCAACATGGTCATGGTCATCGCCCCGCACCGGAACCAGGCGGCGCAGCAGGCCCAGATCGTGGAGCGCAAGAAGGCCAAGGCCGCGGAGAACGAGGCCGGGTCCGAGGCCGCCCCCGAGCAGGAGATGCGGCCCCTGGCCCCCCAGGCGCCGCCGAAGCCGGCGCCGATCGAGCCCGCCGAGGCCGACCAGGCCTGAGCCGGCCCCACACACCGAACGAGGACTGAGGACATGCCGAAGAACAAGACCCACAAGGGCACGGCCAAGCGCATCCGCGTGACCGGCACCGGGAAGCTCGTCCGCGAGCACACGAACAACCAGCACAAGTTCGAGGTGAAGTCCTCCTCGCGCAAGCGCCGGGTCAAGGGCGCCGCCGTGCTGTCCCCCGCCGACGCCCCCCGGATGAAGAAGCTGCTCGGTCTCTGACCGGCGCCCCTCTCTCCCCCCTAGACAGACAGGAGCTATCACGTGGCACGCGTGAAGCGGGCGGTCAACGCCCAGAAGAAGCGCCGGACGACCCTCGAGGCAGCCAGTGGCTACCGGGGTCAGCGTTCGCGGCTGTACCGCAAGGCCAAGGAGCAGCTGCTCCACTCGGCCACCTATGCCTACCGCGACCGCAAGGTGCGCAAGGGTGACTTCCGCAAGCTGTGGATCACCCGCATCAACGCCGCGGCGCGGCAGAACGACATGACGTACAACCGCTTCATGCAGGGCCTGAAGCTGGCCGGCATCGAGCTGGACCGCAAGGTCCTCGCCGAGCTGGCCGTCAACGAGCCCGCCGCCTTCGCGGCCCTGGTGGAGACCGCGCGCGCCGCGGTCGCCGCCGCCCCGAACCAGACCGGCGTCGCCGCCGCTTGAGTTCCTCACGACGCCGTCGGCGCCGGGCACCCGCCCGGCACCGGCGGCGTCGTCGTGTGTCCAGGGAGGACCCGCGTTGACCGAACCGCTGACCGAGCGCAACGCCCGCGTCGCCGCCGCCCGCAAGCTCACCCGCCGGGCCGGCCGGGACGCCGCCGGGCTGTTCCTGGCCGAGGGCCGGCAGTCCGTCGTCGAGGCGCTGGAGGCCGGGGCAGCGGCCGAGGTGTTCGCCACCGAGGCCGCCGCCGACGCCCACCGCGAGCTGCTCGCCGGCGCCGGCGTCCCGGTCCGGCTGGTCACCGAGAAGGCCGCCGCCGGGCTGAGCGAGACCGCCACCCCGCAGGGCCTGGTCGCCGTCTGCCCCCTGCGGGACGTGCCGGCCTCCTCGTTGGCCACCGACCCGCCGCAGCTGGCCGTCGCGTTGGCCGAGCTCAACGACCCGGGCAACGCCGGCACCGTGCTGCGCACCGCCGATGCCTGCGGGGCCCGGACCGTCGTGTTCGGCGCGGGCTCGGCCGACCCCTTCCAGGGCAAGGTCGTCCGGTCCAGCGCCGGCAGCCTCTTCCACGTCGACGTCGTCCGCAGTGCCCCCCTCGAGCCCCTGCTGGACGACGTCCGGGCCGCCGGGGTCACCGTGCTGGCCGCCGCCGGCGACGGCGAGGTGGACCTGGACGTCGCCGGGGACGACGGGCTGCTGGCCGGCCCGGTGCTGTGGCTGTTCGGCAACGAGGCCCGGGGCCTGGACCCCGCCCTGGCCGCCCGCGCCGACCACCGGGTCCGGGTGCCCATGCGCGGCCGCGCCGAGAGCCTCAACCTCTCCGTCGCCGCCGCCATCTGCCTCTACGCCACCCAGCTCGCCCAACGCTGACGAGGAGCGCCCTTCTCGTCAGGACCCCTGACGAGGAGGGCGCCCCTCGTCGGCGGGTGGGTGCGTAGCTGCACCCATGCGCAGTCGTTGATGCGAACGTCTTGCAGTTAGGGTCGCCGGACACCCACCCGAGGAGTCCGCCGCGTGCTGCACGTGCACGACCTGTCCGTCACCAGCCCCACCCGCACGCTCCTCACCGGGGTCTCCTTCGAGCTGTCCGCCGGTGAGCGGGTCGGGATCGTGGGGGCGTCGGGGGCCGGCAAGTCCCAGCTGGTCGGCGCCGTCCTCGGGCTGACCCCGCCGGGGCTGACCGTCTCCGGCAGCGTGCAGATCGAGGGCACCGAGGTGGTCGCGGCCCGGCCCGGCGTCTGGCGCCCGTTGCGCGGTCGGGCCACCGCCCTGGTCGCCCAGGACCCGGGCACGGCGCTGGACCCGCTGACCCGGGTGGGCCGACAGGTGGCGCTGCCGCTGCGGGCCCAGGGCGTGGCCCGCGCCGGGGCCCGGGACCGCGCCCGCGCGCTGCTGGCCGAGGTCGGGCTGCCCGACGCCGACCGCCGGTTCCCCAGCCAGCTCTCCGGCGGCCAGCGGCAGCGGGTCGCACTGGCGATGGCCCTGGCCGGCGCACCCCGGCTGCTGGTGGCCGACGAACCGACCTCGGCCCTGGACCCCACCGTGCAGGCCGACGTCCTCGACCTGCTCGACCGGGTGACGACGGAGGGGGCGCTGCTGCTGGTGACCCACGACCTCGCCGTCGCCACCCGGCTCTGCACCCGGCTGCTGGTGCTCGCCGAGGGCCGCCTGGTCGCCGACGGGCCGGTGGCGCAGGTGCTGGCCGACCCGCTGCTGGCCGACGTCGTGGCCGCGTCCCGCGAGCTGGCGGTGCACCGGTGACCGCCCCGTTGCTGGAGGCCCGCGGGCTCTCCCGCCGGTACGGCCGGACGACGGCCCTGGACGACGTCTCGCTCACCCTGGCCGCCGGCGAGCGGCTGGCGGTGGTGGGGGAGTCCGGGTCGGGCAAGTCCACGCTGGCCCGGCTGCTGCTGGCTCTGGACACCCCCGACGCCGGCACCGTCGCCCTCGACGGGCGGGCCGTGCGGCCGGGGTCGTCGCGGTCGCTGCGCTGGTTCCGCCGGCGGGTGCAGACCGTCCCGCAGGACCCCTCCCGCTCGTTCAACCCGCGGATGCGGGTCGGCGCGGCCGTCGCCGAGCCCCTGGCCTGCCTGCAGGTGCACGGTGACCACTCCGCCCGGGTCGCCGAGCTGCTCGTCGCCGTCGGCCTGGAGCCCGACGCCGCCACCCGCTGGCCGCACGAGTTCTCCGGCGGTCAGCGGCAACGGCTGGCGATCGCCCGGGCGCTGGCCCCGCGTCCGGAGCTGCTGATCGCCGACGAGCCGGTGAGCGCGCTGGACGTCGTCGTCCGGCTGCAGGTCGTGGACCTGCTGGCCGAGCTCTCCGCGGCCGAGGGCCTGGCGCTGCTGGTGGTCTCCCACGACCTGGGCGTCGTGCAGCACCTCTGCGACCGGGTGCTGGTCCTCGACGGGGGCCGGGCGGTGGAGGAGGGCCCGGTCGACCGGGTCTTCGCCGCACCCGCCAGCCCGGTCACCGCCCGTCTCCTGGACGCCGTCCCCACCCTGGCTCCGGCGTGAGCTGGGCGCCCTGGGTGCTGGTGCGCCGGCTCCCTGCCGTCCCGCGGCTGCTGCTGGCCAGCCAGCTCGCCTTCAACATCGGCTTCTACCTCGTCGTGCCGTTCCTCGCCGTGCACCTGAGCGAGGACCTGGCGCTGGCCGGCGGGGTGATCGGTCTGGTGCTCGGCATCCGCACCTTCAGCCAGCAGGGGCTGTTCTTCCTCGGTGGCGGACTGGCCGACCGGTTCGGGGTGAAGCCGGTCGTCGTGGTCGGCTGCCTCATCCGGATCGCCGGGTTCGGGGTGCTCGCCGTCGTGCAGAGCCTGCCCGGGGTGCTCGTCGGGGTGGTGCTGGTCGGGTTCGCCGCGGCGCTGTTCTCCCCGGCCGTGGAGTCCGCGCTGGCCGACCAGGGCCGGCAGCTGGAGGAGGCCGGGGTGGCCACCCGGGCCGAGGTGTTCGGGCTGGACGCGATCGCCTCCAAGCTGGGCTCGGTCACCGGGCCGGTGCTCGGTGCGCTGCTGCTCGGCGTCCCGTTCGGGATCACCTGCCTGGTCGCGGCCGGGGTCTTCGTGGTCGTCCTGGTCGCCCACGTGGTGCTGCTCCCGCGGGACCTGCGCACCGGGGTCGGCGAGGTCGAGCCGATGACCGCCGGGTGGGGGCAGGTGCTGCGCAACCGCCGGTTCCTGGCGTTCACCGCCTGCTACTGCACGTACCTGCTGTCCTACAACCAGCTCTACCTGGCGCTGCCCGTCGAGCTCACCCGGGCCACCGGCGGGCAGGGCGCGCTGGGCTGGCTCTTCGTGCTCGCCGCGGTGAGCGTGCTGCTCTTCCAGCTGCCGGTCACCGGTCGGGCCCGCCGCGTCGGCCCCCGCGTGGCCCTCCCGCTGGGCTTCGCGCTGATGAGCGCCTCGTTCCTGCTCGTCGCCGTGCTGGCCCCGCTCACGCCACCGACCGGCATCGGGGCGCTGGCCCCCGCCGTCGGGTTCGTGCTGCTGCTCTACACCGGGCAGATGATCGCCGTCCCGGTCGCCCAGGACCTCGTGCCCCGGCTCGCCGGTGAGCGCCGGCTCGGGGCGCACTTCGGCGTCCTGGCCTCGGCCGGCGGCCTGGCCGTGCTCCTCGGCAGCACCGGCGTCGGGGCCCTGCTCGACCTCGCCGAGACCCCGCAGCCCGCGGCCGCCGTCCCCTGGCTCGTCCTCGCCGCCCTGCCCGCCGCGTCCGCGGTCGGGTTGTGGGCGCTGACCCGTCGTCCCGTCCCCACCCCCGTAGGAGCCCCCTCGTGAAGCGCCGCACCGCCCTGCTCGCCGCCCCCGTCCTGCTGGTCAGCGGGTGCTTCTCCGGAGGCGGGGGGAGCAGCAGCGACGACGGCGCCGACCGGATCCGGCTCGCGCTGGCCTTCCCGCCGGTCGCCGCCCTCTCGCCGTGGACCGACGACGCGGTGCTGCTGACCCGGATGGGCGTCGCCGAGAGCCTGGTGGCCTTCGACGCCTCCGGTGCCGCGCAGCCCCAGCTCGCCGAGTCCTGGGAGTACACCGACGACCGGACGGCGCTGCTCGAGCTGCGCGACGACGTCGTCTTCCACGACGGCACCCCGATGGACGCCGAGGCCGTCGCCGGGTCGCTGAACGCCGCCGCCGCGGCCGACCCGCCGGTGCGGGTGCTCACCGGGGTGGGCCTGACCGCCACCGCCGTGGACGAGGACACCGTGCAGGTCCAGGCCGCGCAGGCCGACCCGTTGCTGGTGCAGCGCCTGGGCGCCCCGGCCCTGGTGGTGCTCGCCCCGGACGCCTACGGCGAGGGTGCCCCCGACCCGGTCGGGCACGGCACCGGCCCCTACGCGATCACCGCGGTGCAGGGCACCCAGTCCGCGACGCTGGACGCCGCCACCGCCTACTGGGACGGCACCCCGGCCGCCGACGGGGTGGACGTCCGCTTCGTCGACGACGCCGGGGCCCGCACCGCCGCGCTGCGGGCGGGCGAGCTCGACGTGGTGCAGGGCGTGCCGGTCGCGCAGCTGCCGACCCTGGGCGAGGACCAGCGGGTGGTGACGACGTCGCTGCCACGGGTCACCGCCCTGTCGCTGAACACCTCCACCGGGGTCTTCGCCGACCCGGCGCTGCGGGCCGCCGCCGTGGCCGCGGTCGACGCCGAGCCGGTCGTGGAGGGCGTCTTCGAGGGCCAGGCCGACGTCGCCCCGGGACTGCTGACCGATGCCACCCTGGGCTCGGCCGCCCGGCCTGCACCGGTGCTGCCGACCGCCGCCGACCCGGCCGGTGCCTCGATCCGGCTGGCCACCTACGACGACCGGCCCGAGCTGCCCGAGGCCGCCGCGGTGCTCGCCGAGCAGCTGCGCGCCGCCGGGTTCACCGTCGAGGTGGTCGTGCAGACCTACGCCACGCTGGAGCCCGACCTGCTGGCCGGCGCGTTCGACGCGGTGCTCGGCAGCCGGCTCACCCTGCTGGACACCGGCGACCCGATCGGCTTCTTCGGCACCGACTACACCTGCGACGGCGGCTACAACCTGGCCCGGCTGTGCGACCCGGCCGTCGACGCCGCGGTCGAGGCGGCCGGGGCGCTGACCGACCCGCTGGAGCGCCGGCAGGCAGCGGCCGACCTCGAGGCGGCCGTGCTGTCCACCGGTGCCGTCGTCCCGGTGCTGCACGAGCAGAGCCGGACCGGGGTCGCCCAGGGCGTGCAGGGCGTCGGCGAGGACCCCTTCGAGCGGCAGGTCGTCACGGTCGCCACCACCACCGGCCGGTGACGACGGCGGTCCTGCAGCGTTCGGCCGGGGTCGCCGGCGCGCTGGCCGGCACCGCGCTGCTCGTCGGCGCGCTGCCCTGGCTGTCCGGGGAGGACCCGGCCCGGTCGGTGCTGCGCGCCCGGGAGATCGACAGCGCCGCCGACGCGGCCACCCTGGACGCCGTCCGGGACCAGCTGGACCTGCCCGCGGACCCGGTCACCGGGACGCTGGGCTGGGCCGGCCGGGTGCTCACCGGCGACCTGGGAACCTCCTGGGTGTCGGGCACCCCGGTCGCCGACACCGTCCTGCCCGCCCTCGGCGTCTCGCTGACCCTGGCCGGCACCGCGAGCCTGGTCGCGCTGGTGCTGGCCGGGCTGCTGACCGTGCCCGCGCTGCTGCGGGCCGCCGACGGGCGGCTCACCGGGGGCGGGGTGGGCGCGGCGGTCGGCGGTGCGCTGGCCGCCCTGCCGGAGTTCGTGCTGGCCGTGCTGCTGGTCTCGGTGGTCGCCGTCGGCTGGGGGCTGCTGCCCACCTCGGGCTTCACCGGGCCGGCGAACCTGGTGCTCCCGGTGCTCGCTTTCGGCATCCCGGCCGCGGGCGTGCTGGCCCGGCTGCTGGCCGGCGCGGTGGCCGCGGCGGCGGGGGAGTCCTGGGTGCGCACCTGGCGGGCCGCCGGCGTGCGGCGCGGGACGATCGCGGCGTCCCTGGGCCGGCGGGCGGTGAGCGTCGTCGTCCCGCAGGTGCTGCTCCTGCTGGTCGGCACGCTGGGTGCGGCCGCTGTCGTGGAGGCCGTCTTCGACGTGCCCGGGCTGGGCGGGGTGGCCCTGGCCGCCGCGCTGGACCAGGACGTCCCGGTCGTGCAGGCCGCGGTGGTGCTGCTGGTCGGGCTCGGGTTGCTGGTCGGCGGCGGCGGGCTGCTGGCGCACCGGCTGCTGCTCGGCCCGGCGCTCCGCGGCAGCGGCTTCACCCCCGAGCTGCTTCCGGCCGGACGGCGGCCGCGCCGGGTGGCGGTCGCGGTCACCGTCGTCCTGGTGGCCGCCGTGGTCGCCGGGCTGCTGCGCGATCCGGCGGCGCAGGACGTCGCGGCGAGGCTCGCCGCACCCTCGTGGACGCACCCCTTCGGTGCCGATCCGCTGGGCCGCGACGTGCTCGCCCGGTTCGGGCACGGCGCACTGCTCAGCGTCGGGCTGGCCGTCGTCCTCGCCGCGCTGGCGCTGGTCGTAGGGCTCGCGGTGGGCCTCCTGGGCCGGGGCGACCGCTCCGGGCCGGCCGACGTGCTGAACGCACTGCCCGCCGTCGTCGTCGGCATCGTGGTCGCCGCGGTCACCGGGCCGGGGCTGCTCGCCGCCTGCCTGGCGGTGAGCCTGGTCGCCTGGATCCCGCTGGCGGTGCACACCCGCACGCTGGCCGCCGAGGCCCGCGCCTCCGGGTTCCACGTCGCCGCGGTGGCCGGTGGCGCCGGGCGCTGGCACGTGCTGCGCCGCCACCTGCTGCCCGTCGTCGGGCCCCCGGTCGTGCGGCACGCCCTGGTGCGCGTGCCGCACGCCTCGCTGGCCCTGGCCGGCCTGTCCTTCCTCGGCCTCGGCGCGGGCGCCGAGTCCCCGGAGTGGGGTCGGGCGCTGGCCGAGACCACCGGCTACCTGGAGCGCGCGCCCTGGGTGGTCGCCGCCCCCGCGGCCGGGCTCGTGCTGCTGGGCGTGATCGCCGCGTCAGCCGACCCGTGTGCGCAGTGACCGGCCGAGCACCAGCACCAGCAGCCCGGCCAGCACCACCGACAGCAGCCCCACCCGCAGACCCACCGCGTCCGCGACGAACCCGATCAGCGGCGGGGAGACCAGGAAGCCGATCCGGAGCAGCAGGTTGACCGCGGTGAGGCCCACCCCGGTCGGCAGGCCGGGCAGCGCGTCGGCCGCGGCGTAGACCGCCGGCACCAGGGTGGCCACGCCCAGACCGGCCAGGGCGAACCCCACCACGGTCGTGGGCACCGACGGGAGGCCCAGCATCAACCCGAACCCGGCGGCGATCACCGCGCCACCGACCCGGGCGACGACCCGCTGACCGAACCGGTCGACCACCCGGTCCCCGGTCAGCCGGCCCACGGTCATCGCCACCTGGAACGCCACGAACCCCAGCCCGGCGGTCACCACGGTCGCGCCCAGGTCGTCGCGCAGCCAGATCGCGCTCCACGACGCGGCGGAGTCCTCGACGAACGCGGCCGCCGCGGCCAGCAGCCCCAGCACCACCAGCGCGAGGACGGCGGTCCGGCGCGCGCTGCGGGCCCCGGGCGCGGTCGGGGCCGTCTCGGGGGCGGGCTCGGCGTCGTCCCGACCGGGCAGCATCCACCGCCGGATCAGGACGGCGACAGCACCGAACACCACGGCCGAGACGCCTAGGTGCACCTCCAGCGGCACACCGAGCCCGGCCACCACCGAGCCCAGGAGCCCGCCGGCGACCGCACCCAGGCTCCAGAGCCCGTGCAGCGCGTTGAGGATCGACCGGCCGTACCCGCGTTGCACCCGCAGCCCGTGCGCGTTCTGCGCCACGTCGACGATCGCGTCCAACGCCCCGACCAGCAGCAGGGCCAGCGCCAGCACCCACCAGCTCGGTGCCGCCGCCGCCCCGGCCACCCCGACGCCCAGACCCAGCAGGCCCAGGGAGGCCACCGGCCCCGACCCGAGCCGCGCGATGAGGACGGCGGCGAGCGGGCCCATCACCAGCGCGCCCAGCGGGGCGGCGGCCAGCGCCGTGCCGAGGGCGGCGTTGGAGAGCCCGAGGTCGTCGCGCAGCT
The DNA here is from genome assembly GCA_014218215.1 of Geodermatophilaceae bacterium NBWT11. Classification (NCBI taxonomy): domain Bacteria; kingdom Bacillati; phylum Actinomycetota; class Actinomycetes; order Geodermatophilales; family Geodermatophilaceae; species Geodermatophilaceae bacterium NBWT11. Next base: position 4,039,760 of record CP043652.1, read on the forward strand.
CGGGCAGCCGGGGGATCAGGTTGGCGTAGAAGACCGCGTTGAGCGCGAAGCAGGTGGCGACGGCGACCCGGGCGCGCTGCAGCGGACGGGTGGGAGCGGCGGCGGTCACGGGGTGACCTCCAGGACGCGGGCGAGCACGGCGCGGGTCTCCTCGCGGGTGGGTGGGGCGGTGGTGAGGATGGCGTGCATGGTCAGGCCCTCCATGACGCCGTCGAGGGCGCGGGCCAGGCCGGGCTCCAGGACGCGCTGCAGGGTCTCCCGGCTGCTGCCCATCCAGGACTCGGTGACCTCGCGCAGCGCCGGGTCGCGCAGCGCGGCCAGGTAGAGCTCGTAGGCCACGGCCCACTCGCGCGGTGAGGCCCGGTGGCCCTCCAGCACGAAGTCGGTGGCCGCCTCGAGCATCGAGGCCCGGTCGGTCACCCCGGCGAAGTGCGCCCGGAAGACCTCGGCCATCGTCGCGGCGTACCGGGCGAAGGCGGCCCGGACCAGGTCGCCGAGACCGTCGAAGTGGTAGGTCACCGAGCCCAGCGGCACGTCGGCGGCAGCAGCGATCCGGCGCGAGGTCAGACCGGCCAGGCCGTGCTCGGCGATCACGTCGAGGGTGACGTCGACCAGCCGGTCGCGGCGGTCGGGGTCGAACCGGCGGGTCGGGGCGTCACCCACCGTCGACCGACCGGACCACCCGGGCCGGGTTGCCCACGGCGACCACCCCGGCCGGCAGGTCGCGGGTGACCACCGAACCGGCCCCGACGACGGTGTCCCGGCCGATGGTGACCCCGGGCAGCACGACCACGCCGCCCCCGAGCCACACGTTGTCCTCCAGCGTGATCGGCGCCGAGCCCTCCCACTTGTCCCGCCGCGGGCCGGGCTCGACCGGGTGGGTGGCGGTCAGCAGCTGCACGCCGGGGCCGATCTGGACGTCGTCCCCGATCGTGATCCGGCCGACGTCGAGGGCGACCAGGCCCCAGTTGACGAAGGTCCGGGCGCCGACGGTGGTCTGGTACCCGTAGTCGCAGTGGAACGGGGCGCGGATGGTGCTGTCCGGGCCGAACGCGCCGAGCAGGTCGGTCAACAGCTCCCGGCGGGCGTCGACGTCGGCCGGGTCCAGGCCGTTGTAGCGGTGGGCCAGCGACTGGGCGCGGGCGTTCTCCCGGGCCAGGTCGGGGTCGTCGGCGGTGTAGGCGTCACCGGCCAGCATCCGCTCGCGCATGGTCCGGGTGTCCTCGACGGGGGAGCTCATGGCGGCAGACCCTAGCCGACGATGTGTACGTCCGTACACAAGCGGGACGACCGCGGGGCTGGGAGACTCGCCCGGTGACCCCAGCCGGACGCTCCGACGGCCGCTCCTCGCGGTGGACCGAGCACCGGCGGGCGCGTCGGGTGGAGTTCGTCGCCGCCGCCGTGGAGTCGGTCCGGCGCACCGGTCCCGAGCTGGCCGTCGAGGACGTCGCCCGCACCGCCGGGGTCAGCAAGACCGTGCTCTACCGGTACTTCGCCGACAAGGACGAGCTGGTCGACGCCGTGCTGGAGCGGGTCAGCACCGAGATCCTGCTGCCCCGGCTGCTGGGGGAGCTCGCCGCCGACCGGCCCGGCGACGTCGACCGGCTGCGCGCCGTCGTCGCCGCGTTCGTCGCGATCATCGAGGACGAACCGGCGCTCTACCGGTTCGCCTACGCCCAGGCCGGGCGCGCCGGGCGGGCCGACCTCGTCGCCCAGACCGAGCGCGAGGTGGCCGAGGCGCTGGCCTGGGTGATGGGGGAGCGGCTGGTCGACCACGGCCTGGACCCCGCCCCCACCGCCACCTGGGCCTACGGGGTGGTCGGCATGGTCCAGCTGGCCGCGCACTGGTGGTCCACCGCGCGCACGGTGCCGGCCGCGGAGCTGGTCGACCAGCTGACCGCGCTCGCCTGGGGCGGGCTGTCCACCCTGCTGCCCCCGGCCCCGACCGACTGAGCAGCCCGCGGCAGGCAGAATGGCCTCCCGTGTCTGGTGCCAACGACCCCTACGACCCCAAACAGGTGGCGGCCCTCTCGGCCGACGCCCTGGACGCCGCCGTCGCGGCCGGGGTGGAGGCCTTCGCCGGGGCGGGTGACCTGGAGTCCCTCGCCGCCGTCCGGCCCGCCCACCTGGGCGACCGCGCGCCGGTGTTGCTGGCCCGCCGCGAGCTCGGCGCGCTGCCCCCGGCGGCCCGCAAGGACGCCGGTCAGCGGGTCAACGCCGCCCGGGTGGCACTGACCGACTCCTACGCCGAGCGGCTGGCCACCCTGGAGGCCGAGCGCGACGAGCGGGTCCTCGCCGAGGAGCGGGTCGACGTCACCCTGCCCTGGGACCGCACCCCCCGCGGCGCCCGGCACCCGCTGACCACGCTGAACGACCGGATCGCCGACGTCTTCGTCGGGATGGGCTACGAGGTCGCCGAGGGTCCGGAGCTGGAGAGCGAGTGGCTCAACTTCGACGCCCTCAACACCGGCCCCGACCACCCGGCCCGCTCGCTGGCCGACACCTTCTTCGTCGCGCCGGAGGGCTCGGGTCTGGTGCTGCGCACGCACACCAGCCCGGTGCAGGCCCGCACCATGCTCGAGCGCACGCCGCCGATCTACGTCGTCGCGCCCGGGCGGGTCTACCGCACCGACGAGCTCGACGCCACGCACACCCCGGTCTTCCACCAGGTCGAGGGCCTGGCCGTGGACCGCGGGCTCACCATGGCCCACCTGCGCGGCACCCTGGAGGCGCTGGCCAAGGCGCTGTTCGGGGAGGACTCGCAGATCCGCTGGCGGCCGCACTTCTTCCCCTTCACCGAGCCCTCGGCGGAGTTCGACGTGTTCTTCCCCGAGCACCGCGACGGCCCGCAGTGGGTCGAGTGGGGCGGCTGCGGGATGGTCAACCCCCGGGTGCTCACCGCCTGCGGGATCGACCCCGAGGAGTACAGCGGGTTCGCCTTCGGGATGGGCATCGAGCGCGCCCTGCAGTTCCGCCACGGCGTGGGCGACATGCGCGACATCGTCGAGGGCGACGTCCGGTTCACGCGAGCGTTCGGAGTAGAGCAGTGAAGGTCCCCGTCAGCTGGTTGTCCGAGCACGTCGACCTGCCCGCGGGCACCGGGGTCACCGAGCTCGAGGACGTCTTCGTGCGGCAGGGCCTCGAGGTGGAGGACGTGCTGCGCGCACCGGTCACCACCGGCCCCCTCGTCGTCGGCCGGGTGCTGGAGATCGAGGAGCTCACCGGGTTCAAGAAGCCGATCCGGTACTGCCAGGTCGACGTCGGCAACCCCGAGCCGCAGGGCATCGTCTGCGGCGCGCGGAACTTCGCCGTCGGCGACCTCGTCGTCGTCGCGCTGCCCGGGGCCGTGCTGCCCGGTGACTTCGCCATCGCCGCCCGGACGACGTACGACCACGTCTCCGACGGGATGATCTGCAGCTCCCGCGAGCTGGGCGTGGGTGAGGACCACGACGGCATCCTGGTGCTGGGCACCGACGGCATCGCTCCGGGCACCCCGGCGGCCGGCGTCGTCGGGCTCGACGACGTCGTCTTCGACCTCGAGGTCACCACCGACCGCGGCTACTGCATGGCCATCCGCGGCATCGCCCGCGAGGTCGCCGGCGCGCTGGCCGCCGACTGGCGTGACCCGGCCGCGGCCACCCCGCCCGCCTGGTCGGGCGAGCCGGCCTGGACCGTCGAGGTCGCCGACCCGCAGCGCTGCGACCGGTTCTCCATGATCGCGATGGAGGGCCTGGACCCGGCCGCGCCCAGCCCGTGGTGGCTGCGTCGCCGGCTGGCCCAGTCGGGCATCCGCTCCATCTCACTGGCCGTCGACGTCACCAACCTGGTGATGGTCGAGCTCGGCCAGCCGATGCACGCCTTCGACCGGGCCGCCGTCCGCGGGCCGATCGGGGTGCGCACGGCGGCCGCCGGCGAGCGGCTGACCACCCTGGACGGCGTCGACCGCGCGCTGGACCCCGACGACCTGCTGATCACCGACGAGAGCGGCCCGATCGGCCTGGCCGGGGTGATGGGCGGCCGGTCCACCGAGATCGGCGACGGCACCACCGCGGTGCTGCTGGAGGCCGCGCACTGGGAGCCCACCGGCATCGCCCGCGGCGTCCGCCGGCATAAGCTGCCCAGCGAGGCGGCCAAGCGCTTCGAGCGCGGCACCGACCCCGACGTCACCGTCGTCGCGCTGGCCCGGGCCGCGGCCCTGCTGGCCGAGTACGGCGGCGCCACCGTGGTCGGCGGCGTCGTGGACGTCGACGCGCGTACCCCGCGCCCGGAGATCTCCCTGGCCGTCGACCGGCCCAGCCGCACCGCGGGCATCCCGATCAGCACCGACCAGGTCGTGGACGCCCTGCGCACGGTGGGCGCCTCCGTCGAGCTGTCGGGCGACCGGCTGCTCGTCGTCCCGCCGTCCTGGCGCCCGGACCTCACCGACCCGGCCGACCTGGTCGAGGAGGTCGTCCGGGCCGTCGGCTACGACGAGATCCCCTCGGTGCTGCCCACCGTGCCCCCGGGCCGCGGGCTCACCGCCACCCAGCGCCGCCGGCGCTCGATCGGCCGCGCGCTGGCCGAGGCCGGGTACGTGGAGGCGCCGTCCTACCCGTTCCTGGGCGCCCGGGTGCTCGACTCCCTCGGCCTGCCCGACGACGACCCGCGCCGGGACGTCGTCACCCTGCGCAACCCGCTCTCGGAGCAGGAGCCGTCGCTGCGCACCACGCTGCTGCCGGGCCTGCTGGCCACCCTGGCCCGCAACCTGGGCCGGGGCCAGCGCGACCTGGCCGTCTTCGAGCACGGCGCGGTGTTCCCCGCCGGTGACGGCGCGGTCGCCCCGCTGCCCGGTGTCGACCGGCGTCCCGACGACGAGACGCTCGCCGCGCTGCTGGGCGCGGTCCCGGTGCAGCCCTGGCACGTCGGGGTGGTCCTCGCCGGCACCCGGGAGCCCCGCGGCTGGTGGGGTCCCGGCCGTCCGGCCGTGTGGGCCGACGCCGTGCAGGCCGCCCGGCTCGTCGCCGACGCCGCCGGGGTCGAGCTGACCGTGCGCGCCGCCGAGCACGCGCCCTGGCACCCCGGCCGCTGTGCCGAGCTGCTGGTGGGGGAGGCCGTCGTCGGGCACGCCGGCGAGCTGCACCCCCGGGTCTGCGCCGCCCTCGAGCTCCCGCCCCGCACGTCGGCGATGGAGCTGGACGTCGACGCGCTGCCGGACAAGGCGGTCGCCCAGGGCCCGCACGTCGCGTCGTTCCCGCCCGTGCGGATGGACGCCGCGCTCGTGGTGCCCGCGGAGCACCCCGAGGCCACCGTGCGTGCGGCGCTCGCCGCCGGCGCCGGGGAGCTGCTGGAGGACCTGCGGCTCTTCGACGTCTACACCGGCTCGCAGGTCGCCGAGGGGCAGCGGTCGCTGGCCTACGCGTTCGTCTTCCGGGCGCCGGACCGCACGCTCACCGGCGAGGAGGCCCAGGCGGCCTTCGACGCCGCCGTCGAGTCCGCCCGCGCCGCGACGGGGGCGGTGCTGCGTGGGTGACCTCGACGGGACCGTCGCGCTGGTCACCGGCGCCTCCACCGGGATCGGCCGGGCGCTCGCCGAGGGCCTGGCCGCCCGCGGTGCCTCGGTGGCCGGCCTGGCGCGCGGCGCCGACCGGCTGACCGCGGCCATGGCCGAGATCCCCGGCCGGACGTTCGCGGTGCCCGCCGACGTCACCGACCTCGCTCACGTCCGTGCTGCCGTCGCCCGGGTGGAGGCCGAGCTCGGCCCGGTCGACCTGCTGGTCAACAACGCCGGGCTCATCGACGCCGCCGAGGTGCCGGTCTGGGAGGCCGACCCGGAGCAGTGGTGGTCGGTGGTGGAGAGCCAGCTGCGCGGCCCGTTCCACCTGGTGCAGGCCGTCGTGCCGTCGATGGTCGCCCGCGGCACCGGCCGGGTGGTCGACGTGACCAGCGGCCTGGCCACCCGGGTCGACCCGCACTACAGCGCCTACTGCGTCGGCAAGGCCGGCCAGCTCCGGATCACCGAGTCCCTCGCCGCCTCGGGCGTGCTCGCCTTCGACGTGGCCCCCGGGGTGGTCGACACCCCGATGACCCGCTCGATGGCCATGTGGGACGGCTACGAGGACTGGACCCCGGTGTCCGCCGTCGTCGACCTCGTGGCCGCGATCGCCGAGGGGCGGCTCGACGCCTGGTCGGGACGCTTCGTCCGGGCCGGCAAGGACACCCTCGACGCGCTGGCCGCGGCCACCCCGACCGACGCCGAGCGCCGGCTCCGGCTGCTGCCGTACGGGACGACCGACCCGGTCGCCTAGAACAGCGTGCGCAGCGCCCCCGGGGCGATGTCGACGGTGACGGTGGTGTCGGCCTCGAGCTCGACCAGCTCACCGTCGAGCTGCAACGGCATGGGGGTCAGCACGGTCAGCTCGTGGTGGGTCGCGGTGGGCTGGGCGCCCAGGCCGACCGTCGCCGCCTTGACCGCGGTGGCGAGCACCTTCAGCTTGCTGGTGCGCCGGTTGACCACCAGCTCGAACCGGCCGTCGTCGGGCCGGCCGCCCTCGGACAGCTTGGCGACCTTGGCCATCTGGGCGATGTTGGCGTACAGCAGGCTGTCGATCTCGATCTGCTGGCCGTCCTCAAGCCGCACCGGGAACGGCCGGAAGCTGCGGAACCCGCGGACCACCGAGGCGATCTCGCGCCACGAGCCCTTGCCGCCGGCCTCGATGTCCACCGCGACGACCGGGGTGATCCCCAGGCCGATGTAGGAGTGGGCGTAGCGCACCTCGTCGTGGCCGCCGCCGGCCAGGGTCAGCCGGAGCAGGTCCATCTGCGTGGTGTCCCCGGCGACGATCGCGTCGGCCAGCGGCCGGGTGCGGGTGACCCGCCGGTGGTCGTTGGCGTTGCCCGCGGCGCGCACCGCGGCGGTCGCCTCGGGGTTGTCGGCCTGCATGACGCCGTCGACGACCTCGTTGTAGCCGCCGTCCCCGCTGACCGAGACGACCAGCGGCCGCCCGTGCGCCGCCGCCTCCCGGGCCAGGTCGCGGGCGTGCCCGGCGTGCTGGGTGGGCGCCATCTCCAGCGGGGTGCCGGGGAGCCGGCGGGCCAGCTCCTCGCTCAGGTCCTCGGCGAGCGCGGGGGCGTCCCCGGTGCTCTTCGGGTTGAACACGATCACGATCTTGTCGAACGACACCGTCGGCCTCTCGTCGAACGTCGGGGGAGGGCGTCGTCCCGACCGGCTGATCATGGCCGACGGCGACGTGCCCCGCCGGGTGGACCCGCGGGGCCCCCGCGTGCGGCAGGCTGCCGGGCGTGGCGGACGGGGAGCGGCTGTCGGCGGACTTCTGGCGGCTCTGGGGCGCCGGCGTGGTGTCCCGGCTGGGCGGCGGGATGCAGAGCGCCGCCGGTCCGCTGCTGGCCGCAGCGCTCACCCGGGACCCGCGGCTGGTCGCGCTGGTGTCGGTGTCGGCGGGGCTGCCCTGGCTGCTGTTCGCGCTGCACACCGGCGCACTGGCCGACCGCTGGGACCGGCGCCGCACGATGGTGGTCTGCGACGTGGTGAGTGCAGCGCTCCTGGCCGTCCTGGCCGTGCTGGTGCTGGTGGACGGCGCCGGGTTGTGGGTGCTGTGTGCCGTCGCCTTCGCCGCGGCCACGGTGAGCACCCTCTTCGACAGCGCGAGCCAGGCCGCGCTGCCCTCGATCGTGCCCACGCCGCTGCTGGGAGCGGCCAACAGCCGGCTGTACACCGGCGTCGTCCTGACCGGGCTGTTCGCCGGCCCGCCGCTGGGCAGCTGGTTGTTCACCCAGGCTCCGGCGGTGCCCTTCGCCGCGAACGCCGTCTCCTTCGTCGGCTCGGCGCTGCTGGTGGCCGCGATCCGCCGTCGCTTCACCGCCGCCGAGCGCTCGGGCACCCGGATCGGCACCGAGATCGCCGAGGGCGTCCGCTGGTTGTGGCAGCACCGGCAGCTGCGCGCCCTGGTCGTCCTGCTCACCGCCTGGAACCTCACCGAGACCGCCTACCTGGGCATCCTCGTGCTGTACGGCCTGGAGGTCCTGGGGCTGCCCGCGTCCGGCTACGGGGTGCTGCTCACCGGGGTGGCGGTCGGTGGGGTGCTCGGTGCGCTGGCTGCGCCCCGGGTGGAGCGCCGGATCGGCACCGGGACGACGATCGCCGGCACGGTCGGGCTGACCGTGCTGGGCACCGTCGTGCTGTCGGTGACCCGGGAACCGGTCGTGGCAGTGGTGGCCCTGGGCGTGGTCGGGCTGGCCGCCTTCGCCTTCAACGTGGTGTCGGTCAGCTACCGGCAGGCCGTCGTCCCGGACCGGTTGCAGGGGCGGGTCTCCAGCGCCTACCGGTTCGCCACGTGGGGCGTCGCCCCGGTCGGTGCCGGTCTCGGGCGGGGTGGCCGCGTCGGCCTTCGGCGTCCCCGCGGTGTTCGTCGGGGCTGCCGTCGTGCTGACCGCCGCAGGAGCGGTGGTGCTGCCCCGGTTGACCGACCGCCACCTGCAGGCGGCACTGCACGATCATCCGGCCTAGTGCATACTCATGCATCGTGAGTGGACAACAGACGTGGACGGTCGGGGTCACCGGCGCCACCGGGTACGCGGGCGGTGAGGTGTGCCGGCTGCTGGCCGGGCACCCGCAGCTGCAGCTGACCGGGGTGCACGCAGCATCGAGCGCCGGCCGACGCCTGGGGGAGTCCCAGTCCCACCTGCTGCCCTACGCCGACATGGTCGTGCAGCCCTCCGACCCGTCCGACCTGGCCGGTTACGACGTCGTCGTCCTGGCCCTGCCGCACGGTGCGTCCGGCGCCATCGCCGCGGGGCTGCCCGACGACGTCCTGGTGCTCGACTGCGGCGCCGACCACCGGCTCAGCGACCCCGCGGCCTGGGAACGGTGGTACGGCAGCGAGCACGCCGGCACCTGGCCCTACGGCCTGCCCGAGCTCCCCGGCCAGCGCGCCGTGCTCGCCGACGCGCGGCGGATCGCCGTCCCCGGCTGCTACCCGACCAGCGTGACCCTCGCGATGGCCCCCGCCCTGGCGGCCGGTCTGGTCGAGCCCGAGGTGGTCGTCGTCGCGGCCTCGGGCACCTCCGGTGCCGGCCGGGCCGCCAAGCCGAACCTGATCGGTTCGGAGGTGATGGGGGCCGCCAGCGCGTACGGCGTGGGCGGTGTCCACAGGCACACCCCGGAGATGACGCAGAACCTGTCGGTGGCCGCCGGTAGGACCGTCGGCGTGAGCTTCACCCCGACCCTGGTGCCCATGGCCCGCGGCATCCTCGCCACCTGCTCGGCCAAGGTGCTGCCCGGCGTCGACGCCGCAGCTGCCCGGGCCGCCTACGAGCAGGCCTACGCCGACGAGCCCTTCGTGCACCTGCTCCCGGAGGGCCAGTGGCCCACCACCGCCGCCGTGCTCGGCGCCAACACCGTCGCGCTGCAGGTGACCGTCGACCCGGATGCGGGCCGGCTGGTCGTCGTCGCGGCGGTGGACAACCTGACCAAGGGCACGGCGGGCGGGGCGCTGCAGTGCGCCAACATCGCCCTCGGCCTCCCCGAGACCACCGGTCTCCCGCTCGTCGGAGTCGCACCGTGACCACCACCGCACCCCAGGGCTTCCGGGCCGCCGGCGTCGCCGCCGGGCTCAAGTCCTCCGGCGACCCCGACGTCGCCCTCGTCGTCAACGACGGGCCGGACGACGTCGCCGCCGCCGTCTTCACCACCAACCGCTTCCCGGCCGCCCCCGTGCTGTGGAGCCGCCAGGTGCTGGGCAACAGCCGGGTCCGCGCCGTCGTCCTCAACTCCGGCGGGGCGAACGCCTGCACCGGCCCCGAGGGCTTCGGTGACACGCACGCCACCGCCGAGCACGTCGCGCAGACCCTCGGGCTGGGCGCGATCGACGTGGCAGTGGCCTCCACCGGGCTCATCGGTGTCCGGCTGCCGATGGACAAGCTGACCGCCGGCGTCACCGCCGCCGCGGCCCAGCTGTCCACCGACGGCGGTCCGGCCGCCGCGCGGGCGATCATGACCACCGACTCGGTGCCGAAGACGACGGTGCAGACGCGCGAGGGCTGGACGGTCGGCGGGATGGCCAAGGGCGCGGGCATGCTGGCGCCCAGCCTGGCCACCATGCTCGTCGTGCTCACCACCGACGCGGTGGTGACCGCCGACGTGCTGGCCCCGGCCCTGCGGCACGCGACGGAGCACTCCTTCGAGCGGGTCGACAGCGACGGCTGCCTGTCCACCAACGACACCGTGCTGGTGCTGGCCAACGGCGCCTCCGGCGTCACCCCCACCGCCGAGGAGCTCGGGGCCGCCCTCGACGCGGCCTGCCTCGACCTGGCGATGCAGCTCCTGGCCGACGCCGAGGGCAGCACCAAGGACATCGCGATCGAGGTCCGCAACGCCGCGTCCGTGGCCGACGCCCTCACGGCGGCCCGGGCCTGCGCCCGCAACAACCTGCTCAAGACCGCGCTGTTCGGCAACGACCCCAACTGGGGCCGGGTGCTCGCGGCGATCGGCACCACCGACGCCGCGTTCGAGGCCGACCAGGTCGACGTGACCATCAACGGGGTCACCGTCTGCCGGGGCGGGGCGATCGGCGACAGCCGGGACGGCGTGGACCTCACCGGCCGGGGCATCAGCATCGACGTCGACCTGCGGGCCGGCTCCGAGCGCGCCACGGTGTGGACGAACGACCTGTCCATCGCCTACGTGCACGAGAACTCGGCGTACTCGACGTGACCGCCGAGGACCCCACCCGGCCCGACGTGCGGCCGGACGAGGTGCCCCCGAAGCGCCGGGTCGGTACCAGCCGTGTCATGCGCACCCAGGACCCCGAGGGCGACGCGGCGAAGGTCGCCGTCCTCACCGGGGCGCTGCCCTGGCTCAAGGAGTTCCACGGCAACGTCGTCGTCGTGAAGTACGGCGGGCACGCCATGGTCGACGACGAGTGCCGGGCCGCGTTCGCCGAGGACATGGTCTTCCTGCGGACCTGCGGCATCCTGCCCGTCGTCGTGCACGGCGGTGGACCGCAGGTGAGCCGGATGCTGTCCCGGCTGGGTGTGGAGAGCGAGTTCCGCGGCGGCCTGCGGGTCACCACCGAGGAGACCATCGGCGTCGTCCGGATGGTGCTCGTCGGACAGGTCGGCCCCGAGGTGGTCGGGCTGATCAACAGCCACGGGCCGCTGGCGGTCGGGCTGAGCGGTGAGGACGGCGGGCTGTTCACCGCCGAACGCACCCAGGCCGTCGTGGGCGGTCAGCCGGTCGACGTCGGGCTGGTCGGTGACGTGGTCGCGGTCGACCCGGCGCCGGTGACCGCGCTCCTGGAGGCCGGGCACATCCCGGTCGTGGCCACGGTCGCCCCCGACGTGGACGGCCAGCTGCACAACGTCAACGCCGACACCGCGGCGGCGGCCCTGGCCGTGGCGCTGGGTGCGGTCAAGCTCGTCGTGCTCACCGACGTCGAGGGCCTGTACTCCGACTGGCCCGACCGGGACTCCCTCGTCGAGCAGATCGACAGCGCCGAGCTGGCCGAGATCCTGCCGACCCTGGACGCCGGGATGATCCCGAAGATGGCCGCGTGCCTGCGCGCCGTGGAGGGCGGGGTGGACCGGGCGACCGTCGTGGACGGCCGACTGCCGCACGCCCTGCTGCTGGAGATGTTCACCACCGAGGGCACCGGGACGATGGTCGTCCCTGCCGCACCGACCCCCGAGGAGGGTTCAGCATGACGAGCACAGAGGAGCTGACCCGCCGCTGGTCGGCGGTGATGATGGGCAACTACAAGACCCCGCCGGTCGCCCTGGCGTACGGCCGAGGTGCCAGCGTGTGGGACGTCGACGGGCGCGAGTACGTCGACCTGCTGGGCGGCATCGCCACCACGATCCTGGGCCACGCGCACCCGTCGGTGGTCGCCGCGATCACGAAGCAGGCCGCGGTGCTGGGCCACGTGTCGAACCTGGCGATGCACGAGCCCGGGGTGACCCTGGCCGAGCGGCTGCTGGAGCTGGCCGGGCGCCCGGGACGGGTCTTCTTCTGCAACTCCGGCGCCGAGGCCAACGAGGCCGCCTTCAAGATCAGCCGGCTCACCGGCCGGCCCGAGGTGGTCACCGCCCTGGGCTCGTTCCACGGTCGGACCATGGGCTCGCTGGCCCTGACCGGCCAGCCCGCCAAGGCGCAGGCGTTCGCCCCGCTGCCCGGCGGCGTGCGGCACGTGCCCTACGGCGACCCCGACGCCCTCGAGCTCACCGAGCAGACCGCGATGGTGCTGCTGGAGCCGATGCTCGGTGAGGGCGGCGTGCTGCCGGCCCCGGCCGGCTACCTGGCCGCCGCGCAGGACCAGGCCCGCGAGGTCGGCGCGCTGTTCGCCGTCGACGAGGTGCAGACCGGGTCCGGCCGCACCGGGCAGTGGTTCGCGCACGCCGCCGACGGCGTCACCCCCGACGTGATCACCCTGGCCAAGTCGATCGGCGGCGGACTCCCGCTGGGCGCGACCCTGGCCTTCGGGGACTCCGCCGAGCTCCTCGGCGCCGGTTCGCACGGCTCCACCTTCGGCGGCAACCCGATCGCGGCTGCCGCGGCTCTCGCGGTGCTCGACACCATCCGCGACGAGGGCCTGCTCGAGCGGGCCAAGGACCTCGAGCACCGGTTCACCACCGGCATCGAGGGCCTGGGCCACCCCGCGATCCGCAGCGTCCGGGGACGCGGTGCCCTGCTCGGCGTCGTCCTCACCAGCGAGGTCGCGCCGCAGACCGAGGTCGCACTGCGCGGTGCGGGGTACCTGACCAACGCGGTCGCCCCCGACGTCGTCCGGCTGGCGCCCTCGCTCGTCGTCACCGACGCCCAGGTCGACGCCTTCGTCGAGGCCCTCCCGGCCGCCCTGGACACCGCACTGCAGGAGTCCGGCCAGTGAGCCCGCGGCACTTCACCAAGGACGACGACCTCAGCCCGGCCGAGCAGGCCGAGGTCCTCGCGCTGGCGGCGGAGCTCAAGAAGACGCGGCACACCGCCGACGCCCCGACGCCGCTGGCCGGCCCCCGCTCGGTCGCCGTCGTGTTCGACAAGCCCTCCACCCGCACCCGGGTGTCCTTCTCCATCGGGGTCGCCGAGCTCGGTGGCTACCCGCTGGTGATCGACGCGGCCGGCAGCCAGCTCGGCCGGGGGGAGCCGATCGAGGACACCACCCGGGTGCTCGACCGGCAGGTCGCCGCGATCGTCTGGCGCACGTTCGGGCAGGACCGTCTGGAGGCGATGGCCGCGGTCAGCAGCGTGCCGGTGGTCAACGCACTCACCGACGCCTACCACCCGTGCCAGATCCTGGCCGACCTGCAGACCATCGCCGAACGCCGGACGACCCTGGCCGGACTCACGCTGACCTACCTGGGCGACGGCGCCAACAACATGGCGCACTCCTACGCCCTGGGTGGCGCCACCGCCGGCATGCACGTGCGGATCGGCTCTCCGGAGGGCTTCGCTCCCGCCCCCGCGATCATGGCCCGCGCGGCCGAGGTGGCCGCGCAGACCGGTGGCTCGGTCACCTGGACCGCCGACCCCGCCGCGGCAGCCGACGGGGCGGACGTGCTGGCCACCGACACGTGGGTGTCGATGGGCCAGGAGGACGACGGCATCGACCGGGAGGCCCCGTTCCGGCCCTACGCCCTGGACGAGCAGGCGCTGGGCCGGGCGGCCTCGGACGCCGTCGTGCTGCACTGCCTGCCCGCCTACCGCGGCAAGGAGATCGCCGCGTCGGTCATCGACGGCCCGCAGAGCGCGGTGTTCGACGAGGCGGAGAACCGGCTGCACGCCCAGAAGGCCCTGCTCACCTGGCTGCTGTCCCGGTGACCCGACGATGACCTCGGCGCTGAGCCGGCCGGCCCGGCACGCCCGGATCGCCGAGCTCATCACGGCCCAGCCGGTGACCAGCCAGGCACACCTGGCGCGGTTGCTGGCCGAGGCCGGCGTCGACGTCACCCAGGCCACGCTGTCCCGGGACCTGGAAGAGCTCGGGGCGGTCAAGATGCGCGGTTCCGACGGGGTGCCGGCGTCCTACGTGCTGCCCCCGGAGAACGCCCCGCTGCGCCCGGCGCAGTCCGCCCCCGGTCGGCTGACCCGGATGCTGGGCGAGCTGCTGACCAGCGCCGAGGGCAGCGCCAACCTGGCCGTGCTGCGCACCCCTCCAGGGGCAGCGCAGTTCCTGGCCTCGGCCCTGGACAAGGTTGGCCTCCCCGACGTCCTGGGCACCATCGCCGGCGACGACACTCTGCTGGTCGTCTCCCGCGACCCGGTCGGCGGCGCCGCGCTCGCCGACCGCCTGCTGGCGCTGGCCGCCGGCAACCCCGCCTCCGACCCCGAAGGACGTCCCGCACCGTGAGCACCGCACCGACCGGTTCCGACACCAGGCTCTGGGGAGGCCGGTTCGGCGGTGGCCCGTCCGCGGCGATGGCCGCCCTCTCCAAGTCCACCGACGTCGACTGGCGGCTGGCCCCCTTCGACCTGGCCAGCTCCCGGGCGCACGCCCGGGTCCTGCACCGCGCGGGGCTGCTCACCGCCGACGAGCTCGAGCAGATGGTGGGTGCGCTCACCGAGCTCTCCGCCGAGGTCGCCGACGGCACCTTCACCGCGATCGAGGCCGACGAGGACGTGCACGAGGCCCTCGAGCGCGGCCTCACCGCCAAGCTCGGCACCCTCGGCGGCAAGCTGCGCGCCGGCCGCTCCCGCAACGACCAGGTCGCCACCGACCTGCGGCTCTACCTCCGGCACCACGTCCGGTCCCTGGTGGGCGACCTCGCCGACCTCGAGCAGGCGCTGGTCGGGCTGGCCGAGCGGTACCGCACGGTGGCCGCCCCCGGCATGACCCACCTGCAGCACGCCCAGCCGGTGCTCATCGCCCACCAGCTGCTGGCACACGCGCACTCCTTCGCCCGCGACGTCGACCGGCTGCTGGACTGGGACCGCCGCACCGCGGTCAGCCCGCTGGGTGCCGGTGCCCTGGCCGGCTCCTCGCTGCGGCTGGACCCCGATGCCGTCGCCGCCGAGCTCGGCTTCGACCGCGCCGCCGACAACTCCATCGACGCCGTCAGCGACCGGGACTTCGCCGCCGAGTTCTGCTTCGCGGCCGCCCTGCTCGGGGTGCACCTGTCCCGGCTGGGGGAGGAGGTCGTGCTCTGGACGTCGACCGAGTTCGGCTGGGCCCGGCTCGACGACGCCTGGGCCACCGGGTCCTCGATCATGCCGCAGAAGAAGAACCCCGACATCGCCGAGCTGGCCCGCGGCAAGGCCGGCCGCTTCGTCGGCAACCTGACGGGCCTGCTGACGATGCTCAAGGGGCTGCCGCTGGCCTACGACCGCGACCTGCAGGAGGACAAGGAGCCGGTCTTCGACTCCATCGAGCAGCTCGCCCTCCTGCTGCCCGCGGTCACCGGGATGATCGCCACCCTCACCCTGCGCCCCGAGGTGCTGGAGGCCGCCGCCCCCCAGGGGTTCGCGCTGGCCACCGATGTCGCCGAGTGGCTGGTGTCGGCCGGGGTGCCGTTCCGGTCAGCGCACGAGATCAGCGGCGCCATGGTCGCCCGCTGCGAGGAGCTCGGCGTCGAGCTCGACGAGCTCACCGACAGCCAGCTCAGCGAGGTCTCCGAGCACCTGACGCCCGAGGTCCGCACCGTCCTGTCGGTACCGGGCGCCCTGGCGGCGCGCAAGGCCCGCGGCGGGACGGCGCCCGAGCGGGTCGCCGAGCAGCTGGAGGCGCTGACCGCGCTGGTGGCCGACCACCGCTCCTGGGCCGGGGCCTCCCCGGTCGCTGCCGCACTCTGAGCCGGTGGACCGCCCTGGGCCGCTCGTCACCCCCGACGAGCTGCTCGGGCGCGTGTACTTCAGCTACGGCATGCACTGGTGCGCCAACGTGGTGGTGGGCCACGAGGGGGAGGGGTCGGCCGTCCTGCTCCGGGCCGGGGAGGTGGTGGCTGGCCTCGAGCCGGCCCGGACCCGGCGGCCGGCGTCGTCCACGGATCGCGACCTCGCCCGGGGGCCGGCCCGGTTGACCTCCGCGCTCGGGATCGGCGCGGACGACCGGGACGCCTGGTTGCTGTCGCCGTCCTCGCCGGTGCGCCTGCACCACGGCACACCACCGGCGTCGGTGACCGCCGGACCCCGGGTCGGGATCACCCACGCGGCGGACCTGCCGTGGCGGTTCACCGAGACCGGCGCCCCCACCGTGAGTGCCTTCCGTGCAGGGGTGCGGACGACGCGACGGGCTGCCGGGCAGGATGGAGCCCCGTGAGCACCCCTGACGTCGTCGACGAGCTGCACCGCCGCGGGCTGATCGCCCAGAGCACCGATGAGACCGCCCTGCGCGCCTCGCTGGCCGAGGGCACGGTCACCTACTACTGCGGCTTCGACCCCACCGCGGCCTCGCTGCACGTCGGCCACCTGATCCAGTTCATGGTGCTGCGCGCCCTGCAGCGCGCCGGCCACCAGCCGATCGTGCTGGTCGGGGGAGCCACCGGTCTCATCGGTGACCCCCGCCCCTCGGCCGAGCGCACCCTGAACTCACCGGAGCTGGTCGCCGAGTGGGTGGAGCGCATCCGCGCCCGGGTGGCGCCCTTCCTCGACCGGCCCGCCGCCGAGGAGGGCCTGCGGGCACCGGTCTACGTGAACAACCTGGACTGGACGGCGCCCCTGTCGGCGATCGACTTCCTCCGGGACCTGGGCAAGAACTTCCGGGTCAACCGGATGCTGGCCAAGGAGGCCGTCTCGGCCCGGCTGAACAGCGACGCCGGGATCAGCTACACCGAGTTCAGCTACCAGATCCTGCAGGCCAACGACTTCCGCGAGCTGTTCGAGAGGCACGGCTGCACGCTGCAGACCGGGGGTTCGGACCAGTGGGGGAACATCACCGCCGGCACCGACCTGGTCCGGCGCACCCACGCCACGTCCGTGCACGCACTGGGGACGCCGCTCATCACCCGGGCGGACGGCACGAAGATCGGCAAGACCGAGGGTGCGACGGTCTGGTTGGACCCCGAGCTCACGAGCCCCTACCGGTTCTTCCAGTACTGGTTGGGTCTGGACGACGTGGACGTGCGCGCCTGGTTGCCGTTGTTCTCCGAGCGCCCTCCCTCCGAGGTGGCGGAGCTGATCGCGTCGTCGGAGGAGAAGCCGCAGGCACGCGAAGCCCAGCGGGCCCTCGCCGAGGAGCTCACCCGACTCGTGCACGGGGACGACGAGCTGCGCCAGGCGGAGGCGGCCGGGCGCGCGCTCTTCGGCCGGGCCGAGCTCACCGACCTGTCGCCGGACACCCTCGAGGCGGCGCTGTCCGAGGCCGGGGTGACGACGGTCGAGGGGGAGTGGCCCACCCTGGCCGCGCTCTTCCAGCAGTCCGGCCTGTGCTCCTCGCTGTCGGACGCCCGACGCACGATCAAGGAGGGCGGGGCGTACCTGAACAACGTCCGGGTGACCGACGGGGAAGCGGTTCCGGGGGCCTCGGACGTCCTGCCAGGAGGATGGCTCGTCCTGCGCCGCGGGCGTCGCACGGTCGCCGGCGCCCGCCAGAGCGCCCCCACCGGGGTCTGACCTGCGCCTCAGCGTCGTGTGAACGGCGCGTGACGGGCGGGTTCCGACCAGGTGGCGGGCGTCACCCGGTCGCGGGTTTGACAGCCCCCGCCGCGGCACGTAACTTTCTCTCTGCGCCGGGAACGACCGCGAGGTTGGGCCTGAGACGCCGAGCAGGACAATCCACTGGGAAGACGAAGCTCCTCTGGGGCTGGCGTTCCTGAGTGTCCGCTCCTTGAGAACTCAACAGCGTGCTGAAAGTCAGTGCCATATGTTTTACCCCAGTCCTGGGGTGTCTCTTCGGGGGCTAGCCGGGATGGGTTCCTTTGGTTGATTGACATCGAGAGTGCCAACTCTTGGTTCTCAGCCGTGATCAAATCATCTACGGAGAGTTTGATCCTGGCTCAGGACGAACGCTGGCGGCGTGCTTAACACATGCAAGTCGAGCGAGGCCCATCTTTCGGGGTGGTGCCCTAGCGGCGAACGGGTGAGTAACACGTGGGCAACCTGCCCTCAGCTCTGGGATAACTCCAAGAAATTGGTGCTAATACCGGATATGACTACTGGCCGCATGGTCTGGTGGTGGAAAGATTTATCGGCTGAGGATGGGCCCGCGGCCTATCAGCTTGTTGGTGGGGTGATGGCCCACCAAGGCGACGACGGGTAGCCGGCCTGAGAGGGTGACCGGCCACACTGGGACTGAGACACGGCCCAGACTCCTACGGGAGGCAGCAGTGGGGAATATTGCGCAATGGGCGGAAGCCTGACGCAGCGACGCCGCGTGAGGGATGACGGCCTTCGGGTTGTAAACCTCTTTCAGCAGGGACGAAGCGAAAGTGACGGTACCTGCAGAAGAAGCACCGGCCAACTACGTGCCAGCAGCCGCGGTAATACGTAGGGTGCAAGCGTTGTCCGGAATTATTGGGCGTAAAGAGCTCGTAGGCGGTTTGTCGCGTCGGCTGTGAAAGCCCGGAGCTCAACTCCGGGTCTGCAGTCGATACGGGCAGACTTGAGTGTTGCAGGGGAGACTGGAATTCCTGGTGTAGCGGTGAAATGCGCAGATATCAGGAGGAACACCGGTGGCGAAGGCGGGTCTCTGGGCAACAACTGACGCTGAGGAGCGAAAGCGTGGGGAGCGAACAGGATTAGATACCCTGGTAGTCCACGCCGTAAACGTTGGGCGCTAGGTGTGGGGGCCATTCCACGGTCTCCGTGCCGCAGCTAACGCATTAAGCGCCCCGCCTGGGGAGTACGGCCGCAAGGCTAAAACTCAAAGGAATTGACGGGGGCCCGCACAAGCGGCGGAGCATGTTGCTTAATTCGATGCAACGCGAAGAACCTTACCTAGGCTTGACATGTGCGGAAATCCTCCAGAGATGGTGGGTCCGTAAGGGTCGCACACAGGTGGTGCATGGTTGTCGTCAGCTCGTGTCGTGAGATGTTGGGTTAAGTCCCGCAACGAGCGCAACCCTCGTTCCATGTTGCCAGCGGATAATGCCGGGGACTCATGGGAGACTGCCGGGGTCAACTCGGAGGAAGGTGGGGATGACGTCAAATCATCATGCCCCTTATGTCTAGGGCTGCAAACATGCTACAATGGCCGGTACAAAGGGCTGCGATACCGCGAGGTGGAGCGAATCCCAAAAAGCCGGTCTCAGTTCGGATTGGGGTCTGCAACTCGACCCCATGAAGTTGGAGTCGCTAGTAATCGCAGATCAGCAACGCTGCGGTGAATACGTTCCCGGGCCTTGTACACACCGCCCGTCACGTCACGAAAGTCGGTAACGCCCGAAGCCGGTGGCCCAACCCCTTGTGGGAGGGAGCCGTCGAAGGCGGGATCGGCGATTGGGACGAAGTCGTAACAAGGTAGCCGTACCGGAAGGTGCGGCTGGATCACCTCCTTTCTAAGGAGCACTGGCCGCCACACTCGTTGTGGTGGTCCAGAGCCGTGCACGGGCCGTGAGGTCCCCGCATTCTGTGGGGGTCCTGGTGTTCGTGACGGAGCTCAAGGGTGGAACACTGACCAGTTCGGTTGATGATGGTCATCGGCCCCTAGTACAGCTGCCTTCGGGTGGTGGGAACGGGGATGGTGGCGGTCGGAGGCCGTAGGCACGCTGTTGGGTCCTGAGGGAGCGGACCTTGCGCCGGTAGGCGCGGGGGAGGCGATCTCGTGGGGGACCAGCCGTCCGTCACACCGCCGCAGCGATGCGGGTCTGGTGGCGGTATGGGGTTGGTCGACTCTCCGTACTTTGAGAACTGCACAGTGGACGCGAGCATCTTGTAGGAAACAATGACTCCTGCACCGTGACCGTGAAGCACGTATCGCTTTCGGGTGGTCGTGTGGATGGCCGGGATGTGGGTTTGTGTGTGTTCAAGTTAGTAAGGGCACACGGTGGATGCCTTGGCACCAGGAGCCGATGAAGGACGTAGGAGGCTGCGATAAGCCTCGGGGAGCTGTCAACCGAGCGTTGATCCGAGGATTTCCGAATGGGGGAACCCCGCACCAGTCATGTGGTGTGACCCTCGCCTGAACACATAGGGCGAGTGGAGGGAACGTGGGGAAGTGAAACATCTCAGTACCCACAGGAAGAGAAAACAACCGTGATTCCGTGAGTAGTGGCGAGCGAAAGCGGATGAGGCTAAACCAGTCACATGTGACAGCCGGCAGGCGTTGTGTGGTTGGGGTCGTGGGACGTTCTTAGATCTTCTGCCGAAGGTCTGGAGAGTCAGAAAAGTGTGTTGTTAGTGGAAGGCCTCTGGAAGGGGTCGCCATAGAGGGTGAGAGCCCCGTACACGAAAACGCGCACTCTCTCTTGAGCTCATCCCAAGTAGCACCGGGCCCGTGAAATCCGGTGTGAATCTGGCGGGACCACCCGCTAAGCCTAAATACTCCCTGGTGACCGATAGCGGACAAGTACCGTGAGGGAAAGGTGAAAAGTACCCCGGGAGGGGAGTGAAATAGTACCTGAAACCGTGTGCCTACAAGCCGTGGGAGCCTTATGCGTTTTCGGACGTGGGGGTGACTGCGTGCCTTTTGAAGAATGAGCCTGCGAGTTAGCGGTACGTGGCGAGGTTAACCCGTGTGGGGTAGCCGTAGCGAAAGCGAGTCCGAACAGGGCGTTTGAGTCGCGTGCTCTAGACCCGAAGCCGAGTGATCTACCCATGGCCAGGTTGAAGCGCGGGTAAGACCGCGTGGAGGACCGAACCCACTTCAGTTGAAAATGGAGGGGATGAGCTGTGGGTAGGGGTGAAAGGCCAATCAAACTCGGTGATAGCTGGTTCTCCCCGAAATGCATTTAGGTGCAGCGTCACGTGTTTCTTGCCGGAGGTAGAGCACTGGATGGTCTAGGGGCCCCACAAGGTTACTGAAATCAACCAAACTCCGAATGCCGGTAAGTGAGAGCGTGGCAGTGAGACTGCGGGCGATAAGGTTCGTAGTCGAGAGGGAAACAGCCCAGATCAACAGCTAAGGCCCCTAAGCGTGTGCTAAGTGGAAAAGGATGTGGAGTCGCAGAGACAACCAGGAGGTTGGCTTAGAAGCAGCCACCCTTGAAAGAGTGCGTAATAGCTCACTGGTCAAGTGATTCCGCGCCGACAATGTAGCGGGGCTCAAGCACACCGCCGAAGCTTTGGCATTCATGCAATAGCCTGCCTTTCGATCAAGGTCGTTGGGCCAGGTGTGTGGATGGGTAGGGGAGCGTCGTGTGGCGGTGGAAGCGGCGGAGTGATCCAGCCGTGGACGCCACACGAGTGAGAATGCAGGCATGAGTAGCGAAAGGGGAGTGAGAAACTCCCCCGCCGGATGACCAAGGGTTCCTGGGCCAGGCTAATCCGCCCAGGGTGAGTCGGGACCTAAGGCGAGGCCGACAGGCGTAGTCGATGGACAACGGGTTGATATTCCCGTACCCGCGAAAGAGCGTCCATGCTGAGCTCAGCGATGCTAACCACCTGAAGCCCCGTGATGGCTTCCCTTCGGGGGAGTCGCGTGTGGGTGGAACGTGGGACCCGGACTGGTAGTAGGCAAGCGATGGGGTGACGCAGGAAGGTAGTCCTACCGGTGAGTGGTAGTACCGGTGCAAGGGTGTGGCCCGTTCGATAGGCAAATCCGTCGAACACACAGGGTGAGACCTGACGCATAGCCGAATGAGGCGAATTGGATGATCCTATGCTGCCGAGAAAAGCCTCTAGCGAGCTCTGAGCGGCCCGTACCCCAAACCAACTCAGGTGGTCAGGTAGAGAATACCAAGGCGATCGAGCGAACTGTGGTTAAGGAACTCGGCAAAATGCCCCCGTAACTTCGGGAGAAGGGGGGCCATTGTCTGTCAACCGACTAGCTCGGGGCAGCAGATGGTGGCCGCAGAGACCAGTGAGAAGCGACTGTTTACTAAAAACACAGGTCCGTGCGAAGTCGAAAGACGATGTATACGGACTGACGCCTGCCCGGTGCTGGAACGTTAAGGGGACGGGTTAGCTTTACGGCGAAGCTCAGAACTCAAGCGCCAGTAAACGGCGGTGGTAACTATAACCATCCTAAGGTAGCGAAATTCCTTGTCGGGTAAGTTCCGACCTGCACGAATGGCGTAACGACTTCTCAGCTGTCTCAACCACAGGCTCGGCGAAATTGCACTACGAGTAAAGATGCTCGTTACGCGCGGCAGGACGGAAAGACCCCGGGACCTTCACTACAGCTTGATATTGGTGTTCGGTTCGGTTTGTGTAGGATAGGTGGGAGACTGTGAAGCGGGCACGCCAGTGTTCGTGGAGTCGTCGTTGAAATACCACTCTGGTCGAATTGGATGTCTAACCTCGGTCCGTGATCCGGATCAGGGACAGTGTCAGGTGGGTAGTTTAACTGGGGCGGTTGCCTCCCAAAATGTAACGGAGGCGCCCAAAGGTTCCCTCAGCCTGGTTGGCAATCAGGTGTTGAGTGCAAGTGCACAAGGGAGCTTGACTGTGAGACCGACGGGTCGAGCAGGAGCGAAAGCTGGGACTAGTGACCCGGCACCGGCATGTGGAAGCGGTGTCGCTCAACGGATAAAAGGTACCCCGGGGATAACAGGCTGATCTTCCCCAAGAGTCCATATCGACGGGATGGTTTGGCACCTCGATGTCGGCTCGTCGCATCCTGGGGCTGGAGTAGGTCCCAAGGGTTGGGCTGTTCGCCCATTAAAGCGGCACGCGAGCTGGGTTTAGAACGTCGTGAGACAGTTCGGTCCCTATCCGCCGTGCGCGTAAGAGACTTGAGAAGAGCTGTCCCTAGTACGAGAGGACCGGGACGGACGAACCTCTGGTGTGCCAGTTGTTCCGCCAGGAGCACTGCTGGTTGGCTACGTTCGGCAGGGATAACCGCTGAAAGCATCTAAGCGGGAAGCTCGCTTCGAGATGAGGTCTCTCACCGGGTCAACCGGGTAAGGCCCCCGCCCAGACCAGCGGGTTGATAGGCCGGAAGTGGAAGCACAGCAATGTGTGGAGCTGACCGGTACTAATAGGCCGAGGGCTTGACCAACACACCTTGCATTGATTGATCTACTGTCTCGCGTCCACTGTGCGGTTCTGAAAGTGCGGAACCCATGGTTCCACCACCCCCCTGTCTTGACCGGATGGGTGTGGGTGGAGACTTTCACAGCGTTACGGCGGTCATGGCGAGAGGGAAACGCCCGGTCTCATTCCGAACCCGGAAGCTAAGCCTCTCAGCGCCGATGGTACTGCCCGGGGGACTGGGTGGGAGAGTAGGACGCCGCCGGACATCATTCCGAGAAGGGGGTCAGAGCACAGCTCTGGCCCCCTTCTCGCTTTTGTGTTTTCAGCAGGTCCCGAGCACTGAACCAGTGGCACACGCCCTGGTGCACCGATGAGCGATGAGGTATCGACACACCATGACTTCCCCCCGACGCGGCAACAGCGGATCCGATCGCGGCGGTGCCCCCCGCGGGGGTGCCGGCGGTGGACGCGGCAACGCAGGTCGGCCCACCGGTGGGGGAGCCGGCCGCCCGGGTCGCCCGGCGGGGCACCGAGGACAGTCCGGCGGCCAGGGCAGACCGACCGGCGGCGGGTCGTCACGTGACGATCGTGGCGGCCAGGGCGGGCGTCCCTCCGGCGACCGCCCGCAGTACCAGGACCGTCGTCCTTCCGGAGGCGACGACCGTCCCCGGGGTGACTGGCAGGACCGTCGTCCCTCCTCCGGTGGTCGTCCCTCCGGCGGCGGACGTCCGCAGTCCGGCGGTGGCCGGCCGTCCGGTGGCGGTCGTCCCGGTGGGGACCGCCCGCAGTGGCAGGACCGCCGTCCGGCCGGACCGCGCGACGCTCGCAACGGTGCGGACCGTCCGGTCTACGACCGCCCTGACCGGGTCCGCCGTCCCGAGGGTGACCGACCGCAGGGCCAGGACCGCCGTCCCGGTGGCGGGCGCCCCTCCGGCGACCGTCCGCAGTGGCAGGACCGCCGTCCGGCCGAGCCCCGGTCCGAGCAGCGTCCCCCGGGCGCCCGTGAGCGGGAGCGCCTCCAGGGTGGGTGGCAGCCCCGGTACGCCGGTGGCTCGGCTCGGCCGCGAGTGGGGGACGACCAGGACCGACGTCCCTCCGGTGACCGTCCCGACCGGGGTGGCCGGCCTTCTGGTGACCGTCTGGCGTGGCAGGACCGTCGTCCGTCCGGTGACCGCCCGCAGGGTGGCGGTCGCCCTTCGGGTGATCGTCCGGCGTGGCAGGACCGTCGTCCGTCCGGTGACCGCCCCCAGGGCGGCGGCCGCCCCTCCGGTGACCGTCCCGCGTGGCAGGACCGTCGCTCGCCCGGTGACCGCCCCCAGGGTGGCGGCCGCCCCTCGGGTGACCGGCCGCAGGATGGCGGTCGCCCTTCCGGTGATCGTGCGGGCTGGCAGGACCGCCGCCCGTCCGGCGATCGCCCGCAGGGTGGTGGCCGCCCCTCCGGTGACCGTCCCGCGTGGCAGGACCGTCGACCGACCGGTGACCGCCCCCAGGGCGGTGGCCGCCCCTCGGGTGACCGGCCGGCGTGGCAGGACCGCCGGCCCTCCGGGGATCGCCCCCAGGGCGGCGGCCGTTTCTCCGGTGACCGGCCGCAGGGCGGTGGCCGCCCGGATCGTGGGGGGCGACCCTCGGGTGACCGGCCGGCGTGGCAGGGCCGTCGTCCCTCCGGTGGGGAGCGCGGCGGGGACAGTGGCTTCGCCGACCGTCGACCCGCGGGACCCCCCATCCCCGAGTGGGCCGACCCCCGCCAGCTCGACGGCAGCGTGAAGCAGGCTCTGCGCAGCCTGGACTCACGCAACGCCGATGTCGTCGGACAGCACCTGGTGGCCGCCGGCGGTCTGCTGGACGAGGACCCCGAGACCGCCCTGGCGCACGCCCGCGCAGCCCGGGACCGGGCCTCCCGCATCGCCGCCGTCCGTGAGGCCGTGGGCGTGGCCGCCTACCACGCCGGTGACTTCGGCGAGGCTGCTCGCGAGCTGCGCGCGTACCGGCGGATGAGCGGTGACGAGTCCTACCGGGCGGTCCTCGCCGACTGCGAGCGCGCCCTCGGCCGGCCCGAGATCGCGCTGCGGATCGTCTCCGACGCCCTCGCCGCCGGCGTCGACGCCGAGGAGACCGTCGAGCTGCAGCTGGTCGAGGCCGGTGCCCGGCAGGACCTCGACGAGCTCCCTGCCGCTGCTCTCGTGCTCGAAGGCGCACTGGGCGGGCGGCCGACGCCCGAGCAGCTGTCCCGGGGCGACCTGGGCCAGCTCCGGCTGGCCACCGCCTACGCCGACCTGCTGGTCGCCCGCGGTGACGCGGAGCTGGCCGACCAGTGGTTCGCCGCGATCATCGCCGCCGACCCCGACGACGAGACCGGCGTGGCCGAGCGCTTCGACGGCATCGAGTTCGACGAGGACGACGACGAGGAGGACGTCGACGCTGCCGACGACGTCGCGGACGAGACCGACGGCGATGGGGACGACGACCTCCAGGACACCGAGGTGGCCGAGTCGGTCGACGAGGCACCCACGTCCGAGGCCACTCCCGACGCCGACGCCGACGAGGCCACGGACGACCTCGGCGAGCTGGCCGGTGACGGCATGGCCGAGGACCCCGACGTGGGCCCCGGCTACGACCCCGACGAGGACGACATCGAGGCCGAGGTCGCCGAGCTGCTGGGCGAGATCCCGGCGCCCGGGTTCTCCGACGAGCAGACCGCCGCGCCCGTCGTCCCCCCGGTGACCCGGCCGGCCGCCGGCACCACGGGGCTGTTCTCCGCCGCCGACGAGCAGGACCGTCCGACAGACTGACCCCGGCTGTCCACAACCACCGGGCCCGTCCACAGATCGTGGGCGGGCCTGGTGCGTGGGGGACCCGGTGGACAGGCTCCTGTCATGAGCCTGTCCCTGATCGACCGCAACGACGTCGTCCTGCGTGGGCGGCTCGCCGCCCCGGTCGAGCTGCGTGAGCTGCCCAGCGGCGACACGCTGCTCTCCTTCACGCTGACCGTCCGCCGACCCGCACCCCGCCCGCGCGCTCCCCGGGCCGACACGATCACCTGCATCAGCTTCACGGAGTCGCTGGTGGCCCGGGCCCCGGGGTGGAAGGTCGACGACGTGATCGAGGTGGAGGGCGCCCTGCAGCGCCGGTTCTGGCGCGGCGAGTCCGGTGTCCGCGTGGCCCACGAGGTCGAGTGCCGCAAGGCCCGGAAGGTCCGGACCCCGGCCCGGCCGGCCGAGGCGGAGACGGCCTGACCCGGTGGCGGCCTGCTCAGTCGGGGGCGCCCCGGTGCGGTCGGAACACCAGCCCGGTGCGGGGCTTGGGCACGAAGAGCGTGCTCTTGCGCGGCATCCGGGCGCCGGCCCTGGCCACGGCGGCGACGTCGCCGGGCGAGGGCGAACGGAGCAGCACGGCCACCCCGCCGGTGTCCCGGGCGCGGGTCAGCGCCTCGTCGACGTCGTGCGCGATGAGCACCGACCGGGGGTCAGCCGGGTCGCGCCCCCACGCGCCGCGCACCAGCCCGTGGTGGGCCAGCACCACGTCCAGCGACCGCCACGCCGCCGGGGCCTCCCCAGGCACCCGGGCGCGCACCTCGGCGGAGGGGTCGCCCACCTGCAGCAACCGGGTGCCGTCGGTCAGCAGGAAGCACCCGCACTCGGGACGGTCGACCCACGCGCGGGCGGTGGCCTCCGGGGTGGACGTCGACACGGGGGTGACCGTGAAGCCGGAGCGGGCGAGCTCGGCGGCGGTGTCCAGGTCCAGGTCGGGCACCACGCGGTGGATGGCACGCACCCGCAGGCCGCCCCAGCCGGTCGGGGTCATCAGGGCCAGGACGGCACCGGACCCCGCTGCGCCCGTCGCGGCGTGCGCCCGGGCGGCGGCGAACCGGTGGTGCCCGTCGGCGATGTAGGCACCGGTCCGGGCGAACCCGGCCGACAGGCGGTCCATTGCGGCAGGGTCGGTGACCCGCCACAGCTCGTGGGTCACGCCGTCGACGTCGGCGACCGTGGCGTCCGCCGTCCCGCGGCCGAGCTCCTCGGTCACCGCGGCGACGTCGGTGTCCCGGTCGTGGGAGAGCACGATCGGCTCGAGGTCGGTCCGGGTGGCGTCCAGCAGCAGGCGGCGGCCCTCCACGGCGGGCGGCCAGACGTCCTCGTGCGGCAGCACTGCGGCCGATCCCGGCGGGGGCAGGGTCACCGCTCCCAGCCATCCGGTGGTGACCTCGTCGCCCGGGCCGCTCATCCGGTACAGCCAGAAGGCGGGCGTGGCGTCGTCGACCAGCACCCCCTCCTCCTGCCACCGCGTCCAGGTGAGCGCGGCCTGGGTGGCCGACAGCTGGTCCCGGGCCGCCCGGGAGGCGGGGGGCGGACCGTCCAGCTCCGGGAGGATCAGCCGGACGACGTTGTGCGGGTCGGCCGCGGCGAGTCGGGCGCGGCCCTCGGCGCTGACCAGGTCGTAGGCAGGGGAGCTGACCCGGGCGAGGTGGTCGGGGTCGTGCACCGCGTAGGTCGTGGCCCGGAACGGCCGCACCTCGAGGGTGTCCGTCGCGGCGGGCGGTTCGTCGTCCGCGGGGGAGGGGGCCACCGGTCGATCGTAGGAGCCGGGCGGCGGGCCGCCCCGGGCCTGTGGTCACATCAGCGCGTGACCGTCGACCACCCCGAGGTGCCGCTGCTTGCCCGCGGCGCCGAGCAGCCCCCCACCCAGACCCACGACGTCGCGTTGCTCGACCTGGACGGCGTCGTCTACGTCGGTCCCGACGCCGTGCCCGGGGTGCCCGCGGCGCTGCAGTCGGCCCGGGACGCCGGCATGCAGCTGGGCTTCGTCACCAACAACGCCGCCCGCACCCCGGCCGAGGTGGCCACCCACCTCACCGAGCTCGGGGTGCCCGCCGAGCCGGCCGACGTCATCACCAGCTCACAGGCCGCCGCCACCGTGGTGGCCGAGCGCTTCGGTGCGGGCGCGAGCGTCCTCCCGGTCGGCGGGCCCGGCGTCGCGGCCGCGCTCCGGGAGGCCGGTCTCGAGGTCGTGGACGCAGCCGGGCAGTCGCCGGTCGCGGTGGTGCAGGGCTACGGCCGGGACGTCGGCTGGGTCCAGCTGTCCGAGGCCGTGGTGGCGGTTCGCGGTGGGGCCACCCACGTCGCCACCAACACCGACGCCACCATCCCCTCGCCCCGCGGCGTGCTGCCTGGCAACGGCGCACTCGTCGGGGTGGTCAGCGCGGTGACCGGGCAGCAGCCGCTGGTCACCGGGAAGCCCGACCCGGCCATGCACGCCGAGTGCGTCCGGCGGACCGGGGCGCGCAGCCCGCTGGTGGTCGGCGATCGGCTGGACACCGACATCGAGGGTGGCCGTCGTGCCGGGGCGCCCAGCCTGCTCGTCTTCTCCGGGGTCACCACGCCGACCTCGCTGCTGGCCGCGGGCCCGGAGCACCGCCCCGACCTGATCGCCGACGACGTCGCCGGACTGGGGCGCGCCCACCCCTCCGTGGTGCAGGACGGCGAGGGCTGGCGCTGCGGTGCCTGGACGGCCACGGCGGGTGCCGAGGAGTCCCTGGCCCTCACCGTCACGGGGGACACCGCCGACGACGACGGGCTCGACGGGCTGCGCGCGCTGTGCGTGGCGCACTGGGCCCGGCACCGGCACGACGGTGCCGCTCCGACCGTGCAGCCGGGGCAGGGCGCGGTGTCCGAGGCGCTGACCCGCTGGGGGCTGGCGGGGTGAGCCGCCGCGCGGGTCAGAGCAGGGAGCGCAGCCGGAGCATGTCGCGGAGCCCCGCCTCGAGCTTGACCCGCCCGGTCGCCCACGCCGAGGCGAAGGTCAGGTCGCCGTCAGTGAGGTCCAGCAGGTCGTCGGACGTCATGGTCAGCCGGATGTCGGCCTTGGGCAGGTCCGGGGCGTCCGGCACGGCCTCCATGTCGTGCGCGTGCCCGTTGGCCAACCGACCCCGGACGACCTGCTCCAGGTCGGTCAACCGGCAGGAGACGGTCCGGTCCAGGCCCTGGGCGGCCGGCTTGGCGGCCAGCGTGGACACGAAGCCCTCCAGGGCGGTCATGCACTGCTCGAGCGTGGCCACGGGCGGGGTCTCCTCAGCGGGTCGACGAGGTGTCGCGGTGCACCGGGGCGGGGGCGCCCCGGGCTGCGGGGACGCTACCGCGAGCCCCTCCGGCACCCGGGGGCCCGCGGTCACGGCCGGTAACCTGCAGGGGTCGGCACCCGCTCCGGCAGCACCCCCCGACCAGCCGTCCCGTCGCGAGGAGGAGAGCCCGGTGACCGAGACCTCCCGGCCCGTCCCGGGGCCCCCGCGCCCGACGCCCGCTCCGGTGGACGGGGCCCCCGACCTGGCCGCCCGCCTCGCCGGTCTCCCGGTCGCCGAGCACGCCGCGGAGTTCGAGCTCGCGCACGCCCACCTGCAGCGGCGGCTCGCCACGATCGACCAGCTGTGAACCCGGTCGCGACACCGGGGTGCCGCTGATGGCCCGGCGTGCCCGGCTGGACGCCGAGCTGGTCCGTCGCTCGCTGGCCCGCTCGCGCGAGCACGCCCAGGCCCTGATCGCCGACGGCCGCGTCACGGTCTCCGGCCAGACCGCCACGAAGGCCGCGACGGGGGTGGAGGCGGGCACCCCGGTCGTCGTCCGCACCGACCCTGACGAGCCCAGCTGGGTCTCCCGCGGTGCGCACAAGCTCATCGGCGCGCTCGACGCGTTCGGGGTCGACCTGACCGGCACCCGGGTGCTCGACGCCGGCGCCTCGACCGGTGGGTTCACCGAGGTCTCGCTCAGCCGGGGCGCGCGCCAGGTCGTGGCGGTCGACGTCGGCTACGGGGAACTGGCCTGGTCGCTGCGCACCGACGAGCGGGTGGTGGTCCACGAGCGCACCAACGTCCGGACGCTGACCCCCGAGGCGATCGACGGGCCGGTCGACGTCGTGGTCGCCGACCTGTCCTTCATCTCCCTGCGACTGGTGCTGCCCGCGCTGACCGCCTGCACCGATCCGACAGGAGAGCTCCTGCCGATGGTCAAGCCGCAGTTCGAGGTGGGTCGCGAACGGCTGGGCACCGGCGGCGTGGTGCGCGACCCGGAGCACCGGGCCGACGCCGTGCTCACCGTGGCCACCGCAGCGGCCGCCCTCGGGTGGGGCACCGCCGGTGTCGTGGCCAGCCCGCTGCCCGGCCCCGCCGGCAACGTCGAGTTCTTCCTCCGGCTGCGGCGCGACGCCGCGCCGCCGGACCCCGCAGCCGTCCACCGAGCCGTCCAGGAGGGCCCCCAGTGAGCACCGACAGCAGCCCCCAGCCCCCCACCACCGCCTGCGCACCGGCCGCCGACGGGGTGCGCCGCGTCCTGCTCGCGGTGCACACCGGTCGCGCCGACATCATCGACCTGGCCCGCACGGCCGCCGCCCGCCTCACCAGGGCCGGGCTGGTCGTGCGGGTGCTCGACGACGAGGCCGCCGACCTGGCCATCGAGGGCGCCGAGGTGGTCCCCTTCGGCCCCACCGCCGCCGAGGGCGCCGAGGTCGTGCTGGTGATGGGCGGCGACGGCACCTTCCTGCGCGCCGCCGAGCTGGCCCGGGCCACCGACGCGGCGCTGACCGGGGTGAACCTGGGCCGGGTCGGGTTCCTCGCCGAGACCGAGCCGGAGACCGTCGAGGAGACCCTCCTGGCGATCGAGCAGTGCGCGTACTCCGTGGAGGAGCGGCTCACCCTCGAGGTCGCGGTCTTCGACGCCGACGGGGAGCAGACCGGCGGCACCTGGGCCCTGAACGAGGCCTCGGTGGAGAAGGTCGAGCGGTCCCGGGTGCTCGACGTGGTGCTGGCCATCGACGGCCGCCCGCTGACCAGCTTCGGCTGCGACGGTGTGCTCGCGGCCACCCCCACCGGGTCCACCGCCTACGCCTTCTCCGCCGGCGGTCCGGTCGTGTGGCCCGACGTCGAGGCCATCCTCGTGGTGCCCACCAACGCGCACGCGCTCTTCGCCCGGCCCCTGGTCACCTCCCCGGCGTCGGTGCTGACCGTCGCGATCCCGGCCGACGGCACCCGCGCCCGGGTGTCCGCGGACGGTCGCCGGACGGTGGAGATCCCGGTCGGTGG
Organism: Geodermatophilaceae bacterium NBWT11; assembly: GCA_014218215.1. NCBI lineage: Bacteria > Bacillati > Actinomycetota > Actinomycetes > Geodermatophilales > Geodermatophilaceae > Geodermatophilaceae bacterium NBWT11. Next base: position 4,070,818 of record CP043652.1, read on the forward strand.
CCGGGTCGACGTCCGGCGCTCGGACCGCCCGGTGCGGATCGCCCGCGTGCAGCCGCGCAGCTTCGGCGACCGGCTGGTCGCCAAGTTCGGCCTGCCGGTGCGTGGGTTCCGCGACGCCCGCACCGCCGGGCACGCCGGCCCGGGGCACGAACTGGCCCCGACCCGGCGCAACGTCCTGCTGCGGGACGACACCGCGGAGAGCGGGGAGGTCGACCGTGGCACGGCGTGAGACGGCGGCTGCGGCGAAGAAGGGCCCAGCGGTGACCGGGCCGCCCCGCAACGGGGCGCTCAGCGAGCTGCACATCCACGGCCTGGGCGCGATCGACGACGTGACCCTCGACCTCAACCCGGGGTTGACGGTCGTGACCGGGGAGACCGGCGCCGGCAAGACCATGGTGGTCACCGGGCTGACCCTGCTGTTCGGCGGGCGGGCCGACCCGGGCCGGGTGCGCGCCAACGGTCGAGCCGGGGTCGAGGGTCGGCTGCAGCTCCCGGCGGACTCCCCGGTCTGGGCGCGGGCCGCCGACGCCGGCGCCGAGCCCGACGAGGACGGCACCCTGATCCTGGCCCGCACGGTCAGCGCCGAGGGCCGGTCGCGGGCACACCTGGGCGGGCGCAGCGTGCCCGTCGGGGTGGTCGCCGAGATCGCCGAGGACCTGCTGGCCGTGCACGGCCAGACCGACCAGCTGCGGTTGACCCGTCCGGCCGAACAGCGCCGCGCCCTGGACCGCTACGCCGGCGTCGCGCACCTGGACCTGGTCGAGCAGCACCGCACCGCACACGCGGCCTGGCGGCAGCTGGCCACCGACCTGGAGCGCCGCCGCACCCAGACCCGCGAGCTCGCGCAGACCGCCGAGGTGCTCCGCCGCGGTCTCGAGGAGATCGCCGCGGTCGCCCCGCAGCCCGACGAGGACACCCTGCTCGACACCCAGGCAGCCCGCCTGGGGGACGCCGACGCCCTGCGTGGCGGCGCCGACGAGGCCCGGTTGGCCCTGGTCGGCGACACCACCGGCGACCTCGGCGGCGGGGACGACCTGCCGCAGGACGCCACCGCCGCGCTCGCCGCCGCGCAGCGTGCCCTGGCCGCCTCCGGCGACCCGGCACTGGTGGGCCTGGCCGAGCGGCTGGGCGACGTGGGTGCGGTCGTGGCCGACGTCGGGGTCGAGCTGGCCGGCTACGTCGCCGACCTGGACGCCGACCCGGCCCGCCTCGCCGAGGTGCTCGACCGGCGCGCCGCCATCACCGCGCTGGTGCGCGCCTACGCCGACCCCGGCGACGGCGTGAACGGCGTGCTCGCCTGGGCCAGGGACGCCGAGGAGCGGCTGGACCGGCTCGACGTCTCCGACGAGGCCCTGGCCGCCCTGGAGGCCGAGCGGGACCAGGCCCGGGCCGCTCTCCGTGAGCTGTCGACACGGGTGACCGCGGGACGGACCGCCGCGGCCGAGGGCTTCGCCGCCGACGTCGGGCACGAGCTGGCCGGCCTGGCGATGAAGAGCGCCCGGGTGTCGTTCTCGATCACCACCGACGCCGACACGCCGGGCCCGGACGGCGCCGACGAGGTGGCGCTGCTGCTGGCCGCCCACCCCGGTGCGCCGGCCCGGCCGGTGCACAAGGGCGCGTCGGGCGGTGAGCTGTCCCGGGTGATGCTGGCCATCGAGGTGGTCTTCGCCGGGGCCGACCCGGTCCCGGTGATGGTCTTCGACGAGGTCGACGCCGGGGTCGGCGGTCAGGCCGCCGGGGAGATCGGGCGCCGGCTGGCCCGGCTCGCCGTCGAGCACCAGGTCGTCGTGGTCACCCACCTCGCCCAGGTGGCGGCGTTCGCCGACACCCACCTGGTGGTGGACAAGTCCCCGGACTCCGGCGCCGGGGTGACCGCCACCGACATCCGCGCGGTGGTGGGGGAGGACCGGGTCCGCGAGCTGGCCCGGATGCTCTCGGGTCTCACCGACAGCGACACCGGCCAGGCCCACGCCCGCGAGCTCTTGACGGTGGCCGCCGACCGCAGCTGAGGGGGTCCTTCAGCGTCGCTTCGAGTACCCCGCGAGGCCGAACTGGAGGAGGGCCAGGCCGCGCTCACCGCTCTGCCGCAGCTCCTCGGTGAGGTCGGCCGAGGGGGCGGTGGAGACGGCGAGCACGCGGTCGCGGGCCAGCTCCAGCAGGCCCTGGTACAGGCCCAGGACCGCGTGCGCGGTCAGCCACGGCTCCAGCTCGCCGGGCTCGGCGCGGGTCTCCAGGGTGATCTGCTCGGTGAGGGCGTCGGTGAGCTGACCGAGGATCTCCCGCTCCCGCACCTGCAGGGTGCGCGAGCCGCGGATGACCCGGGCCATCTCGGCCACGGTCGCGGTGGCGGCGGGGTCTCCGAGCCGGCTGCACGCGGCGACGATGAACGTGCCGGCGGCGGCCGCGGCGGACTCACCCACGGGGCGACGGCGGACGGCGTCGAGGAGCGCCGCCTGCATCGGCGGGTCGGCCTCGAAGACCAGGCCCTCCTTGACCGGGAAGTGGTTGAAGACGGTCTTCTCCACCACGCCGGCCCGCTGGGCGATCTCCAGCACGCTGACGTGGTCGAAGCCGCGCTCGGCGAACAGCGCGGTGGCCGCGTCGACGATGGTCTCCCGGGTCTGCTGCCGGCGGACCTCGCGGACGTTGGGCCCGGCCGGCTTCCGGGTCCGCTTGGCCGGGGCGGCAGCCGCGGCGGGCTTCGGCGCACGCGCCCGGCGGGCCTTGGGCGGGGCGACCGGCCCCACGGCGGCCAGCTCCGCCTCGGTGGTCGAGCCGGTGTGCGCCTCGGCCCGGGCCTGCGCCGCGACGACGTCCTCGGGCCGGGGGTCGGGTACAGCGGCTGTACCGCCCTCGCTCCCGGTCGCCTCGGACAGGACAGTCGATGCAGCTCGCCTCGCCCGGGCCCCACCAGTCACCCGGGCGACGGTAGACACCCCGGCTGTGGCCTCCGGAGGCGCGGTCGGGGGCGCGCCGGGCGTGTCGCCCACCGGTGGTGTCGGACACGCACAGTCATCGGACGACTCCGTCCCCTCGGCGCTCCACGGGGGCCGTCGGGCCGGACCGGAGCGCGTCGTCGTCCCGGCGCCCCACGCCGACGTGCGACGATCGCCGCCATGCGCATCGGCACCCTGCGGCGTGGTCGCGCCGCCGACACCGCTCCCGGGGCGACCGGCACCGTGCGGTTGGACCGCCGGACCAAGAACCTCACGAAGCGTCTGCGACCCGGCGACATCGCCGTCATCGACCACGTCGACATCGACCGGGTCAGCGCGGACTCCCTGGTCACCTGCAAGGTCGCCGGGGTGGTCAACGCCGCGGCGAGCACCTCCGGCCGCTACCCCAACCTGGGCCCCGGGATCCTGGCCGCCGCCGGCATCCCGCTGCTGGACAACGTGGGCAAGGAGGTCTTCGCCGACCTCAAGGAGGGCACCACCGTCCGGCTCGACGGCGACACCCTCTACGCCGGGGACACCGTGGTGGCCACCGGCACCGAGCAGACCGAGGAGACCATCGCCGAGGCGATGACCGAGGCGCGCGCCGGGCTCTCCACCCAGTTGGAGGCCTTCGCCGCCAACACGATGGAGTACATGAAGACCGAGCGGGCGCTGCTGCTCGACGGCGTCGGCGTCCCGGACGTGGCCACCCAGATCGAGGGCCGGCACGTGCTCATCGTCGTGCGGGGCTACGACTACAAGGAGGACCTCGGCGCGTTGCGGTCCTACGTCCGGGACTACCGCCCCGTCCTCATCGGGGTCGACGGCGGGGCCGACGCGCTCATCGAGGCCGGCTACCAGCCGGACATGATCATCGGGGACATGGACTCGGTGTCGGACTCCGTGCTGCGCTGCGGTGCCGAGGTGGTCGTGCACGCCTACGCCGACGGCCGCGCCCCGGGCCTGCAGCGCGTCCTGGACCTCGGCGTCGAGGCCATCACCTTCCCGGCCGCGGCCACCAGCGAGGACATCGCGATGCTGCTGGCCGACGAGAAGGGCGCCACGCTCATCGTCGCCGTCGGCACCCACGCCACGCTCGTGGAGTTCCTGGACAAGGGCCGTGGCGGCATGGCCTCGACGTTCCTCACCCGCCTGCGGCTGGGCGGCAAGCTGGTCGACGCCAAGGGCGTCAGCCGGCTGTACCGCAGCCGCATCTCGACCCTCGCCCTCGTCCTGCTCGTGCTCGCCGCCCTCGTGTCGATCGGCGCCGCGCTCGCGGTGTCCACGGCCGGGCGGATCTACGTCGACCTGCTGGTCGACCAGTGGGACAGCTTCGTGTTCTGGTTGGAGAACCTCTTCTCGTGATCGACTTCCGCTACCACCTCGTCTCCCTGATCGCGGTCTTCCTGGCCGTCGCGCTGGGGATCGTCATCGGCACCACCGCCCTCAACGGGGGCCTGCTGGACAACCTGCAGACCCAGGTGGCCGGGCTGCAGGAGGACAAGCGCGCCCTGGAGGACGAGACGCAGGGGCTGCAGGCCCAGCTCGACGCCACCGGCGGCTTCGCCGAGGAGGTCGGGCCCGCGCTGGTCGCCGGCACCCTGACCGGGTCCTCGGTCGTGCTGGTGCTCGGCAACGAGGACGTCGACACCGACCTGGTGGACGAGGTCACCTCGCTGATCGAGGCGTCCGGTGCCACCGTGACCGGCGCCGTCCGGCTCACCCCGGCCTACAGCGACCCGCAGACCGCCCAGAGCCTGCAGAGCTTCCTCACCAGCCCCGGCGGGCTGCCCTCGGGCGTGACGCTGCCGGAGACCGACGACACCGGCGAGCTGGTCGCCGCCCTGCTGGCCCAGGTGCTCCAGATCCCGGCGCCCGCCGTCGAGGGCGGGGAGTCGGTCGTGCCGGACTCCACCGCCACCGCCCAGGTGCTCGCCGGGTTGTCCGCGCTCGACGTGCTCAGCCTGGACAGCCCCGACGTCGCCGCCGCCGAGCACGCGGTGTTCCTCACCTCCGGCGCCCTGACCGGGGACGACGCCGAGGCCCGCAACACCGCGCTGTCCCAGCTCGCCGTGGCCCTGGACGAGCGGGGCCAGGGCACCGTGGTGTCCGGGGACTCCGCCGCCGCCGGCGAGACCGGTCTGGTCGGCACCATCCGCGCCGACACCGAGGCCTCCACCCAGGTGTCCACGGTGGACAACGTGAACGCCCCCGAGGGCCGGATCAGCACCGTGCTGGCGCTGTCCAGCGAGGCGCAGGGCACCTCGGGCAAGTACGGCACCGGCGAGGACGCCCAGCCCGTCCCGCCGGTCCCGACGCCGGCCCCCGCCAACTGATGGCCCGCCGGCTGCTGCTGGCCGCCGCCGGGGCAGGGCTCGCCCGGGCCGGGCTGGCCGCCTCGGGCGCCGTCGCCGACCGCCCGGGTGCCGCCCGGTGGGCCCGGGTGAACTACGCCGGCCGGCCGCTCACGCTGCTCGGCGGTCCGGTCCTGGCCGCGGCCGCCACGGCCACCTCGGCGGCCGGGGCGCCGGCCGGGTGGGCAGGCGCGTCCGCGCTGGTCGGCACGGTGTCCGCCGTCGTCGGCGGCTACGACGACCTCGCCGGGGCCCGCCCCGAGCAGGCCCGCGACAAGGGCCTGGCCGGCCACCTCGCCGCGCTGCGCGCCGGGCGGGTGTCCGCCGGTGCGGTGAAGGTCGCCGGCATCGGCGCCGCCGGGGTGGCGGCGGCCCTGCTGACCCGCCGCGGCTCGGGCGTGGGTGCCCTCGTGGACGGCGTGCTCACCACCGGCCTGGTCGCCGGCACCGCCAACCTGGTCAACCTGCTGGACCTGCGGCCCGGCCGGGCCGCCAAGGCCGGCTCGCTCCTGGCCGCCGCCACCCTCGGCGGTCCCGCCGGCGGGCTGGTCGCCGGCCCGGTGGGCGCCGCGCTCGCCACCCTGCCCGACGACCTGGGGGAGAAGGTGATGCTCGGGGACTGCGGGGCCAACGCCCTCGGTGCCCTGCTCGGCCTGCGGTTGGCCGCCGGGGGGTCCCGGCCGGCCCGGATCGCCGCCCTCACCGTGGTCACCGCGCTCACCCTGGCCAGCGAGAAGATCAGCTTCACCTCGGTCATCGAGGCCACCCCGGGGCTGCGCGAGCTGGACCGGCTCGGCCGGCAGCCCGCCTGAGGTGACCCGGCAGCAGGCCGTCCGGGGCGTGGCCGGGGCGGCCGCGCTCATCGCCGTGCTCACCGTCGTCGCCCGGGTCGCCGGCTTCGGCCGCACCGTCGTCTTCACCAACACCGTCGGAGCGGCCAGCACCGGGGACACCTACCAGGCCGCCAACAACGTCCCCAACATCGTCTTCGAGGTCGTCGCCGGCGGCGCGCTGGCCAGCCTCGTCGTCCCGATGCTGGCCGGTGGGATCGCCGCCGGGGACCGCGAGCAGGTGCGGCAGACCGCCTCGGCGCTGCTGGGCTGGACCCTGCTGGTGCTCACCCCGTTGGCCGTGGCGCTGGCGCTGCTGTCCCGGCCGATCGCCGAGGGCCTGCTCGGGGACGACGCCGCCGACCCGGCCAAGGTCGACCTGGCCGCGCGGTTCCTGGTCGTGTTCGCCCCCCAGGTCGTGCTCTACGGCCTGGCCGTCGTGCTCACCGGCGTGCTGCAGGCGCACCGCCGGTTCGCCGGGCCGGCACTGGCCCCGCTGCTGTCCAGCGTCGTCGTCGCCGGGGCCTACCTGACCTTCGCCGGGATCGGCGGTGGCCGGGACGTCGCCGACCTGTCCCGGCGCGCCGAGCTCGTGCTGGGCGTGGGGACGACGCTCGGGGTGGTCGCCCTGGCGGCGTGCCTGCTGCTCCCGTTGCGTGGCCTGCGGCTGGGCCTGCGCCCCCGGCTGCGCTTCCCGGTCGGCGCGGCCCCCCGGGTGCGCCGGCTGGCGCTGGCCGGGGTGCTCACCCTCGCCGGGCAGCAGCTGGTCGCCGTCGTCGCGATCCGGCTGGCCAACGACGCCGCCGTCCCCGACGGCACCCAGGTCGTGTACTTCGCCGGCATGACGCTCTTCCTGCTGCCCTGGGCGGCGCTCGCGGTGCCGCTGGCGACCTCGGCGTTCCCGGGCATGAGCGAGCGCGCGGCGCAGGGGGACGACGCCGGCTACCGCCGGGTGGTCGCGCCGGTCACCGTGCTGGTGGTGGTGTTCTCGGCCGTCGCCGCGGCGGGTCTGGTCGCGGTGTCCGGGCCGATGGCGCGGGTGTTCTTCGCCGCCGCCCGGGACGCCGGCTCGGCCGCCGCACTGCAGCCGACGATCGTCGCGTTCGTGCCCGGGCTGGTCGGCTACGGCCTGGTCGCGGTGCTCACCCGCGCGCTGTACGCCCGCGGGCTGTGGCGGTCCCCGACGGTGTGCGTGTGCGGTGGCTGGCTGGTGGCCGTCGCCGCGGACCTGGTGCTCGCCCGGGCGCTGCCGGTCGAGGACCGCGCGGTCGCGCTCGGGCTGGGGCACACGGTCGGCGTCACCGTCGCCGGCATCGGCCTGCTCGTCGTCGTCGCCCGGGTGACCGGACGGGAGACGCTGGCCGGGCTGGCCCGCACGGGGGTGCCCGCCCTCGTCGCGGCTGTCCTGGCCGGCGCTGCCGGGCTGTGGGTGGCCCGCACGCTGGGGGACGGGGCGGTGCCCCGGGGCGGGGTGCTCGGGGCCGTCGGGATCGGCGTCCTCGCTGGTGGCGTCGTGCTCCTGGTCGCCGCGGCGGTCATGATGGGGACGGCGCGGCGGCCGCTGCTGGCCGCCGTCCGAGGACTCCGGGGAGCCGACGCGACAGCACAGGGGGAGGGGACGCCGTGACGGGACAGCCGCTGGCCGGACGCCGGATCGCCGAGGTGCTGGCCACCAGCACCGGCGGTGTGGGCACCCACCTCCGCTCGCTGCTGACCCCGCTGGGCCGGGCCGGCGCGCTGGTGCGGGTCTGCGGTCCGGCCGCCACCGACGAGCTGTTCGGGTTCTCCGCCGCCGCGGCCTTCCGGCCGGTCGGCATCTCCGGCGGGCTCGACCCGGTCGCCGACGTCCGGGCCGTCGCCGCGCTGGCCCGGGCCACCCGCGGAGCGGACCTGGTGCACGCCCACGGCCTGCGCGCCGGCCTGGTCGCCGCCGCGGCCCGCCGGGGCACCCGCGTCCCGCTGGTGCTCACCCTGCACAACGCCCTCCAGCCCGGCGGTGGGCTGAGGACCCGGGTGCTCGGCCGGCTCGAGGCGGCCACCGTGCGCAGCGCGGACCTGGTGCTCGCCGCGTCGGCGGACCTGGCCGAGAACGCGCTCGCCCAGGGCGCCCGCGACGTGCGGCTCGCCCCGGTGTCGGCGCCCCCGCTGCCCCCGCCGACCCGGTCCCGGGCGCAGGTGCGGGCCGAGCTGGGCCTGGACGACCGTCGCCCGCTCGTCGTGGCGGTGGGCCGGCTGCACCCGCAGAAGGGCTACGACACCCTGCTCGCCGCGGCCGCACGCTGGGCGCAGGCCCCCGGCCCCACCCCGCTGACCGTGGTCGCCGGCGACGGCCCGCTGGAGGCCGAGCTGACCCGGCGGATCGACTCCGAGCGGCTGCCGGTCCGGTTGCTGGGGCGACGCACCGACGTGGCCGACCTGCTCGCCGCCGCCGACGTCGCCGTCCTGCCCTCGGTCTGGGAGGCCCGCTCGCTCACCGCCCAGGAGGCGCTGCGCTCGGGCACCCCGCTGGTGGCGACGCGGGTCGGGGGCGTGCCCGAGCTCGTGGGCGAGGCCGCCGAGCTGGTCCCGCCCGGTGACCCGGTGGCGCTGGCCGAGCGGGTCACCGCCGTCCTCACCGACCCCGAGCGCACCGCCCGGCTGTCGGCCGCGGGGCGGGCGCAGGCCGCCGGTTGGCCCGACGAGGCCGGCACCGCCGCCCAGCTGGTCGCCGTCTACCGGGAGCTGCTCGGTGCGCCGGGCTGAGCGTGCCCTGCTCGGGCTCCTCGCCGTCGTCGCGCTCCTGCTCGGCCTGGCCCCGCCGGCGGCCGCGGCCACCGGCGACGACGCCTACGCCGCCGACCGGGTGGTCGTCGTCGGCGTCCCCGGGTTGGTGTGGTCGGACCTGGACCCCGACCGCACCCCGACGCTGTGGGCGCTGGCCGGGGAGTCGTCCATCGGTGCGTTGTCGGTGCGGGCCGCCCGGCCCACCACGTGCGTGCTCGACGGCTGGGCCACGCTGGGCGCCGGCAACCGGGCCCGCTGGGCGGCCCCGGAGGACCCGATCCCGCCGGTCCCGCTGCCCACAGACGAGACCGGTGCCCCCCTCGACGGCGGCACCCCGGTCCCCGAGCCGGGCTTCCTCGGCCGCGACGCCGCGCAGGACACCTCGTTGTCCTACTGCGGCACCCAGGAGCAGATCGGCAACATCGGGCTGGCCGACCCCACGGCCGCGGTCGCGGCCATCGCCGCGGACCCCGCCACCGACCGCTTCGGCGCCGAGCCCGGTGCGCTGGGCGACGCGGTGGGGTGTGCGTCGGTGGTGAGCCGGGCCGCGACGGTGGCCGTGGCGGCCGAGGGCACCGCGGTGGACCTGCGGGAGGAGCTGCCCGACACCGGCACGCTCAGCGCGCTGCTGGGGGCCTGTCCGCTCGGGCTCGTGGGCCTGGACCAGCTGACCGACGCCGGGCAGCCCAGTGCCGACGAGACCGACACCGGCACCGAGCCGCTGCCCCGGGCCGGCGCGCTGCTGCAGATCGACCAGGCGCTGGCCACCGTGCAGGACGCCCTCGCGACATTGCCCGGCTCCACCCTCCTGCTCGTCCAGGGCGTCTCGGAGGTCAACGACGGCCGGCCCCAGCTGCACGTGTCCATGGCCTCGGGTCCCGGCTTCGGCACCGGCTGGCTGACCTCCGCGAGCACCGGCCGGGCCCCGTTCAGCCAGCTCATCGACACCGCCCCCACCGTGCTGCGCGCCCTCGGGCTGCCCGAGCCCGCCTCGATGAACGGCCAGGCGGTCCGGGCCGAGGGGGACCGGCCCGCGCTGGCCGGGGCCACGCAGCTGCTGGACCAGGCCAACACCCGGGCCGTCGTGCACTACCGCAGCACCGGCGACGTGTTCTGGCTGCTCGTGCTGGTGTCAGCCGCCGTCGTCGGGTTGGGCATGCTCACCCTCGGCGGGGGCCGCAGCCCCGGGTTCACCCCGGTGCGGCTGCGCCGCTGGTGGAGCCGGCACCGGCCCAGCCTGGCCACCCGCAACCGGCTGCGGCACTGGGTGCGCCCGGTCTGCCTGGTCGCCGCGTCCCTGCCGGTGGGCACCTACCTGGGCAACGTCGCGCCCTGGCACCTCGCCGACTCCCCGCGGCTGGCCCTGGCCGGGTCGATCGCCCTGGCCACCGTGCTGGTCGCCGGGCTGGCCTGGGCCGGGCCGTGGCGCCGCCGACGGTTGGGTCCGCCGGTCGTCGTCCTCGGGGTCACGGTGGCCACGCTGGCCCTGGACGTGCTCACCGGCTCGCACCTCGAGCTGGACGGGATGCTCGGCTACGACGCGATCGTGGCCGGGCGGTTCACCGGCTACGGCAACCTCACCTTCGGCCTGATGCCGGTCGCAGCGCTGCTGCTCACCGCCGGGGCCGCGGCCTGGGTCGCCCGCCGCGGCGCGGGGGAGGGACGGCGGCGGGCGCTGGTCACCGTGCTGGTGGTCGGCGTGGTCACCGTCGGGCTGGTCGGTGCGCCCTCGCTGGGCCGGGACTTCGGCGGGGTGCTCGCCGCGGTGCCCGGGTTCCTGTTGCTGGCGATGCTGCTGGGCGGCATCCGGGTGACCGTCGTCCGGCTGGTCGGGGTACTGGCCGCCGCGGTCGTGGTCGTCGGCTCGGTGGCGGTGCTGGACTGGACCCGGCCGGCCTCCGAACGCAGCCACCTCGGACGCTTCGTCGCGCAGGTCCTGGACGGGCAGGCCTGGACCGTGGTCACCCGCAAGGCCGAGGCCAACCTCGGCATCCTGCTCGGCAGCCCGCTGGCCTACACGCTGCTGGTCGCGGCGGTGGCCGCGTTCTGGCTCCTTCGCCCGGGCGGTCTGCTGCGCAGCCGACCCGAGCGCGGGCCCGACGCCAGCCCGGGTGGCCTGCCGGCCGCCGACGTCCGGGTGCTGCGGGCCGGGCTGCTGGCGGTGGCCCTGAGCCTGACCGTGGCGGCCGCGGTGAACGACTCCGGGGTCGCGGTCCCGGCGACGGCGGCGACCCTGCTGGTGCCGCTGCTGGTGTGGCTGGCCGCGGCTCCCCGCACCGTCGAGACCGGTGACGCAGCACCCTCTGCCGACGGCGGGGTGGGGGAGTCCGACCGTGTTAGCGTGACCGCCCGTGGCGCGACTGGCTGAACCTCGGAACCTGCTCCCCAACTCCGCCCCGACGAAGTTCGTCTTCGTGACCGGTGGCGTCGTGTCCTCCCTCGGCAAGGGACTGACCGCGAGCTCGCTGGGGGCCCTGCTGTCCGCCCGTGGGCTGCGGGTCACCATGCAGAAGCTGGACCCCTACCTGAACGTGGACCCCGGGACGATGAACCCGTTCCAGCACGGCGAGGTGTTCGTCACCGAGGACGGCGCCGAGACCGACCTGGACATCGGGCACTACGAGCGCTTCCTGGACACCGACCTCACCGGCCGGGCCAACGTGACCACCGGGCAGGTGTACTCCGACGTCATCGCCAAGGAGCGCCGCGGTGAGTACCTCGGCGACACCGTCCAGGTCATCCCGCACATCACCAACGAGATCAAGGCCCGGATGCTGTCCGGGGCCGAGGCCAGCGGCCGGGACGGCGACCCGGTCGACGTGGTCATCACCGAGATCGGCGGCACGGTCGGCGACATCGAGTCGCTGCCCTTCCTGGAGGCCGCCCGCCAGGTGCGGCACGAGATCGGCCGGGACAACGTCTTCTTCCTGCACATCTCGCTGGTGCCCTACATCGCGCCCTCCGGCGAGCTGAAGACCAAGCCGACCCAGCACTCGGTGGCCTCCCTGCGCAGCATCGGCATCCAGCCCGACGCGCTGGTCTGCCGGGCCGACCGGGAGATCGGCACCGGCCTCAAGCGCAAGATCAGCCTGATGTGCGACGTCGACCTCGAGGGCGTCATCTCCTGCGCCGACGCCCCGTCGATCTACGACATCCCCAAGGTGCTGCACGGCGAGGGGCTGGACGCCTACGTCGTCCGCCGGCTCGGGCTGCCCTTCCGGGACGTCGACTGGACCGTGTGGGGCGACCTGCTCGAGCGGGTCCACGGCCCCAAGACCACCGTCACCATCGGCCTGGTCGGCAAGTACATCGACCTGCCCGACGCCTACCTGTCGGTCACCGAGGCGCTGCGCGCAGGCGGGTTCGCCCACCGCACCCGGGTGCAGATCCGCTGGGTGCCCTCCGACGACTGCCAGACCCCCGAGGGGGCGGCGACCGCGCTGTCGGGCGTGGACGCCGTCTGCGTGCCCGGCGGGTTCGGCGTGCGCGGCATCGACGGCAAGCTCGGCGCCCTGCGGCACACCCGCGTCAACGGCATCCCGACGCTGGGGCTGTGCCTGGGCCTGCAGTGCATGGTCATCGAGACCGCCCGCAACCTGGCCGGCATCGAGGACGCCAACTCCGCCGAGTTCGACCCGGAGACCGAGCACGCGGTGGTCTCCACGATGGCCGAGCAGCTCGACGTCGTCGCCGGCGACCGCGACATGGGCGGCACCATGCGGCTGGGCAGCTACCCGGCCACGCTGGTGAAGGGCTCGGTCACCGCCGGCGCCTACGGGGCCACCGAGGTCACCGAGCGGCACCGGCACCGCTACGAGGTGGCCAACGCCTACCGCGACCAGCTCACCGCCGCCGGTCTCGTCGTCTCCGGCACATCCCCGGACGGCACCCTGGTCGAGTTCGTCGAGCTGCCCGCCGACGTGCACCCGTTCTACGTCGGCACCCAGGCCCACCCCGAGCTGAAGAGCCGGCCCACCCGGCCGCACCCGCTCTTCGCCGGGCTGGTGAAGGCCGCGGTGGACTTCCAGGAGTCGGCACGCCTCCCGGTCCCCGGCCACGCCGAGATGGGCATCTGACCGTGTACGAGGTCCTCGAGACCGAGGAGGTCTACAGCGGGCGGGTCATCTCGCTGCGCAAGGACACCGTGGCCATGCCCGAGGGCGGTTCCTCGGTGCGCGAGATCGTCACCCACCCGGGCGCGGTCGGCGTCCTGGCGCTGGACGAGGACGGCGCGGTCGTGATGCTCAAGCAGTACCGGCACGCGATCGGCGAGCACCTGTGGGAGCTGCCGGCCGGGCTGCGGGACGCCGACGGCGAGCCCCCGCTGGAGACGGCGAAGCGGGAGCTCGCCGAGGAGGTGGGGCTCGCCGCCGAGCGGTGGCAGCTGCTGACCACCTCGCTGTCCACCCCCGGCTTCTGCACCGAGATGGTCGGGCTCTACCTGGCCGAGGGGCTCTCCCCGGTCGAGCGGCCCGAGGGGTTCGTCGTCGAGCACGAGGAGCTGGACATGACCGTCGAGCGGGTGCCCTTCGACCGGGCCGTGCAGATGGTCTTCGACGGCACGGTGAAGAACGCCCTCGCGGTCATCGGCATCCTCGCCGCGGCGGCGCAGCGGGCCGGGTCACCGACCCTGCGGGCGGTCGACAGCTCCTTCTGAGGGCGCCGCCAGCCCGAGCCGGCGCAGTTCGAGACCGGCCAGGGCCCGGGTCGCGGCGGGGTCCCCGGCCCGCCAGGCCGCCCCGGTCCCGGCCGGCAGCCCGGCGAGCGCCGGCAGCGACGCCGTCGCCACGGCCCGGGCGGCCAGCAGCTCCAGGTCGGGGGCGGTGACCGACAGCCGGGTCGCCGCCGTGGCCTCCCGGGCCCACCGCAACCGCCAGGGCAGCCACCTGCTCAGCGCCCAGCCGACCGGCAGCACCACCAGGGCGACGGCGAGCACCAGGGCCAGGGTGGCGACGGCGTCCTGCAGCCCCTGTCCGGCGCCGGCCACCCCGCTGCCGGAGTCACCCAGCGCCTGGAACGGGACGGCGAGGTCGTCGCCGACCAGCGGCACGTCCTCGGCCACCCCGGCGGCGTCGCCCATCGTCGAGCTGATCGAGGCGCCCAGCTGCTCCAGCTCCACCCCCGGACCGGCCAGCACCAGCACCGCCTCGTGCACCACCCGGGCCACGGTCACCCACAGCACCGTCCAGCCCAGCAGGAGCAGGTCGAGGAGCACCTGACGGGTGCGGTGGTCGGGGCGGTCGGCGTACAGGCGCATGCGGTGATCCTCCGGGCTGCCCTGCGGTGCGCCGGGATCCCGGGGGGTGTCGGCCCTAGGGTCGAGGGTGTGGGCATCGAGCGGGTGGTCACCGGGTGGCTGGACCACCTCACCGTCGAGCGCGGGCTGGCGGCCAACACCGTCAGCTCCTACCGCCGTGACCTGCGCCGCTACACCGCCTTCCTCGCCGCCACCGGGGTGCGCGGCCTCGACGAGGTGGGCGAGTCCGACGTCGCCGCGTTCCTGGTCGCGCTGCGCGCCGGGGACGACGAGCACCCGCCGCTGTCGGCCACCTCGGCGGCCCGCGCGGTGGTCGCCGTCCGGGGGCTGCACCGGTTCGCCCTGCTCGACGGTCTCGTCGGGGACGACGTCGCTGCCGAGGTGCGCCCGCCCACCCCGGGCCGCCGGCTGCCCAAGGCGATCACCGTCGAGCAGGTGGAGCAGCTGCTGGAGGCCGCCGGGGCTCTGGAGGGCCCGCGCGGGCTGCGGGACCGGGCGCTGCTGGAGCTGCTCTACGGCACCGGGGCCCGGATCTCCGAGGCGGTCGGGCTCGCCGTCGACGACCTGGACGTGTCCGGCGACCCCGCGGCGTCGGTGGTCCGGCTGGCCGGCAAGGGCGGCAAGCAGCGGGTGGTGCCGGTCGGGAGCTTCGCCGTCCGGGCGGTGCAGGACTACCTGGTGCGGGCCCGGCCGGCGCTGTCGGTCGGGCGGGCGACCCGGGGGGCCCTGTTCCTCAACGCCCGCGGTGGTCCGCTGTCCCGGCAGTCGGCGTGGACGGTGCTGCGGCAGGCGGCCGAGCGGGCCGGGCTGGCCGAGCTCGCCGACCTCTCCCCGCACACGCTGCGGCACTCCTTCGCCACCCACCTGCTCGACGGTGGCGCCGACGTCCGGGTGGTGCAGGAGCTGCTCGGTCACGCGTCGGTGACGACCACCCAGGTCTACACGCTGGTGACCGTGGACCGGCTGCGCGAGGTCTACGCGACCAGCCACCCCCGCGCCCTGCGCTGACCTGCAGTGACGTCGCTCTCGGTCGGGTTCCGATCACCCCGGGTGGTCAAGGACGGCGCGTCGGCTGCCGATGACGTGTCTGTACGGCGACATGTCGACACGGCGAGCCTGCACCGGACCTCCGGGTCTCGTAGCTAGGTTCGCCCGGGAGAGCACCGCACCACCATGGGGAAGAGGCACCGAGGATGGCGACACCGGTCGTGACGAGCTCAGCCGTCGCGCAGCCGTACGCAGGCGATGCGCCGATGGGCGTGCCCGCCGGCCGTGCCGACCCGGCGAAGGCCCGCCAGCGTCCGCTGCCCGACCCCAAGCCGATCGAGCGGCACGGGCCGGCCCGCATCGTGGCGATGTGCAACCAGAAGGGCGGCGTCGGCAAGACGACGTCGACGATCAACCTGGGTGCCGCCCTCGTCGAGCAGGGCCGCCGGGTGCTGCTGGTCGACCTCGACCCGCAGGGCGCGCTGTCGGTCGGGCTCGGCGTCCAGTCCCAGCAGCTCGAGCGCACCGTCTACAACGCGCTCATGGAGCGGCACACCACGCTGCGCGACGTGATCATCCGCGATGTCGGCCACGTGCGCGGGCTGGACCTGGCGCCCTCGAACATCGACCTGTCCGCTGCCGAGGTGCAGCTGGTCAGCGAGGTCGCCCGCGAGCAGTCGCTGCTGCGCGTGCTGGCCGAGGTGCGCCAGGAGTACGACTACGTGCTCATCGACTGCCAGCCCTCGCTCGGGCTGCTCACGGTCAACGCGCTCACCGCCGCGCAGGGCGTGATCATCCCGCTGGAGTGCGAGTTCTTCTCCCTCCGCGGGGTGGCGCTGCTGGTGGACACCATCGACAAGGTCAAGGAGCGGCTGAACCCCTCCCTGGAGGTCGACGGCATCCTCGCCACCATGTACGACTCGCGCACCGTGCACGCCCGCGAGGTCTTCAGCCGCGTCGTCGAGGCCTTCGGCGACACCGTGTTCCAGACCGTCATCACCCGCACCGTGCGCTTCCCCGAGACCACGGTCGCCGGGCAGCCGATCACCACCTGGGCGCCCACCTCCACCGGTGCCGAGGCCTACCGCAACCTGGCCAAGGAGGTCCTGGACCTGTGACCCGTCGCCCCGTCCTCCCCGGCGCGAGCGAGCTGTTCTTCCGACGCACCGACGCTGCCTCCGGCGGCGCCGGTGGCACCGCGCCGGTCTCCGAACTGCCCTCCCTGGCCGCCGCAGCCGCCTCCCCGGCGCTGCGCGGCAACGCCGGCCGCCGGCCCGTCGAGCCCGAACCCGAGGCACCCGTCGTCGAGGCGGTGCCTGCGGCCAGCCCGCTGCAGCTGGTGCGGGAGGCCCCCGTCGACGAGCTCGCCGGCATCCGGGCGACCCTGCCGGTCACCGGCCCGGCCACCCGCCGTCGGTCGACCCGTGAGCGCACCAAGCACGAGGAGAAGATCACCGTCTACTGCTCGGCCGAGGAGCTGCTGGCCATCGAGGGCGCCCGGCTGACTCTGCGCGGTCAGCACGGCGTGGTGGCCGACCGCGGGCGGATCGTCCGCGAGGCACTGGCCGTGCTGCTGGCCGACCTGGACGCCAACGGCGAGGACTCCGTGCTGGTCCGGCGGTTCCGCAGCTCCTAGGGTCGACGTCGTGATCACGTCGGCCGCACCTCCGACGGGGGCGGCCGACGACGGCCGTTTCCGGGTGCGGCTGACCAACTTCGAGGGCCCGTTCGACCTGCTGCTGCAGCTGATCGGCAGGCACCAGCTCGACGTCACCCAGATCGCGCTGTCGCAGGTGACCGACGACTTCATCGCCCACCTGCACGGCCTGGGCGACGTCCTGGACCTCGACCAGGCCTCGGAGTTCCTGCTGGTCGCAGCAACCCTGCTCGACCTCAAGGCGGCCCGGCTGCTGCCGGCGGCCGAGGTGGAGGACGACGACGACCTCGAGGTGCTCGAGGCCCGCGACCTGTTGTTCGCCCGGCTGCTGCAGTACCGGGCCTACAAGGAGGTCGCCGGGTTCCTCCGGGTCCGGGAGAGCGAGGCCGCCACCCGCTTCCCCCGCGACGTAGCGCTGGAGCCGCGGTTCGCCGCGTTGCTGCCCGAGGTGCTGCTGGGCGTCACCCCCGAGCAGTTCGCCGCCCTGGCTGCCCAGGCGCTCACCCCCACGCCGCCGCCGACGGTGGCCACCGGGCACCTGCACGCCCCCGCCGTCAGCGTCGCCGCCCAGCTGCTGCTGGTGCGCAGCCGGGTGGCCCGCGCCGGGCAGCTCTCCTTCGCCGAGCTGTCGGCGGACTGCGGGCACCGGCTCGAGGTGGTGGCCCGCTTCCTCGTGCTGCTCGAGCTCTACCGGCAGCGGCTCGTCGACTTCACCCAGGAGACCCCGCTGGGTGAGCTGTCGGTGCACTGGACCGGGCCGCGGCTGGTCGGGGGCCGGCTGCCCGGGGAGGACGCCGACGCCGACGCGGGGGCGTTGGAGGAGTACGCGTGAGCTTCTCCTGGGAGCGGATCGCCGCCGAGCTCGCCGCCGCGGAGGCCGACGACCGGACCGGACGCACCGCCGACCCGGACGCCTGGGACGCCGCAGCCCGCGCGCTGGCGGCCTCGCTGGGGGTCCCGGCGGCGCCGGACCTCCCGCCGGTGCCCGTCGAGACCCACGCCGCCCCCGTCCGGGTCCGCCCGGACCCCGACGGCCCCCCGCTGCGGCCGCTGGACGAGGTGCCGGTCGAGGAGGCCGATCCGGACGCCGCACGGTCGCAGCTGGGCGTCGTCCCGGACGAGGTGGACCCCGCCGAGCTGCGCGGCGGGCTGGAGGCGCTGCTGTTCGTCGTCGACACCCCGGTGGACGACGGGACGCTCGCGGCCACCCTGCGCTGCACCGTCGGCCAGGTGCGCCGGGCGCTGGTCGAGCTGGGCGCGGACTACGACGCCCGCGGGGCCGGCGTGGTGCTGCGCCGGGTGGGGGAGGGCTGGCGGCTGTACACCCGGGAGGACCACGCCGCCGTCGTCGAGCGGTACCTCACCGACGGCCGCCGGGCCCGGCTCACCCAGGCCGCACTGGAGACCCTGGCCGTCATCGCCTACCGCCAGCCGGTCACCCGGGCCCGGGTCTCGGCCATCCGCGGGGTGGGCGTGGACGCGGTGGTGCGTACCCTGGCCTCCCGGGGACTGGTGTACGAGTGCGGCACCGACCCCGACAGCGGCGGTGGGCTCTACGCCACGACCCCGCTGTTCCTCGAACGGCTGGGCTTGACCGGCCTCGACGAGCTCCCCGAGCTCGCCCCGTTGCTGCCCGAGGCCCGGACCGTGCTCGACGAACACCCTGAATCCTGAGGACCTCCCCATGACCGACCCCCGCCCCACCGACGACACCGACCTCGACCCCGCCCAGGGTGACGAGCAGGGCGTGTGGTCCGAGGACATGGAGCTCGCCCCCGCGCACCCCGGTGACCGCGAGGCGGTCGTTCCGCTCGCCGAGGGCCAGGGCGAGCGGCTGCAGAAGGTGCTCGCCCGCGCCGGCGTGGGCTCGCGACGGGTCTGCGAGGACATGATCGAGGAGGGCCGGATCGCCGTGGACGGCAAGGTCGTCCTGGTCCAGGGCATGCGCGTCGACCCGGCGACCGTGCAGGTCGCCGTCGACGGCACCCGGATCGAGATCCGCAACGACCGCGTCACCTACGCCATGAACAAGCCCTTCGGCGTCATCACCGCGATGAGCGACGACCGCGGCCGGCCCACCGTCGGGGACATGGTCGGTGACCTGCAGAAGGGCATCGTGCACGTCGGCCGTCTGGACCAGGACACCGAGGGCCTGCTCATCCTGACCACCGACGGCGAGCTCGCCCACCGGCTGGCGCACCCCTCCTACGAGGTCAAGAAGACCTACATGGCGCAGGTGTCGGGCTCGGTCTCCCGTGACCTGGGCCGCCGGCTCAAGGCCGGGATCGAGCTGGAGGACGGGCCGGTCTCCGTCGACGGCTTCGAGCTGATGGACACCCACGCCGGGCAGTCCGTCGTCGAGCTGGTGCTGCACGAGGGCCGCAAGCACATCGTGCGTCGGCTGCTCGCCGAGGTCGGCCTGCCGGTCTCCCGGCTGACCCGCACCGCCGTCGGGCCGGTGCAGCTGGCCCGGATGCGCACCGGCGTCATCCGCAAGCTCTCGCGCGCCGAGGTCGGCTCGCTGCAGGAGCTCGTCGGGCTCTGAGCCCGACCTAGACTCGATCGAGGCGCCCGGCTCACCGGGCGCCTGTTCCACGATGTCAGGAGAACGCAGTGGCCGTCCGAGCCATCCGGGGCGCGACGCAGGTCGACGCCGACGACCGCGACGAGGTCCTCGAGGCCACCGCCGAGCTGGTCAGCGCCGTCCTCGAGCGCAACGAGCTGGCCTCGGAGGACCTGATCAGCATCCTGTTCACCGCGACGCCCGACCTGACGTCGGAGTTCCCGGCGCTGGCCGCGCGCCAGCTCGGGCTCGGTGACGTGCCGCTGATGTGCGCGACCGAGATCGCCGTCCCGCACGCCCTGCCCCGAGTGCTGCGGCTGATGGCCCACGTCGACACCCCCCGCCCGCGCGCGGACGTGCAGCACGTGTACCTGCGTGGCGCCGTCGCCCTCCGCCGGGACATCGCCCAGTGACCGCCTTCGTCGGACAGGTCACGCTCGACGGTCCCTCCGGGACCGGCAAGTCCAGCGTCGCGCGCCTCGTCGCGGCGCGTCTGGACGCCGCCTACCTCGACACCGGGGCCATGTACCGCGCCGCGACGGTCGCCGTGCTGGACGCCGGGATCGACCTCGAGGACGCCGAGGCCGTGGCCAAGACGGTCACCGCCGCCGACATCCGGGTGGGGACGACGGCCGGCACCGAGACCGTCACCGTGGACGGCGTCGACGTGGTGCAGCGGATCCGCGGGGGAGAGGTCACCCGCGCGGTGTCCCCGGTCTCCGCCGTCCCCGCCGTCCGCCGGCAGCTGGTCGACCAGCAGCGCGCCCTGGTCGCCGGCGCCACCGCCGTGGTGGTGGAGGGGCGGGACATCGGCACCGTCGTCCTGCCCGCCGCGACCTGCAAGGTCTACCTGACCGCAGCCCCCGAGGCCCGCGCCCAGCGCCGGGCCGGCCAACTGGGCCTCACCGACGCCGCCGAGGTCGAGGCACTCGCTGCCGACCTGCGCCGTCGGGACGAGTACGACAGCAGCCGCGCGGACAGTCCGCTGCGGCCCGCCGAGGACGCCATCGTCGTCGACAGCACCGACCTGGACCGCGACGCGGTCGTCGAGGCCGTCGTCGCGCTGGCGTTGCGAGCGGTAGGAGCAGGAGAACGCACATGAGCAAGGCCCCCAACCCCGTCGTCGCCGTCGTCGGACGGCCCAACGTCGGCAAGTCCACGCTGGTCAACCGGTTCATCGGCCGCCGCGCCGCCGTCGTGCAGGACGTCCCCGGCGTCACCCGCGACCGCATCTCCTACGAGGCGCTGTGGAACGGCAAGACGTTCAGCGTCGTCGACACCGGCGGCTGGGAGCCCAAGGCGTCGGGCATGGCCGCCTCGATCGCCCGGCAGGCCGAGTACGCGATGAAGACCGCCGACGTGATCGTGCTCGTCGTGGACGCCTCCGTGGGCGTCACCGAGACCGACCTCGCGGCCGCCCGGGTGCTCCGGCGCTCGAAGACCCCGGTGATCGTGGTCGCCAACAAGGTCGACGACGAGCGCGGCGAGGCCAACGCGGCCGAGCTGTGGTCGCTGGGTCTGGGCGAGCCGTTCAGCGTCAGCGCGCTGCACGGCCGCGGCGCCGGCGACCTGCTCGACCTGGTGCTCGAGGCGATGCCCGAGGCGCCGCGGGAGTCCCTCGAGGAGGGCGGCCCGCGCCGGGTGGCGCTGGTCGGGCGGCCCAACGTGGGCAAGTCCAGCCTGATCAACCGGCTGTCGAAGTCCGAGCGCTCCGTCGTGGACTCCGTCGCCGGCACCACCGTCGACCCGGTCGACTCCCTGGTCACCCTGGGCGGCGAGCCCTGGCGGTTCGTCGACACGGCGGGCCTGCGGCGCAAGGTGGGGACGGCGAGCGGCACCGAGTACTACGCCAGCCTGCGCACCGAGGCCGCCATCGAGGCCTCCGAGGTCGCCATCGTGCTGCTGGCCGCCGACGAGGTGATCAGCGAGCAGGACCAGCGGGTGATCACCCAGGTGATCGAGTCCGGCCGGGCGCTGGTCATCGCGATCAACAAGTGGGACACCCTCGACGAGGACCGGCACGCCCAGCTGGAGAAGGAGATCGAGCGTGACCTCTCCCGGGTGAAGTGGGCACACCGGGTGAACATCTCCGCGCTCAAGGGCCGCGGGGTGAACAAGCTCGCTGACCACCTGCGCGACGCCCTGGCCTCGTGGGAGTACCGCATCCCCACCGCCGAGCTGAACAACTTCATCCGCGCCCTGGTCCAGGAGACCCCGCCCCCGCCCCGCGGCGGCAAGGTCTCCAAGATCAAGTACGTCACGCAGGCCGACGTCCGCCCGCCGCGCTTCGTGGTGTTCTCCACCGGCTTCCTCGAGGCCGGCTACCGCCGCTTCCTGGAGCGCAAGCTCCGCGAGAAGTGGGGCTTCGAGGGCACCCCGATCGACGTGTCGGTCAAGGTGCGGGAGAGCAAGGCGCGGGACGCCCGCAAGGGCTGACCCGCCTCCCGGAGGCCACCACCGCGTGGGGTAATCTCCTCCACGCAGCTCACCGGCGCCCCGCGCGCCGCGAGCTCGGGCTGTAGCGCAGCTTGGTAGCGCACTTGACTGGGGGTCAAGGGGTCGCAGGTTCAAATCCTGTCAGCCCGACAGAGAAACAGCAGGTCAGAGGCGGGTCGTCCCATCGGGGCGGCCCGCTTTTGTGCGCACTTGACGGTCGGACAAGGGGTAGCCATCCCCGGGTGCGGCCGAATACGTGCAAACATGCTGGTCAAGCGGTTGTCGGGCCGTGACCGTCACGACCAGGGTTGCAGTGAGTACAGCAACGCGCTGGCGTCAGTTTGAGTGGATCACAGGGGTCGGTGACTCTGGCCGGGCACGAAACACCTGGTCAGGGACTCCCTCAGGACATACGCAGTGGTGTGCTCACGCGGGGGCGGTACAGCAACCGGTGCAGCAACCAGCCATCAGCCGTGTCTCCTGGTAGCGCCCGGGGCTGCTGATCGGAGGCTGTGCAGCGGCCACCCCAGAGCACCCCCGGCGAGGGGTGCGGCGCGGGCGGAGGGCTCCAGAGGGAGACGTGCTGGGCGGTGGAGAGGTCGACTGCTCCGACCGGGCGCGCCGGCAGGGCTTCTCCTGGCTGCCCGCGATCCCTAGTCTCCCGTCATGACGGCGACGGTGCCGCAGGAACCCGAGCAGCAGTGCTGCAGCCGAGTCGCGCCATGGCGTCGTGCGAGCCGGGGGCTGCGGCCCGTGCAGCTCTCCCCAGCGACGACACGGTGGACCGCGCCGGTCACGCGGTACCAGGCGGCGACACACGGTGTGCCCGGCGGTTGCCGCAGGCCGAACCGTGAGACGTCCGTGGCGCACGTCCCCGCACCCAGCCCTCTCCACTCGGTGGGCAGGAGAGCCAGCGAGGAGGTGGACACGTCCCTCACCGGGCTCGACGAACAGCTCGGACGGCGGGGGCACGGCACGACGGTGTGACGGTGTCACCGGCACGCTGATCCGTTTCGCATCGAAGGAGAAGCACGTGTCCAACAAGGCAGTGATCAGCTTGACCACCGGGCTCGAGGATGCCGAGAAGGTGACGGTCGCCTTCCTCGTCGCCGTCGGTGCCGCGGAATCGGGCCGGCCGACGTTGATGTTCTTGACGAAGGAAGCGGTCCGTCTCGCACTCGAGGGCTTCGCGGTCGGCGTGGCCTGCGACGGCTGTCCGCCGCTGCGGGATCTCCTCCGGCGCTACGCCGATGCCGGTGGCCGCTACTTCGTGTGCCCGATCTGCTTCGACGCGAAGGCCCTCGACGGGGGCAGCCTGATCGCCAATGCCGAGCTTGCCGGGACCGTTCCGATGTGGTCGTGGATCGGTGACGAAGCGGCCACCACCTTCAGCTACTGACGCCGGCCGTCTGCACTCCGCCATCGCGCCTGCCGAGGGTGGCTGGGCTCCGGCCGGCGGGCCACGGCGCCACGTGACAGGGACCGACGGGGCCGCCGGCCTGAGAACTCCCGTTCACCGCCATGTCGGGCTCTGAACCGGAGGGAAGACGGCCACCCGTCGGCGATCGCGACACGGCCCTTACAGTCGGGACACCGGTTCAGGCCGGCGGGACGTCCAGCAACTGGCATCCCCTAGGGACGCTGTGGATGTTCATCGGCGGCGGCCCGCCCGCAGGCGTGCCTGCCAAGAGGCCCCACATGAGCTCCCCAGCTGACCCGATCCGCTCTGGACCGAGCACGACCTCCACTCAGCACGAAGGGCCGGGATCGGTCACCCCTGCAGCGGTACCGCGACGGGTCATCGTGAGACCGCCGGCACCGACCCCCGCGGCTGTGCAACCAGGGCCCTATGTCCCCACCGCGGCCGGGGACGCCGTCCTTGCCGGGGTGATGGCCGGTACCGCCGAGTTGGGTCAGATGCTGCTCGTGGAGTACTCCACGACGGCGGTGCTGCAGAAGGTCGCCGAGATGGCCCGCGCCCACGTACCTGGGGTGGCCGAGGCGTCGGTGACGTTGATGCGCGGGGGGAAGGTGTCCTCGGTGGCGTGGACCGGGCTGCTGGCTTACGAACTCGATGAGGCGCAGTACGGATCCGGGTTCGGCCCGTGCGTGGATGCCGCCCGCACCGGCACCGCCCGGTGGGTGAGGAACAGTCGGGAGGACAGGCGCTGGCCGGTCTACCTGGCCGGGGCTGTGCGCCGGGGTGCGCTCAGCTCGTTCTCTGTGCCTGTACCGGTGGCCATGGACGGGGTGAAGGTGGGGCTGAACCTCTACAGCACCACCGTCGACGGCTTCACCGACGCGGCCCGCCATGCGTCCCTCAGATTGGCCCGGCAGGCCGCGGTCTCCGTGGCCAACCGGCACGCCTATGACCTCGCAGTGGAGGAAGTGGAGGGCCTGCGCCGGGCCATGGAGAGCCGTGCGGTCATCGACCTGGCCAAAGGGATCCTCAGCTTCGCGCTCACGATGACGGCCGACGAGGCTTTCGCTGCACTGTCACAGCGTTCGCAGAACACCAACATCAAGGTGCTCGAACTGGCCGCCGAGCTGATCAGCCGCGTTGCCGACGGCGACGGACAGGCAGCCACCCAGCACTTCCGCGTCTCCCCACCCGACCCGGAGCCGACCCCCGGCGAGGGCGTTTGCCACAGCACGTGATGGCAAGGGCGCGTGGTGCGTACCGGTCGGGGGAATTGCGTCGCGACCGTTTCAGATTGCCGCATTCGGACCGGGACAAGACGGGGCGTCGTGTGGTGCCATGGCCCTAACCCAGGTGGCGAGCCATGGATCGCGATTGGGGCCAGGCCCGGCGTGTCCAGCCCGGTGCGCGCGGGGCCGCCTCACTGCGGCCATGCCCGAGTCCCCCACCCACGGAGAGTGGCCCCCTTGCTGTCGCACGACGACACGTCTCTGACCGCGGGTCAGCCATCAGGGCATGACAGCGGGTCCACCGCGGGCGCCGACGAGCTGGCTGAGCAGTTGACCGTGCTGGCCCGGGACATGCAGCGGTTCTCCAGCTCCCAAGAAGTGCTGGACCACATCGTGGTCAGCGTCGTCCAGATGGTCCCCGGGGCCGAGGACGCCACCATCACCGTGGCCGAGCAACGAAGGACCGCCCGTTCTGCAGCGGCCAGCAGCGACCGGGCTCGGCTGTTCGACGTCCTGCAGTCACAGACCAGGCAGGGCCCCTGCCTGGACGCCCTGTTCGACCAGGAGACGGTGCGGGTGGCCGATCTGGCCACCGATGAGCGGTGGCCGGAGTTGTCGGCCCGGGTCGCCGAGCTGGGCGCTCGCAGCATGGTCTGCTTCCAGCTGTTCGTCACCGGGACCACCCTGGGCTCCCTGGACGTGCTGGCCACCGGACCAGCGGCGTTCGATGAGGAGTCCGAGCGGGTGGGGCTGCTGATCTCCTCACACGCTGCGGTCGCTCTGGCCGGCGCCCAGGAGCTGGAGGGCGTGCATTCGGCGCTGAGCAACCGCGACGTCATCGGGCAGGCCAAGGGCATCCTCATGGAACGCTTCAAGATCACCGCCGATGAGGCGTTCGCTCTGCTGGTGACAGCCAGCCAGCACACCAACCGCAAGGTCCACACCGTCGCCGCCGAACTCGCCATGACCGGTGCCCTCAAGCGCTGACCGCAGCCGATCGCTTCGACTCCCACCCCACATGGCGGGTCTGGTCACGGTCCATCTGCAGCGCACAAACCCCCGTATCCGGTCCTGCGGACACGGCTCACGACCTGGTCTGAAACTGGAATGCCTTCTGCACGATTCCTAGAAGGTGTCGCCGGAGGCAGCCCGTGGCGAGGTGACCGCTCGCGCGCGACGCGAGGTCGCGCGCGAGCGAACGTCAGGTGGTTTCGGGGAAGGAGCCCCCTGCCGGGCCGCGGGTGGCTGAGGAGACCAGGTCGGTCAGCTTGTCCGTGGACATCGGATCACCGGGGCGGCGAGCAGCCAGCCGAGGAGTTCGTCCAGGCTGAGCTTCTCGGTGGGCCAGGCCGGCATGTAGGGGTCGCAGTAGGCGGGCGTGCCCGGTTCGGTGCGCCAGCTGTCGGCCAACCCTCCGATGTCGACTGCGTCGTAGCCCAGGACGTCGAGCAGCGCGACCACCTGCTGCTTGGCGTCGGCGTCCTCCCCGGCGATGGGCAGGGCGCTGCGGTCAGCGGCCCCGGTGGCGCGGGCACCGTTGCCGAGGCTGGCGAAGGTGATGTTGTTGAACGCCTTCACCAGCCGGGTGTTTGGGAGGTGGGCCTGGACGAGCTCGCTAGCCGTCATCTGCTGCTCGTCGAGTGCAGCGATCTGCCCATCGCGCTGGGGGTAGTAGTTCGTGGTGTCGACGAGGGTCTTCCCGGCGAGTGCGTCGGCGGGCAGCGCGGTGTGGGCGATCAGCGGGATCGCGGCGATGACGACGTCGGCCTGGCGGGCAACCTCGGCCGCGGTGGCGGCGCGAGCTCGTACGCCGAGTTCGGCGACCAGGTCGGTCAGGGTCTCCGGGCCGCGGGAGTTCGCGATGACCACGTCGAGGCCGGCACGGACGGCGAGGCGGGCGAGCGTGCTGCCGATCGCACCGGCGCCGATGATGCCGAGCGGAGTGGTCGTGGGTGCTGTCATGGCAGGGGGTCCTCTACTGGGGTTCAGGCGTCGTGGGAGAGGGACGAGCTGAGCTCGCGGAGGGCGTCGATCTCGGCCTGCAGGGTCGCGAGGCGGGCCTCGATGCCGGCCATGGCGTCGGCTCCGGCGACGAAGCGGGCCGGGACCTGCTCGCGGGTGGCCAGCTCGATCAGGGCGGTGGCGAGCTTGGCCGGGTCGCCGACCTGCTGGCCGTTCATCCCGGCGAAGGCGGCGACGGTGGCCTCGGTGCCGGCGGCGTAGTCCTCGATCGTCGAGTCGGGGACGGTCGTGGACTCGGGGGTGAGCAGCTCGGTGCGGAAGAAGCCGGGCTCCACGGTCAGCGTCTGGATGCCGAACGGGGCGACCTCGGGGGCCAGGGACTCCATGAAGCCCTCGAGGGCGAACTTGGAGGACGCGTAGGCCGAGGTGAAGGCACCGCCCACGATGCCCGCGGTCGAGGTGATCGTGACGACCACGCCCGAGCGCTGGGCCCGCAGCAGCGGCAGCACCGCGCGGGTGACGGTGAGCGGGCCGGTGAAGTTGGTGTCCATCTGGGCCTGGAAGTGCTCGGGGCTGATCTGCTCGAAGAACCCGGCCTGGAACGACCCGGCATTGTTGACCAGCACGTCGATCCGGCCGAACCGCTGCACGGCGGCGTCCACGGCGGCCTGCACGCTGGTCGGGTCGGTGACGTCGAGGGTGACGGCGAGGACGTCGTCGGACTCACCGAGCACGGCGGTGACGCGGGCGGCGTCGCGGGCGGTGGCGACCACCTGGTGGCCGGCGGCCAGCGCGGCGCGGGCGATGTCGATGCCCAGACCGCGGGCGGCTCCGGTGACAAGTACGACCTTCTTCTCCGACACGGTGATCTCCTCCTGGCGGTCGAGGTGGCCCTGCTGCTGCAGGGCGGGTGCGCCTCGGTGTCGCCGGAGACCAGGGAACGCCGATCGGCGGTGGTCAACCAGGCCCGCTGGATGGGGGTACTGGCAGTGACCCTCTGGGGTGTTCCGGCATGGTCGTCCCCGCTCCTACGCTCGGCTCCGTGGATGACAGGGAGCGGGCACGCGCCGCGGTGCAGGACTTCCTCGGCACCCGGCGCGAGCGGATCACCCCCGCTGACGTGGGGCTGCCGGCCACCGGCACCCGACGGCGGGTGAAGGGGCTGCGCCGCGAGGAGGTCGCTCTGCTGGCCGGGATCAGCCCGGAGTACTACGTGCGGTTGGAGCGCGGCCAGGCGACCGGTCCCTCGCCCGGCGTGGTGGAGGCGATCGCCCGGGTGCTGCGCCTGGACGAGGACGAGCGGATCCACCTGGACCGGGTCCTGGCCGCCCTCGTGCCCGGCCCCCGCCGACGGCCGCGCCCGCCGAAGGAGGCCCTGAGCCCCGGGATGCAGGTCCTGCTGGACTCCTTGACCCACCTGCCGGCGATGGTGTTCAACCCACGGCTGGACGTGCTCGCGTTCAACCCGCTGGCCCGCGCGCTCTACGCCTCGGTCCTCCCTGAGGAGGGGCCGGTGAACACTGCCCGGCTGCTCTTCCTGGAGGAGGCGCGGTTCCGGACGCTCGTCCCGGACTGGGAGGACCTGGCCGACGACGCCGTCTCGGTGCTGCGCGTGGAAGCCGGCCGACGTCCCGACGACCCCGCGTTGACCACCCTGGTCGGGCAGCTGTCCACCCGGAGTGCCGCGTTCCGCACCCGGTGGGCGGCCAACGACGTCCGAGCCCACCGGGGCGGGGTCAAGACCTTCGACCATCCGCTGGTCGGTCATCTGCAGCTGCCCTACGAGAACCTCACCGTCGACGCGGCCGGGGACCAGGTGCTCAACGTCTTCACCCCGCAGCCGGGCTCACCGGCGCACGACTCGCTTCAGCTGCTGGCCAGCCTGGTCGTCACTGCGCAGCCCAGCGGCCCGACAAGCTAGTCCAGCTGGTCCTGGGGGGAGGTGGTAGCTCGTGACCCGGCGTGCCAGCTGGCGAGCAGCTGGACGGCGTCGTGCCCAGGCGACCCGGGTTGGGGTGCGAACACGGTCAGTGTGTGGTCGGCGGCAGCGTCGACCAGCAGGTTCTCGTAGGGCAGCGTCAGCTCGCCGACCACCGGGTGGTGGAACACCTTCACCCCGGCGGCGTGCGCCCGGACGTCGTTGCGGGCCCATCGGGTGCGGAACGTGGCGCTGCGGGTGGACAGCTGCCCGATGAGCTCCACGATGGCCCGGTCGTCGGGGTGCCGGGCGGCCTCGATGCGCAGCAGGGCGACCGTGTCGTCGGCGATCCGTTCCCAGTGCGGGAACAGCTGGCGGGCTCGGTGCTCGTCGAGGAACAGGAACCGCGCGGTGTTCGGCGTCCCCTCCAGGTCGAAGACCGGGGCGTAGAGCACCCTGCCCAGGGTGTTGGTGGCCAGCACGTCCAGCCGGGCGTTGAGCACGACGGCGGGCAGCGTCGTCATGGCGTCGAGCACCACCTGCACGCCGGCGCTGGCGGTCTCGGTGACCGGGCGGCGGCGGTGTTTGCGCGCCTCGGGGGTGAGCTCGGCGAGCAGCCGGTCCAGGTGCGCGCGTTCGTCCTCGTCCAGCCGCAGTGCCGCGGCGACGGCGTCCACGACGCTGGGGGAGGGGCCGGTGGCCAGGCCGCGCTCGAGGCGGACGTAGTACTCGGCGCTGATGCCGGCCAGCATCGCCACCTCCTCGCGGCGCAGGCCGGTCACCCTGCGGCGGGTCCCTACGAAGGAGAGTCCGGCCTGCTCGGGGGAGACCTTCTCGCGGCGGCTGCCCAGGTAGGCGCGCAGAGCGGCGCGGGCTGCGTCCTTGTCGACCATGCACCCGAGGCTAGGGCCGCCCACGTCCGGGAGAGAGTCACTGTCAGTACCCCCTCTGGACAGGGGCTGCCAGCAGTCGGCGCGTGGAGGCACCGTCGAGGAGACCGCACGACCGACCCCGAACGACGGGAGCACGACATGCGCACCGCACACCTGGGCGCCCTGGAGGTGTCCCGGATCGGCCTGGGCGCCATGACCATGGCTGGCACCTACACCTCCGGCGGCGGCCTGGACGACACCGAGTCCATCGCGACCATCCACCGGGCGCTGGAGCTGGGCGTCACCCACATCGACACCGCCGAGATCTACGGCCCGTACCACTCCGAGGAACTGGTCGGGAAGGCGATCGCGGGACGCCGGGACTCCGTTGTGGTGGCCACCAAGTTCGGGCTGGTGTCCCACTCCGGCGGTGGCCCGGGCACGATCGACAGCAGCCCGGCCAACGTGCGGGCGGCCGTGGAGGGCTCGCTGCGCCGGTTGGGCACCGACCGGATCGACCTGTACTACCAGCACCGCGTCGACCCGAACACCCCGATCGAGGACACCGTGAGCGTGCTGGCCGAGCTGGTCGCCGAGGGCAAGGTGCTGCACATCGGGCTGTCGGAGGCCGCCCCGGCCACCATCCGGCGCGGGCACGCGGTGCACCCGATCGCTGCCCTGCAGACCGAGTACTCGTTGTGGGCCCGGGACCCCGAGGACGTGCTGCTGCCCACGCTTCGGGAGCTGGGCGTCGGCTTCGTGCCCTACTCCCCGCTCGGGCACGGCTTCCTCACCGGACAGCTCACCAGCCCCGCCGACATCCCCGACGACGACTGGCGCAAGACCAACCCCCGGTTCGTGGGGGAGGCGTTCGAGGCGAACCTCCGGCTGGTCGAGGAGGTCCGCGCGGTCGGTGACGAGGCCGGCGCCACCCCGGGCCAGGTCGCGCTGGCGTGGCTACTGGCCCAGGGCGAGGACGTCGCCCCCATCCCCGGCACCCGCCGGGTGGCGAGGGTGGAGGAGAACACCGTGGCCGACGCCGTGGTCCTGACCGACGAACAGCTCGCTCGGCTGGACGCACTCACCCCGGCCACGGGCGAACGGCACGACGAGGCGAACATGGCCAGCATCGACCGCTGACCGATGCGTCTGCAGGGGGCGCGTGACCCATGGGTCACGCGCCCTTGCGACGTCCGGTCAGCCCTGCGCGAGCTCGATGACGGTCAGCTCGGGCCGGGCCCCGACCCGCATCGGTGGCCCCCAGTACCCGACCCCGGCGGTGACGTACAGCTGGGTGTCACCGTGCTGGGACAGACCCTGCACCGCCGGCTGCTCGAGACCCACCAGGTACGGGAAGGGCCACAGCTGCCCGCCGTGGGTGTGCCCGGACAGCTGCAGGTCCACCCCGGCGGCACGAGCCTGATCCACCTGGACGGGCTGGTGGGCCAGCAGCACGACCGGGGTGGTGGTGTCCCGGCCCGCCAGTGCTGCGGTCAAGTCCGCGCCGTGCCCGCGGACCCCCGAACCCCCGGCGGTCGCGTCATCGATGCCGGCGAGGTCGAAGAACCCCGCCCCGCGGGAGAGGGTCACCCGTTCGTTGCGCAGTACGTCGACCCCCAGGGTGGGCAGGTGCGCCATCCACTCGGCGGTGTCCACGTAGTACTCGTGGTTGCCGGTGACGAAGAACGCGCCGTCCCGGGCGGTCAGGTCGCCCAGGGGCGCCACGTCGCGCCGGAGGTCGGCGACCGAGCCGTCGACGAGGTCACCGACGACAGCGACCAGGTCGGGCTCGGTTGCGTTGACCATGCTGACCAGTCGGGCGAAGCGGTCCCTGCCGTACAGGGAGGACAGGTGCGCGTCGGAGAACGTGGAGATCCGGTAGCCGACGAGTTCCGGGGCCAGGCCCGACAGGGTGATGCGCACCCGGCGGACCACCGGCGGGGCGGCCGCCGCCCACGTGCCGTACCCGACCGTGCCCGCCGCGACGACCCCGGCGGTGACCGCCAGGGACCGGGACAGGAACAGCCGACGGGAGGCGTCGACCTCCTCGGCGGGGCCAGATGCCGCGATGCGGCGGCGCAGCCACCACCGCACCGGCTCCAGGACGACCAGCGCCAGCACCAGGTAGACCAACGCACCCAGCCAACCGAAGCCCACCAGGTCCAACGGCTGCTGCACCTGCCTGGGCAACACCTGACGCCCGGCATCGGCAGCGACCGAGCTCGCCATCAGCACCACCAGCACGACCGTGGCGGTCCGACGGACCCACCCCGGCCTCGTCGTGTCCCGGACCAGCCGCACCCACAACGGCGCGAGCGCGCCGATCAGGACGGCTGCGAGCAATGCGTAGAACACCAGTGCGGACACCCAGCCGACGGTCCGGCCAAGCACCGGCCGCGAGACAGACCCTGTCAGTACCCCCACTCGACAGGCTCTGCCACGCAGCCCAGGTCCGGCGTGCACTGGGCATGAGCCCAGGGACACCGCCCCGGGCCGTGACCGGACGGAGCCCCCGCACATGCCCTCGACACTCGAGAAGACCGTCGCGATCGTCACCGGAGCCAGCAGCGGCATCGGGGAGGCCACCGCGAAGGAGCTCGCCGCCCTCGGCGCCAGCGTCGCCGTCGTCGCCCGCCGCGCGGACCGGCTCGACACCCTCGTCGCCACCATCGAGGCCGCCGGCGGTACCGCGTTCGCGGTGGCCGCCGACATCGGCGACCGCACACAGGCCGAGTCCGTCGTGCAGACCGTCCTCGACCGGTTCGGCCGCCTGGACGTCCTGATCAACAACGCCGGGCTGATGCTGCTGGGCACCGTCCTGGACCAGGACGTCGAGGAGTGGGAGCGGATGATCTCGGTCAACCAGAAGGGCCTGCTCTACCTGACCAAGGCCGCCCTGCCGCACCTGCTCGCCGCCGCCGAGGACGACCTGCGCGGGGTCGCCGACATCGTCAACGTCTCCTCCATCGCCGGCCGCGAGGCCTACCCCCAGTTCGGCGTCTACAGCATGACCAAGTTCGGCGTGCAGGGCTTCACCTCGGCCCTGCGCCAGGAAGTCACCCAGAAGCACGTGCGAGTCGGGGTCCTGGAGCCCGGAGCGGTGGCCACCGAGCTGGTCTCGCGCAACAACCAGGCCGTGCAGGACCAGCTGGCCGCCTCCGACGCCGAGAACATCCCCGAGCGCCTGCAGCCCGAGGACATCGCAGAGTCCATCGCCTACATGGTGACCCGCCCGCGCCGGTCCTCGATCGCCGAGCTGTGGGCCATGCCCACCTCGCAGGCCTGACCCTCCACGACCTACTGAGAAGGAGCTCCACCATGCAGTACCGCCTGCTGCCCGGGACCGGCATCGCCGTCTCGAACCTCGCCCTGGGGACCATGGGCTTCGGCACCGAGACCGAGGAGGACGAGGCCTTCGCGATCCTCGACCGGTTCGTCGAGGCCGAGGGCAACCTGGTCGACACCGCCAACGTCTACGGCGCCGGGGCGTCGGAGGAGCTGCTGGGCCGCTGGTTCGCCAGCCGCCCCGCCGAGGTCACCGACCGTGTCGTGCTGGCCACCAAGGCCCGCTTCGGCACCGGCCCGGACACCAACGAGGCCGGCACCTCGCGGCGCAACCTGACCCGCGCGCTGGACGCCTCGCTGCGCCGACTCGGCCGGGACACCGTCGACCTCTACCAGCTGCACGGCTGGGACCCGCTCACCCCGATCGAGGTGACGCTGCGGGCCCTGGACGACGCCGTGCGCGCCGGCAAGGTGCTCCACATCGGGCTGTCGAACTTCACCGGCTGGCAGCTGCAGCTCGCCGTCAGCACCGCCCGCGCCTCGGGCCTGGCGGTGCCGGTGACGCTGCAGCCGCAGTACAGCCTGGTCTCCCGCGAGATCGAGTACGAGATGGTGCCGGCTGTGCTGCACAACGGCCTGGGCCTGCTGCCCTGGTCCCCGCTGGCGTCGGGGTTCCTCAGCGGTAAGTACCGCCGCGGGGAGCAGGCAGCCACCGGCACCCGGGCGGGTGCCGGTGACGCGATGTACGGGCACATCTTCGGCGACCTCGCAGCCAAGGAGCAGAACTGGGACACCCTGGACGTCGTCCGGGAAGTCGCCGAGGCACACGGCGTCACCCCGAGCCAGGTCGCCTACAGCTGGGTGACGAACCGGCCCGGCGTGACCGCCCCGATCATCGGTGCCCGCACGCTGGACCAGCTGGAGCAGAACCTCGTCGCCGGTGACCTGACACTGGGTACTGCGGAGACCGCTCGTCTCGATGAGGTCAGTGCGCCGACGTCGAACGACTACCCGTACGGGCCGTTCGGCGCCAAGCAGCGGGAGCGCTACCTGGACTCCAGCGACCAGGCCATCGGCGAGCTGTTCTGACCTACCGCGGCCGCCGCCTCATGGGCCGGCGGCCGCGGCCACCAACGTTATCCCCTGTCGGCTCACAAACCCCCGTATACGGGCCGACGGATTCTGGCCCACAACCTGTTCCGCTACCCGCAGGTGGCTGGGGCGTGATGGGTTCAGGATGTTTATGCGGTGCGGGTGGTGGCGGCGACGGCGAGGGCGTCGAGGGCGGTGCGGGCCTCGACGGTCACCGGGGCGTCGGCGATGGCCTGGCGGGCGGCGGTGGTCTGGGTGCTGATCCGGTCCTCCACCTGCTGCAGGGCGCCGGTGCTGCGCATCAGGTCGCGGACGACGTCCAGCTGCTCAGGCGTGGAGTCGGCGTGGCCCAGGACCTCGGCCAGCAGCGCGCGACCCCCGGCGTCGGCCGCCTCCTCGGTCAGCGCGACGAGCAGGGTCTGCTTGCCCTCGCGGAGGTCCTCGTCGGCGGACTTGCCGGTCACCGCGGGGTCGCCGAAGACGCCGAGGACGTCGTCGCGGAGCTGGAAGGCCTCGCCCAGGGGGAGCGCGATGCCGGTGTGGGCCTCGACGACCTCGGGGCCGGCGTCGGCGATGGCCGCGCCCAGGTGCAGGGGGCGCTGCACGGTGTAGCCGGCGCTCTTGTACCGGGCGACCTTGAGCGCGCCCTCGGGGCCGGGCAGGCCACCGGCGGCGCGCAGCAGGTCCAGGTACTGACCGGCGGTGACCTCGGTGCGCATGGTGTCCCAGACCGGGCCTGCCCGGCCCAGGGCCTCGGCGGAGATGCCCGACCGGCGCAGCAGCTCATCGGACCACACCAGCGCCAGGTCCCCGACCAGGATCGCAGCGCCGGTGCCGAACAGGGCGGGGTCGCCGGTGAGTCCGCACCCGCCGTGCCGGCCGGCGAAGCCGACGTGGGTGGCGGGCCGGCTGCGGCGGGTGGTGGCGGCATCCATGACGTCGTCGTGGACCAGGGCGGACCCGTGCACGAACTCCAGGGCGGCCACCGCGCGCAGCACCGCGGTCTCCTCCTCGGGGTGGGGGGTGGCCACCGAGCGCCAGCCCCAGTAGGCGAAGGCAGGGCGCAGCCGCTTGCCGCCCCCTGCCACCGCGGCCACCTCGTCGACGACCGGCAGCAGCTCGTCGTCCATGCCGGTCAGCACACCTCGCTTCTCGTCCAGGAACGACGCTAATGTCCTGCTGACCGCTTCCCGCAACCGACCGAGCTCAGCCAGGTCGGCCGATGTGCACGCCGATGGCACCGTGGTCACAGCCCGCTCCGCCGCAGCGCCGGCTCGGTCAGCGATGGCAACAGGAGTCGGGCGACGAGGTCGGCGCCGGTGCTGACCTCCTGGCGGACGTAGTCCTTTGTGTCGGCCAATGAGAGTGCCCGGTGGTCGGCTTCCAGCAGGGCGGTCAGGTGCAGCCGCCACAGGCTGATCAGCGCGCCGGCCGCGATGTGGTGGTGGGCTGAGGTGGCGGGGGTGCCGGTTCGGACGGCCAGGGCATCTGCAGCCAAGCGCGTCAACTGCTCGACACGGTCGGCGACAGCCGCGCGCAGCCCAGGGTTGGTCTCGACCAGAGCCACGAAGGCCCGCGCGTCGCGTGCATAGGCCGCAGGGCCCGTTGCCAGCTCATCGATCTCATCGTGGATGCAGGACACGACCACACCCAGGAGATTCGACCGGGTGTGCGTGGCTTCGCGCAGGGCGGTCGCCAACCGATCCCCACGGTCCATGAGCAGGGATTCCTTGGTCGGGAAGTGGTTCCAGACGGTCTTGGTCGACACGCCGCACGCCGCGGCCACGTCGGCGACCCGGACGGCGTCGAACCCCTCGCTCAGGAACATCGCGGTGGCCGTCTCCGACAGACGGCGCCGCAGCTCGAGCCGGTTGCGTTCACGGACACCGACCGACTCGTTGAGGTGACCTGAGGTTCGCATGTTCAACCCCCACTTTTACGCTTAGTGTAGAAAATTACTGCACTCCGTGTAGCTTACAAGACGCCCAGGCGGGTGCTGGCTAAACCCACACACCCACCCCATCTCGCCCAGGAGACACCCATGACTGACCGAACTGCGATGGTCGGTGACCCCGATACCCGCGGTGCTGCCGTAGCGGGGAGCCGCAGGAAGTGGATTGCCTTGCTGGTGTTGAGCCTGGCGCAGCTGATGGACGTGCTCGACGGCACGATCATCAACATCGCGCTCCCCAGCGCTCAGGCCGATCTCGGGTTCGACCTGGAGAACCGGGAGTGGCTGGTCACCGGTTACGCACTGGCGTACGGCAGCCTGCTGCTGTTCGGCGGACGCCTGGCGGACCGGTTCGGCCGCCGACGCTCCTGTTCATCGGTCTGGTGGGCTTCGCCGTCTCCTCCGCCGTGGGCGGGGCGGCGACCAACTTCGACGTCCTGCTGGTCGCCCGCGTCGCCCAGGGGTTGTTCGCCGCCGCGCTGGCGCCGGCCGCGTTGTCCCTGGTGTCGGTGACCTTCGCCGACGACCCGCGCGACCGCGGCCGCGCCTTCGCCGTCTTCGGTGCGGTGTCTGGCATGGGCGGGGCGATCGGACTGGTTCTCGGAGGTGTCCTGACCGACCAGCTCTCATGGCGGTGGTGCCTGTACATCAACGTCGCGATCGCAGCCGTGGCCCTCCTCGGGGCCGTCGTGTTCGTCCGCGACCGGCACGCGGCGGGTTCCAGGACTGCTCAGCAGTCGGTGGACCTCCCGGGCGCGGTCCTGGTCGTCGCCGGCCTGGCTGGCGTGGTGTTCGGCCTGGGCAACTCCGCCGTGGATGGATGGGCTGCCCCCGCTACATGGGTCCCCCTTGCGGTGGGCGCCGGCCTCGTCGCCGCCTTCATCGGCCGGGAAGCACGGACCGCGCATCCCCTGCTGCCGTTGTCGGTCGTCCTGGACCGCAACCGGGGAGCGGCGTTCCTGGCCATCGCGCTGTCCGGTGTCGGGTCCTTCGCGATCTTCTTGTACCTGTCCTACTTCCTCCAGCAGACCCTCGGCTGGTCGGCCTCCGGCGCCGGCCTGGCGTTCCTGCCCTTCGCCGGGGTGCTCGTCCTCGGAGCCGGCATCTCCGGCTCCGTCCTGCTGCCCCGGTTCGGACCACGTCCGACCATCCCCGCGGGGCTCGTGTGCGGCGCGGCGGCACTGGTGCTCCTCACCCGCATCAGCCAGGACTCCACCTATGCAACCGGTGTCTTGCCCGCGGTGCTGCTCGCCGGGCTGGGAACCGGCCTGATCTTCGGGTCCGCGCAGAACGTCGCGACCTCCAACGTCGGCACCGCTGACTCCGGGGTCGCCTCGGCGATGGTCAACACCATGCAGCAGATCGGCGGGGCGATCGGCCTGGCCGTCTTCACCTTCCTCAGTGCCAGCGCCGTCGACCGGTACACCGCCGACAACCCCGACCAGCCGACCCAGCAGCTCCAGTCCATGGCTGCGCTGTCCAGCTACCACTTCGTGTTCTGGATCGCTGCAGCCGTCTACCTTGCCGGTGCCATCGTGACTGCTGCATTGTTCCGCGCCGGACCAGTGGTCCTCCGCGAGCAATCACGGCCCGCCCACTGACCGTGGCTCATGACCGGCAGGCCCGGCGACGTTCCAAAACCAGCCAGACCGTGGGCGCCACAGCTGTGATCGGACGGCAGCAGTCACATCCAGGATGGTGGAAAGTTCTCGAACGGCTTGGTCTTCGACCGGACCTGCCGATGCTCACAAACCCCCGTATACGGGCCTATAGAATCCGTTTCACAACTAGTTCCGAAACCTAGGAGTCGAGTGCCGGGGTGCTGGCTGGGTGTGCCAGCACCCCGGTGTCTCTCAGCTGGGGAGTTGGTCGGCGCTGACGAACACGGACTTGTACTCGAGGTAGGCGTTGATGGCCTCGGGGCCTAGCTCGCGCCCGACACCGCTTGCCTTCATGCCGCCGAAGGGCGCTCCGAGGTCGAGCTGGTAGTAGTTCACGCCGATCGTCCCGGTGCGGACCCTGCGGGCAAAGTCGATGCCGCGGGACTCGTCGGTGGTGAACACCGAGCCGCCCAGACCGAACTCGCTGTCGTTGGCGATGGCGGCGGCCTGCTCGTCGGTGTCGTAGGGGATGACGGCGTAGACGGGGCCGAAGACCTCCTCGCGGGCCAGGCGGTCGGCGTTGTCGACGTCGGCGAAGACCGTGGGCTCGACGAACCAGCCCTTGTCCAGCCCCTGCGGGCGTCCGCCGCCGGTGATCAGCCGGGCGTTGGAGCTCTTGCCGATGTCGATGTAGCTGTTCACCCGACCCAGGTGCACCTCGCTGGCCATGGGGCCCAGCGTGGTCGAGGTGTCGAGCGGGTTGCCGACGACGAGGTTCTTGCAGTAGTCGGCGAGGGCGTCGATGACCTCGTCGTAGCGGCTGCGGGGGGCGAGGATGCGCGACTGGGTGGTGCAGGTCTGGCCGTTGTTCATGAACGAGGCGCCGTCCAGGCCGGCCAGGAAGGTGCCCATGTCGGCGTCGTCGAGGACGACGGCGGCGGACTTGCCGCCCAGTTCCAGGGTCATCCGGCGGATGAGCCGGCCGCACTCGGCGCCGATGAGCCGGCCGGCGGCGGTGGACCCGGTGAAGGCGATCTTGTCCACCAGCGGGTGGCTCACCAGCGAGGCACCTGCCTCGCGCCCGGCCAGGACGATGTTCAGGACGCCCGGGGGCAGACCGGCCTCGGTGGCGGCGTCAGCGAAGACGTAGGTGTCCAGCGCGGTCTCGGGGGAGGGCTTGAGCACGATCGTGCAGCCGGCGGCCAGCGCGGGGGCGATCTTCATCATGGCCAGCACCTGGGGGTAGTTCCACGGTGTGATCGCGCCGACGACACCGACCGGCTCGCGGCGGACGATGGTGGCCCCGGACAGGCTGGGCCGCACCGACTCGAAGTCGGTCTGGCGGCCGATCTGGGCGTACATGCGGAGCAGGCCGGCGGGGGCGGCGCCGTTGAAGGCGTGCGAGAGGCCGATGGGCATCCCGTTCTCCTGGCTGACCAGGGTGCTGGTGGCATCGGCGCGGGCCTCGAGGGCGTCGGCGAAACGCTCCATGAGAGCGGCCCGCTCCTCGATGGTGGTGCGACCCCAGGGGCCCTCGTCCAGGGCTCGGCGGGCGGCCTTCACGGCGGCGTCGATGTCGGCCTCGGTGCCCATGGCCGCGGTGCCGAGGACCTCCTCGGTGGCTGCCTCCAGGGCGGTGTGGGTCTCCCCGCCGCGGGGGGCGACCCACTCACCGTCGATGAAGAAGCGGAGGCGGTCGAGCTGGGTGCTGGGTTCTGCGGTGAGCGTCACGGAGTACGTCCTCCCAGGGTGCCCGGGGATGCCGGGGCCGGGCGGACCGGGGACGGCGTCGTCCCCCGTGACCTGCCCGGCACCCCGACGGTGCGCCGCTGACCGTTGCACGCCGGTTGCGGCCGCAGCGGTCGTGCAACGTCCCGGGTGTGGCGTCGGACTCACCCCTTCCCGACCTGCGGTCGGCGCAGCGTGCGGCTCGCCGCAGGTGCGCTGTCGGCACTGGGAGGTGGCGACGGGGCAGGTGAGCGGCCCCTAGCGTCGGGTCCGACCACCCCCCTGAACCGAGGAGACCACCATGCGTCTGTCCACCCGTAACCAGCTCGCCGGCACCGTCACCGAGATCAACGTCGGCTCGGTCATGACCACCGTGAAGATCGACGTCTCCGGCCAGACCGTCACCGCGGCCGTCACCAAGGAGGCCGTGGAGGACCTGGGTCTGGCCGTGGGTTCCCCGGTCGTCGCGCTGGTGAAGTCCACCGAGGTCATGCTCGGCGTCGAGGACTGACCCGCTGCCCCGCCGCCGGACCGGCGGCGGGGCGCGCCCCTCAGCCCGGGGCCTGCAGGTCCCGACCCCTCGGTGCGGGGCAGGCGTCCAGCCAGGCCTGCTCGTCGGCGTCGAAGACCCGGCTGCGGGTGAGGAAGCGGACCCCCTCCGGTGCCTCCAGGCTGAACCCGGCGCCGCGGCCGGGGACGACGTCGAGCAGCAGCTGGGTGTGCTGCCACAGGAGGAATTGGGGACCGGAGATCCACACCGGTGACAGCTCGTCGGGGACCGGTTGCCCCGGCGTGAGGGCCGGTGCGGGGGTCCCCGGGGAGGTGTCGTCCAGCAGGCCGAGGAGCACGTCCTCGTCGCCGACGATGAAGTCGCCCCGCGGGTAGCACATCGGGGCCGACCCGTCGCAGCAGCCGCCGGACTGGTGGAACATCAGCGGGCCGTGCGTCCCCCGGAGGCGGCGGATGACGACCGCGGCCTCCGGGGTGATCGCGACGCGATCGACGGCGGGCCCGGTCAGAAGAAGCCCTGGGCCTGGTCGGTGTAGCTGACCAGCAGGTTCTTGGTCTGCTGGTAGTGGTCCAGCATCATCTTGTGGTTCTCCCGGCCGATCCCGGAGGCCTTGTAGCCGCCGAAGGCCGCGTGCGCCGGGTAGGCGTGGTAGCAGTTCGTCCACACCCGGCCGGCTTGGATCTCCCGTCCGGCCCGGTAGGCGGTGGTGCCGTTGCGGGACCACACCCCGGCGCCCAAGCCGTAGAGCGTGTCGTTGGCGATGGACATCGCCTGGTCGTAGTCGGCGAACGCGGCCACGGACAGCACCGG
This sequence comes from Geodermatophilaceae bacterium NBWT11, assembly GCA_014218215.1. Lineage (NCBI taxonomy): Bacteria > Bacillati > Actinomycetota > Actinomycetes > Geodermatophilales > Geodermatophilaceae > Geodermatophilaceae bacterium NBWT11. The sequence goes on from CP043652.1 coordinate 4,110,980, forward strand.
CCCGAAGATCTCCTCCTGGAAGACCCGCATGTCGTTGCGGCCCTCGAAGATGGTCGGCTGGACGTAGAACCCGCCGTTGAGGTCCCCTCCGAGCATGGACCGCTCGCCGCCGGTGACCAGCCGGGCGCCCTCGGCCTTGCCGATGTCGATGTAGGACAGGATCTTCTCGAGCTGGTCGTTGCTGGCCTGCGCGCCGATCATCGTGTCGGTGTCCAACGGGTTGCCCTGCCGGACGGCCTTCGTGCGGATGGCTCCCAGCTCGAGGAACTCGTCGTAGATCGAGGCCTGGATCAGGGCCCGGGACGGGCAGGTGCACACCTCGCCCTGGTTGAGGGCGAACATCGTGAAGCCCTCCAGTGCCTTGTCCTGGAAGGCGTCGTCCTCGGCCATCACGTCGGCGAAGAAGATGTTCGGGCTCTTCCCGCCCAGCTCCAGCGTCGTCGGGATCAGGTTCTGGCTGGCGTACTGCAGGATCAGCCGCCCGGTCGTCGTCTCCCCGGTGAAGGCGATCTTCCGGATCCGGGAGGAGGAGGCCAGCGGCTTGCCGGCCTCCACGCCGAACCCGTTGACGATGTTCAGCACACCGGCGGGCAGCAGGTCCCCGACCAGCTCGATCAGGTGCAGGATCGAGACCGGGGTCTGCTCGGCGGGCTTGAGGACGACGCAGTTGCCGGCGGCCAGCGCGGGGGCGAGCTTCCAGACCGCCATGAGGATGGGGAAGTTCCACGGGATGATCTGCCCGACCACGCCGAGGGGCTCGTGGAAGTGGTAGGCCACGGTGTCGTCGTCGACCTGGGAGATGCCGCCCTCCTGCCCGCGGATGGCGCCGGCGAAGTAGCGGAAGTGGTCGATGGCCAGCGGGAGGTCTGCGGCCAGGGACTCCCGGATCGGCTTGCCGTTGTCCCAGGACTCGATGATCCCCAGGTCTTCGAGGTTCGCCTCCATCCGGTCGGCGATCTTGAGCAGCACCCCGGCGCGTTCCTGGGGGGAGGTCTTGCCCCAGGCGGGCGCGGCGGCCCAGGCGGCGTCCAGCGCGGCGTCGATGTCGGCGGCGGTGCCACGGGCGACCTGGGTGTAGACCTCGCCGGTCACCGGGGTGGGGTTGTCGAAGTACTCACCCGTGGCCGGTGGGGCCCACTGCCCGTTGATCCAGTTGTCGTAGCGCGGCTTGACCGCGACCGTGCTGTCGCTGCTGCCCGGCGCTGGGTAGACGGCCATCTGGTCCTCCTCGACCTGGGGGCACCGGAGGTGACCGGCGCCACACCAGACTGGGAGGTCGGGGGTTGCATCGAGGTGGCGGCGGCAACCGTCGCGCAACGCAGCCTCAGGCCCCGCCGGTGGAACCGGGGTCAGTAGCCCAGCAAGCGGGCCTCCACCTCACTCAACCGCAGTCGGGCCTCGGTGTGGCGGGGACTGCCCGGCGGCACCCGGTCCAGCACCGCCTGCCAGATCGCAGGATCGTCGCCGTCCACGGTGTCGGCGAACTCCATCAGCAGGTCGACGTGGGCGTGCGCGACCAGCGCCTGCCGCACGTGCCGGGTCACCCGGTCCCGCAGCACTGCCGTCGACGGGGCGGTCGAGCGGGGCAGCAACGGCCCCCGGTAGAGCTCCAGCGCCCGGCGGTGCGATCCCCGCCGCAGCAGCGCCAGCACCTCCAGGGCGTCGACCCGGATCGGGTGCTCCAACCGGTAGGGGCGGGAGCTGACGAGGGTGCCTGGTAGGAACCGTCGCAGCCGGTACATCTCCGCCCGCACGGTGATGGCCTGGACCTCGGGGTCCCAGCACTGCACCGCGAGTTCCTCCGCGTGCCGGCCCTGGGCCCGCTCGGCGGCAACGGCCAGGCACAGCAGCAGGTCGGTGTGCCGGGGAGAGAGCTCGACCACAGCACCGGCTCCGCGCAGCAGGCCACGGCTGCGCCCCAGCACCAGCAGCTCGATCGGCGGTGACCCCGGCACCGACCGCCCCGTCGACACCGGCGACGGGTGCCCCGAGTGCGTCTGGCTCAGTGCACGGGCCACGAAGCGCACCAGTGCCAGCACAGCAGGGGTGGCGACGTGGTCCCCACCCATCAAGGCCACCGTGCCCCATACCTGCCCGTGCTCGTCTCGCAGCGGCGCAGCCGCGCCGGCAAAGGGCCGCAACGCCACCACGTGGTGCTCAGCCCGCAACACCTGAGAGCACTCCCCGGTGGCCAGCGAGGTGCCCACGGCGTTCGTGCCGATGGCGCTCTCGGCCCAGCGGGCCCCGGGTACCAATCCCACTGCTGCTGCGCGCTGGGCCATGCTCCACGCCCCGCCGGTCCAGACCACGTGCCCCTCGGCGTCGGCCAGCACCACGACCATCCCGTCGGCGGCCGCGTCGTCGACCAGCATCGACCCGACCACCTCGACCGCGTCGGCCCAGCGGTCCTGACCGGTCAAGGCCTCGATCGCCGCGCCCCCCAGCCACTCCGGCGCCCGGGACAGGGTCGAACTCACCCCGGCATCGATCGACCGCTGCCACGACGCCCACACCTCCGGGCGCACCGCCGGCAGAGCCGGCTCCACCGTCATGTCGCCGCCCAGAGCACTCAGCCAGGCATGCGCCTCCTCGATGGCCCGCTGACTGTCCAACGGAAGGGGTGCGGAGAGGGCAAACCGGGGACGGCGCACGACGCCACCGCTGGCATCAGACATCAGTTCCCCACCCGCACGGGCCGGCTCACGCAGACGGGCTGCGGAAGCCGGCGTCGGTGAGGGCCTGCTGGCCGGCGTCGGACTCCACCAGGTCGATGAAGGCCTGCGCCGCGTCCGGGTTCGGGGCGGCAGCCAGGGCGGCGATCGGGTACTCGTTGACGGCGTCCTCGGCCTCGGGGAACGTGATGCCCTCCACGGCGTCCCCGGCCGACTGCACGTCGGAGGCGTAGACCAGCGCGGCGTCGACCTCACCGAGCTCGACTTTGGTCAGCGCGGCCCGCACGTCCTCCTCGAGGGTGTCGGGCTGTGCGGTGACCCCGGCGGCCTCGAAGACCTGCTCGGCGGCCGCGCCGCAGGGCACGTCGGGGGCGCAGATCGCCAGCGTCAGGTCGGGGTCGCCGAAGTCGTCGATGCCGGTGACGTCGGCGGGGTTGCCCTCAGGGACGGCGATCTCCAGCACGTTCTCGGTGAACACCGTGGGGTCGCCCTCGGCGAGGCCGGCGTCGGTGACCACGGTCATCTGGGTCTGGTTGGCGCTGGCGAACACGTCGGCCGGGGCGCCCTGGCCGATCTGGGTGGCCAGCGCCGAGCTGCCGGCGAAGTTGAACTCGACGGTCAGGTCGGGGTTCTCGGCCATCAGCTGGTCACCGAGGTCGGTGAACACGTCGGTGAGCGACGCCGCGGCGAACACCGTGAGCGTGCCGGTGAGCTCCCCGCCGTCGGCACTGCTGGAGGCCGCGGACGACGTCGACGCGGTGTCCTCGCTGGAGGACCCACCGCAGGCCGTGAGAGCCAGGAGCCCGGCAGCGGTCAGGGTCAGGGGGGCGCGCAGACGCATCAGGTCACTCCAGAGGCTGGTCCCGCAGTCGCGGGTTGCTGGAGCCTATACAGCCGCGTGCGCGGAAGTCCTGTCTGACCTCCAGGTGGTTGCCGCCCCGCGACCGAGGGAGTGGCTCGGCACCCTCGCCAGCCGCGTCCGTGGCGGCCAAGGCACCCACAGAGGTTCAGAAGACCCGTATGCGGTCGTACGGATGTGGGCGCACGACGTTCTTGGAAACGTTCTCAGCGCCGGTCACCCGGCTCCGGCGACTGGTCAGGCGCGCCTTCCGATCGGGACGACGAGGACGAGCAGCCAGATGACGCCTGCGGTGAGCACCATCGCGCCGGGGACGTGGATCCAGAGCGTGTCGCGTCCGCCGATCGCGGCTTGCACGAGCGTGGCCAGGAACACGACCACTGCCAGGACGGGGAGCAGCACCGTGGTGTGCGCCTGGCGCCACAGGACGATCGCGGCGAGAGCGGCGACCCCGGAGAACACGTGCAGGGCGATGGCCCCGCCGGCGTGGAGCTCCTCGGGTCCGCCCTCGGGGAAGAGCTGCCCAGCGGTGATGAACTGCAGCAGCACGTTGAGCGTGGTCAGCACGGTGGCGACCTGCAGGACGCGGACGACGGCTGTCGGGGCTGCGGTGGCGGCTCGGGTCATGGGGTGTTCCTCTCGAACGGGGGCTGTGCGGTGGTCGTGCGGAGTGTGACGCGCGGTACGCGGGCCGGTGCAGTGGTGCCGACCCGTCCGGGGGGCCTCAGGCCGGAGTGGCCTGTCGGCGGGCGCGGAGGGCCTCGAGGGCGACGGGCACCAGGGACAGGACGACGACGCCGAGGACGGCGAGCTCCACGTGGTCGCGGACGAGTGCGATGTGCCCGAGCCCGGCGCCCAGCAGGGTCAGGCCCCCGGCCCAGAGCACACCGCCCAGCACCGACCAGAGCGCGTAGCGGCGCAGGTCCATCCGGGCCGCCCCGGCCATCACGGTGGCGAAGGTGCGCACGACCGGGACGAAGCGGGCGAGCAGGACGGTGCGGGCGCCGTGCCGGTCGAAGAAGGCCTGCGCCCGGTCGACGTACTGGGCCTTGAACAGCCGGCTGTCGGGACGCCGGAAGACCGCGGGTCCGGCCGTCCAACCGATCCAGTACCCGACCAGGTTGCCCGCGACCGCCGCTGCCGGGAGGACCAGCAGCAGCACCCACAGCGGGGCGATGCGCCCGGTGGCGGCCAGCAGCCCGGCGGTGAACAGCAGCGAGTCCCCGGGGAGGAAGAAGCCGACCAGCAGTCCGCACTCGGCGAACAGCACGACGGCGATGCCGATCAGCCCGAACGTGTCGATCAGGTGCGTCGGGTCGAGGAAGGAGCTCACGGCCGGGGACGGTAGTTGCGGGCACCTGAACACGACCTGAACGCAGCTGCTCACCCGGCGGGCAGCACCAGCTCGAACCGTCCCCCGGGTCCGGGCTCCGCCCGCACCTGACCACCGGCGGCCTCGAGGAGGCGACGGGTCAGGGCCAGGCCGAGTCCGGCGCCGTCGTGTCCGTCGTCGGGTGCCGCGCGCCACCCCGGGGCGAAGACCCGGTCCACGTCGCCGGCGGCCACGCCCGGACCGTCGTCGACCACACGCACCCGGACGCCGTCGGTGCTGGCCGTGCCGATGAGGTCGACCCGGGTGCGGGCGTGCCGGACGGCGTTGTCGACCACCGGCTGCAGCACCCGGCGCAGGAGGGCCGCATCCAGTCCGACCACCGTCCCGGCCGGTGCGTCGACGTACACGAGCGGTGAGTCGGCGAGCTCGGTGAGCACGGGGGTGAGCTCGCTCCGGCCCGGTGCGACCGTCTGGCCGCCCCGGGCCGTCGTCATCAGCGTCTGCAGGATGTCGGCCAGCTCGGTGGCCGACGCCCCGATGGTCCGGGCGGCCGCAGTGGTCTCGTCCGGGTCGCCGGGGTGGGCTGCCAGCAGTTCGGCCTCGGCCCGGATCCGGGCGATGGGCGTCCGCAGCTCGTGGGAGAGCTCGGCGGACAGCCGCTGCTCGTGCCGCAGCACCGCCGACAGCCGGTCCAGCACCCCGTCCAGGGTGCCGGCGAGCTCGGCGAGCTCGGCCGGCCGCGGCTGCGCACCGAAGCGCCGGTCGACGTCATCGGCGCTCCACCGAGCTGCCTGGCCGCTCATCTGCTGCACCGGCCGCAGCGCCCGCGTGACGTTGGCACGCAGCACCAGGTGCACCACCACGAGAAGCAGCAGGGCGACGCCGATGCTGCCCCACAACGCGATCCGCTCCAGCTGCCGGTAGGGAGCCAGGGACGTCGACGTCACCACCGTCGCCACCTGGGCGCCGTCCACGACCACGGGTTGGGCCAGCAGGCGCACCGGGTCGGCGACCCCCAGCTCGGCCGTCTGCTCCCCGCGCCCGGCCAGGTCCCGGGCGGCCGCGTCCTCGGTGGCCGAAGAGCCCGGTGGGGCCTCGACGATGCCGCCGTCGGACCCCAGGATCCAGGTGCCCACGTCCAGCGCGCGGTCGTCGGCGCTCTCGTCCACGGAGACCGAGCCGTCCGCAGCGACCCCGACCGTGGCGGCGGTGGCCTGCGCCCGGGCCCGCAGCACGGAGTCGGCCTGCCCGGACAGCGCCTGGGCCAGCAGCAGGTTCGCCCCGAGGGCGAGCAGCAGCACCCACACGCCGACCACGGCCGAGGCCGACCAGGACAACCGGCTCCGCAGGCTGCTCGAGCGGCGGCTCACCGGAACCGGTACCCGACGCCGACGACGGTGCCGATCGTGTGGCCGCCCCCTCCGGCGGCGGCCAGCTTGCGCCGGAGCCGGGCCAGGTACTGGTCCAGGGTGTTGTCGGCGACGCGGGCCCCGTCGGGCCAGCCTGCACGGATGAGGTCCCTCCGCCGCACGACGTCGTCGGGGGCGGCCATCAGCGCCGCCAAGAGCCGGAACTCCGTCGGGGTCAGCGGCTGCCGTCCGTCGGGGCCGTCGAGGGCGTGGGCGGCGGGATCGAGCTGCAGGTCGGTGGCCGCCGGCACCGCGGTCCGGGGGATGCCGCGCCGGAGCAGGGCCTGGAGGCGGACGACGAGTTCGCGCACGTGGAAGGGTTTGGTCAGGTACTCGTCCCCGCCGGCGGCGTAGCCCGACAGCAGGTCGTGCAGCTGGTCGCGGGCGGTGAGGAACAGGACGGGGACGGTGATGCCGCGGGCCCGCATCGCCTGGCAGACGTCCCGGCCGTCGGAGTCGGGCAGCCCGATGTCCAGCACGACGGCGCCGAACGAGGTGCCCGGACCCGGGCCGACGGCGGCGAGCGCCCCGCTGCCGTCGGCCGCGGTGGTCACCACGAGGTCCTGCTCCCGCAACGCGCGGGCCACCGCACCGCGCAGCGCGTCGTCGTCCTCGACGACCAGCACCTGCACGCCCCTGGGGTCCACGGCAGCGATGGTGCACCAGCCCGGCGTCGGACCGGTCGTGCTGCCCCCTACGCGTTCAGGCGCCGTTCAGGCCCACGGCGCGAGGCTGCGGCCATGACGGACACTCACCGCCGGGCCGGCTCGGCGCGGCAGCTGCTGAACAAGGTCCCCGAGGTCACCCTCTTCTTCTGGGTGATCAAGATCCTCGCCACCACCGTGGGGGAGACATTCGCGGACTTCCTCTCCGGGCTGGGGCTCGGGCTGGGCGGCACCACCGTGGTGATGACGGTGGTGTTCCTCGTCGTGCTGGCCGCCCAGTTCCGGGCCCGCCGCTACGTGCCCGCCCTCTACTGGCTGACCGTGGTGCTGATCAGCGTGGTGGGCACCTTGCTCACCGACAACCTCACCGACGCCCTCGGGGTGTCCCTGGTGGTCAGCACCCTGGCCTTCTCCGTGGCACTGGCCGCGACCTTCGCCGCCTGGTATGCGAAGGAGGGCACGCTGTCGATCCACTCGATCGTCACCGGCCGACGTGAGGCCTTCTACTGGCTGGCCATCCTGTTCACCTTCGCGCTGGGCACCGCGGCAGGGGATCTCGTCGACGAGCGGCTGGGCCTGGGCTACTGGCCCACCGCGCTCATCGTGGCCGTCCTCATCGCCGCCGTCGCCGTGACCCACCGGGTGTTCCGGGCCGATGCCGTCCTGGCGTTCTGGGTCGCCTACGTGCTCACCCGCCCCCTCGGCGCCTCGCTCGGGGACGGGCTGTCCCAGCCCCGCGCCGACGGCGGACTCGGGCTGGGCACCACGGTGACCAGCCTGGCCTTCCTCACTGCGATCCTGGTCGTCGTCTCCTACCTCGCCGTCAGCAAGCGGGATCAGCTGCCCCCGGTCCCGGCCGACGTCCCCCCGCACTCCCGGTGACCGCAGTCCTCACCCGCCGGCGCGCGCACCTGCTCGTGGCGGTGGCGTGCGCCCTGGCCTGGCTGGCCTGCTGGGCCATGGTCGCGACCGGCGAGGGTGTCGCCGAGGACGACGGGACGGTCTTGAGGTGGCTGGTCGGCCACCGCGACCCGACGGCCACCCGGGTCCTCGGCGGGATCAGCAGCACCCCGGTCGACCTGCTGCTGGTGCTGGGCGCGGCGGCCGTCGTTGCGGTGGTGGCGTCGCGCGCGCGCAGCTGGTGGCCACTGGTCGTACTGGGCACGGCCACCACCGCGGCCGTCGTCCTGGCCGAGACGGTGAAGGCCGTGGTGGGGCGCGCGCGGCCCGCGGCGACCGCGATGCTCGGTCGGCCCGAGACCGGTTCGGGGTTCCCCAGCGCGCACACACTGGTCCTGGGTGCGGTCCTGGGCGCTGCCGCTCTGAGCGTGTGGCGCTGGACGACCACGCAGCTGGCCCGAGTGGCCGCGACCACGACAGCGGTCGGGTTGTCGGCGGCGATGGGGCTGAGCCGGCTGTACCTCGGCGACCACTGGCTCACCGACGTGCTGGCCTCCTACGCACTCGTCGGCGTCGTGCTCGCCGGGGCCGCCTGTCTGCCCCATCCGCGTCGCGATCTCGGGGCGGCAGCGACGCGCCCCCGTGACCCTGAACCCCCGTTCTCGGATCGACGGGTCCAGCGCTACAACCTCGTCCGAACCCCGTCGGTCGTGGTGCTGGGGCAGTCAGTTGCGATTGCTGGCCTCATGCCGATGCTCAGGGGGCGGCGGTGTTCAGCTCGGCGACGTCCTTGAGCGGGGCGATCGTGGCGTAGCTGGAGGAGCTGGTGCTGCACCTGGCGTGAGCCGCATCCCACCTTGATGAGGCCCCGTACAGATCGCCCATGTCACCCCGTCCCTTGTGACCCGTTCCTGGTCGCCGCTGACACCAGAAGCAGGGTGCTCGATGCCCCGAAGCCCGAGGGGTTGCCACCCGTGCCAACGACGGCAGTACCAACATCCCGTTGGGCGATCTGCCCGTCCAGGGGCGAGCTCGAACCACCCAGCCCGGCCTTCACCGTGTGCCGGAGCGAGCGGCGCGAGAAGGCAGGCCGCCGAGATGCTTGCGCAGCCGGCTATGAGGTCCGTAGCACCGCCGGCGGGATGAACGCCTGGCACGAGGAAGGTCTGGCTGGGTGTGAGCGGCGGCAGTTGGTTCGACTGACGGCTCGGGGCGATCGCGCCCTGGGTGTGTCAGAGGTGGTCGAGGTGTACGGAGTCGATCGACCAGATCGCTGATGTGTCGCCCCCGTGGACGTCTCGCAGGTCGGAGAAGTAGTCCTGCAGCGCTCGTTCATAGGGCAGCCGGCCGTCCACGAGCTCGTGCGCGGCGCTGATGAGGCGGTCCAGGTCCTCATGGATTCGGGCGCGGGTCATGCTCGGGGTCCGTGGTCCCTCGTCGCCGTCGGTGATCACCGCAGCCGGGTCGAACTGGGTGAAGCTGGGGTAGCGGCCCGGGTCCGGGAGCAGCGAGCGGAACGGTATGTGGTTGAAGTAGTACTCGAACCAGCGTCCTCCAGACAGTGACAGCCACGGTGTGCCCACGGCGAGTGCTGCCAGGCCGAACCCGGTGTGGGGTGCCAGGAACACGTCGCAGGCCTCGACGACGGCCAGCTGCTCGGCGAGGGGCAGATCGAAGCAGTCGACCGGGGACACGCGATGGCTCCTGAGGCGTACGAGGCCCTCGGTGGAGAGCGCTGTGCTTGTTCGCGCATCCTTCGCCGTCCGACCGACCAGCACGACCTGGACGTCGGGGAAGGCGTCGGCCAGCGCGTCCAGGACCAGGAGCCACGACGTGGGGGAGGGGTACAGCGAGGGGTCACTGGAGCCGGCGGGCATCAGCGCGATGCGGGCCCCGTTCCGGCGGTGGGGGGCAAGCCGCATGGTGGCGGCGTCTCGAGCGGCCGTGGGCAGTTCCAGCCGCAACTGCTGATGCCGGCGGTACCCGGCCCGATCGGCTCCGACGACCGACCGACTGACCGCGGTCCGGAGGTGTGCGTCGGAAGCGGCGTAGTAGTCCCGCATGCCCGGGAAGAGCTCGTACTGGAGGGGCTGGTGACGTCTGGTGTCATCGACCACCCAGTCCCAGTCCTGAGGCAGTCCTCCCAGGCGTGATGCCGAATCCGGACACGGTTCGAGGAACGGGTGGTCGACGGGGTACGTCGCTGTGATGAACGGGCAGAACGCCGCGAGCTCGGTGGCGGTGGCCGCGTTCAGAGCCACCGAGACCTCACGACCAGGCTGGGCCAGGGCGTGCCCCTGGGCATGGTGGAGGGCCTCGATCGCGTGGCCGACGGGCTGCGCGTAGAAGAAGTTCACCAACATGCGCTCGGCGTTCACCCCACCAGTTTGCCCGGCAGGCAAGGCCATTGTGACGGTCCGTCAGGGTCCGTCGGTCGCGCCGACACGGGCTACGTCCGGAACCCGGTTGACACTTCGAGTCGAATGACAACGTGTCGATCGACCAGATGGCGCCCGCTGTCGCCGACCTGCCCGTGGTGCTGGACTCCCTCGCCCGGTGGCAGGAGGACTGGCTGCCCGTTCAGCTGCACCCCGGCGACCTGGGCTGGGCCTGGCGGGCCGGCGCCGAGTCGGCCGCTGCCGCAGTGCGCACTTGGTGTCGCGGCGGGGAGCTGCTGGCCGTGGGACTCCACGACGGTCCGGTGCTCCGGCTGGCGATCGCCTCGCACGCCGGTCAGGATGCCGAGCTCGCCGACCGGCTGGTCAGCTACGTCATCGACCCGGGTGGCCCGGCCGACGTCGAGGTCCGTTTTGGCGACGCGGTCGAGGCCGGGTTGATCGCGGCCGGCTGGACCCCGGGGGAGTCGTGGACCCCCTTCACCTGGGACCTCGGCCCCCCGGTGCCCGGACCGGGCATGGACGTCCAGGTCGTCACCGCGGCGGAGGCGCCGGAGTGCGTTGCCGTCCACCGCGCGGCCTTCGGGTCCGCACCGGGGAGCGTCGAGCCGTGGCATCGGATGGTGACCGGACCGGCCTGGTCCGGCGGCACGTGCTTGCTGGCCCGGGACGCAGCGGGGACGGCTGTGGCCGAGGCCGTCGTCTGGTCGGCGGGTCCCGGGCGCCCGGGGTTGATCGAGCCGATGGGCGTCCATCCCGACCACCGGGGGCATGGCCACGGCGTGGCCGTCACCCGGGCCGGCGCAGCGGCCCTGCGGGCCGGCGGTTCGTCGTCGGTGCGGGTGGCCACCCCGACGGCACTCACCGGTGCCGTGGCCACCTACGCGGCGGCCGGTCTCACCCGCCTGGACGACGTCCGTGACCTCCGTCGGCCGGCGCCTCCCACCCGCAGATGATCGGGGGTGGGAGCGGCCGACTCAGACGAGGGGGTCCTGCGGGCGGTCGGTGCGGCTGCAGCTCACAAGCCCCCGTTTGTGGGCCGCTGGACTGACGTCGGAGCGGTCGCACAAACCCGCATGTCGAGGTGTGCGAACGGTGACCGAAACTCGTTCCGGAAACAACGGACCACAACTGTGCACGTCGCTGGTTGTGGATTGACAGCGGGATGGCACCGGTCGATCGGGTGGGTGGGCGTGACCTGCGCTGAATCTGTGTACACAGTTGCATGTCCGGCGTATGGTGGGGGCATGGACACCATCTCCGGTGAGGTCACCACTCGCGAGCTGCGCGGTCAGCTGTCCGACGTGTTGGGTCGCGCGATGTACGGCGGGGAGCGCATCGGGGTGACCCGCAACGGGAAGCTGGCTGCGGTGGTGGTCGGGGTCGCCGACCTGGAAGCCCTGGAAGCGCTGGAGATGGCTCAGGACGTGGCGGCCTATCGGGCGGCCAAGGTCGAGGACGACGGGGAGCGGGTGTCGTTGGCCGAGGTGCGTGACGAGCTCGCTGGGTGACGTACTCCGTCGAGTTCACTGCCGCGGCGGCCCGGCAGTTGCGCAAGCTCGACAGGCCGGTGCGTGCGCGGCTGGTCGCTGCCATCGGTGGCCTCGCTGAGGAGCCCAGACCCGCGGGTGCGATCAAGCTGGTGGGGGAGCAGACCGCCTGGCGCATCCGGGTGGGCGACTTCCGCGTCGTCTACGACGTCCTCGACGAGTTGCTGGTCGTGACCGTCGTCCGCGCGGGGCACCGCCGGGAGGTCTACGACCGCTAGGCGCTCGCCTCCCGCAGTGAGCCGAGTACAGCAACCGGTACAGCAACGCGGTCTGGACGAGACCGCACCACGACAGACGACCTCGGACGCTGAACTGGTCTGACCTGCGGAAACGGGACGTGCGCGGACGGCCACGGACCCCCCGCTGCTGGCTGGGGGTCAAGGGGTCGCAGGTTCAAATCCTGTCAGCCCGACAGAGGAACAGCAGGTCAGAGGCGGGTCGCCCCATCGGGGCGGCCCGCTTCTCTGCGCACCTGACCCTGAGTCACGTGGTCGCCGCCGTCCAAGACATCCACGCGACCACATGAGCGCTGGTCACGAGGCTGTTCGACACCAGCCCGAGTCCTCGCCGAATCGACAGGTACAGCAACCGGTACAGCAACGCGCTCTCGATGACGTCGGCCGGACCGGTCAGGATGATGGCGGCAGCGCGGACGTCGGGCTCTCCTGGGCAGGTGGCGACGGGGTGGTCAGCTGCCGGTGGGCGTGGCGGTGAGACCGAGCATCGACCTGGACGAGCCCACGATCGACGTCGACGCCTCATGGACGTCAGCGCGTTCATCGCCCCGTGCCAGCTGCTGCGCAGGCAGTCTCACTGGCTCAGCGGCAAGCAGGCGCGGGTGGAAGCCTGCGCGGACCCGTGGTGCGGGTCCGGCCTGGACCGGCCGGGCGCGCAGGCGGTGTTCGCCGGCGCCCAGGCCCTGGCCGATCTCGGGGGTGTCCCGCGGTGCGGTCGGACCTGCCGGTCTGCGTCGTCGTCGGCGAGGTGGACCCGGTAGACGGCCAGTTCGCCCTCGAACGCGAGCTCGTGCGGCGAGACCAGGCGGGGATGCACCCCGGTGACGGCACGGGGCTGGGGCCCGGCCCAGGTTGGCAGGGGCGTCCCCCGAGAGGGGCGCCCCTGCACCCGGTGCTCCTCAGTTCACCAGCGGCCCGTCACAGTGACGCCCCCGCATCCACCACCAGCGTGGTGCCGGTGACGTACCGGCCGCTGTCGGCCACCAGGTAGACGATCGCCTCGGTGACGTCGTCGGACTCGATCGCGGCGACCGGGAGCGCGTTGAGGGTCACGCCGGCCACCTCGAAGTCCTCCCGTGTCGGCTTCTCCAGGTCGGGTCGGAAGAGCTGGTAGAAGGCGTCGTTGAGGATCATGTCGGTCGCGACCGTGGTCGGGTGCACGCTGTTCACCCGGATCCGGTCGGCCGCCAGCTCCTTGGCCGCGACCTTCATCAGCCCCACCAGGCCGGCCTTGGCGGCCGAGTAGTGGGCCATGTTCTCGTTCGCGGTCAGCGCAGCCAGCGAGCTGATGATCACGATCGAGCCGCCCCGCCCGCCGGCCACGACGTGCGGGGCCGCCGCCCGGATGGTGCGCCAGGCACCGGACAGGTTGACGTCGATCATCGTCGACCAGGTGTCGTCCTCCATCTCCAGCAACCGGCTCGAGCTGAAGATGCCCGCGTTGACCAGCACGATGTCCAACCGGCCGAGCTCGGCCACCCCGGCGTCGACGGCCGACCGCAGGGCCGCGAGATCCCGGATGTCGGCGGTCGAGGCGACGATGCGCCGGTCGAGGGCCTCGACCTGCCGCACCGTCTCGGCGAGGTCAGCCTCGGTGGCCGTGTCGTAGGCGACCGTCTCCACCGGGGCGCAGACGTCCACGGCGATGATGTCGGCTCCCTCGGACGCCAGCCGGACGGCGTGGTTCCTCCCCTGTCCGCGGGCGGCCCCGGTGATGAACGCGACCTTGCCCTCGAGCAGGCCCATGCCGGTCAGGCCCGACCGGCGCGGTCGGCGGCGTACTTCTCGGTCATCGCGTCGACGGCCGCCTGGCTCTTGGTCACCAGGCCCTCCCGGCTGCGGCTGGCTCGCTCCTTGGCTGCGCGCAGCGATGCTGCCTGCCCCTGGAACTCGGGCATGACCAGCCGGGCCAGGAGCTGGTGGGACCGGAGGGTGGCGTCCGGGTCGGCGAACTCGTGGTGCAGCAGCATGCAGGTGCCGAAGCCCCCGGACTGGTCCTGCCACTTCTGCATGAGCTCGACGAACATCTCCGGCGTGCCGATGACACCCAGACCGTTGTCGTTGACGAAGTCGATCATCTCGTCGACGTTCTCGCCCTGGACGGCGAACTGCGGGAACGCGGCCACGTGCTGGAAGTAACGGAAGAAGTCGGCGATGCCGAAGGCGACGTCCTTGCGGGCCTGCTCCTCGGTGGCGGCGAGGTGGACGATCGTCATGACCCGCCAGGTGGCGCGGTCGGCGACCTGGCCGTGCTCCTCCGCCTGCTCCTCCACGATGTTCCAGTGCTGGGCGAAGGTGTCGATGCCCTCGCCGGCGGCGGCGCCGATGGTCAGCAGGCCGATGCCGTGCTTGCCGGCCAGCTTGGCCCCGGTGGGGGAGACGACACCGGGGACGGCCATCTCGATCCGTGGCCGGGTGTACGGGCGCAGCTGCAGCACGGCGTCCTTGAGCGTGAACCAGTCGGTCTCCATGGTCAGCGGCTCATCGCTGCTGAGCAGGTGCAGCACTGCCTCGAGCCCCTCCTCCAGGCGCGGCCGGAGGACGGCGGGCTCGATGCCGATCATGGCGGAGTCCGTCGGCAGCGACCCGGGACCGACCCCGAGCATGAACCGGCCGCGGGTGAGGTGGTCCAGCAGCATCGCGCGATCGGCCACCCAGAGCGGGTGGTGGTAGGGCAGGGAGACCACTCCGGTGCCGAGCTTGATGTGCTTGGTGCGTTCGGCGGCGGCGGCGATGAAGACCTCCGGGGAGGCCACCAGCTCGGAGCCGGCGGAGTGGTGCTCGCCGATCCACACCTCGTCGTAGCCGAGCTGGTCCAGCCGCTGGATGAGCTCCAGGTCGCGCTGGAGCGCCAGGGTCGGGTTCTGCACCGAGTTGTGCATGGGTGCCATGAACATCCCGAACTTCATGTGGCCTTCTGCGGTGTTCATCAGGTGGTCCCTTCGCTCGACTGCGCTGTCGTTGCCGGGTGACGTGCTGGGTGCGCCGAGGCGCAGACGACGGTCGTCGACGACCGTCCACCGGGCGACCGTGTCCTGCGTCACACCGGCTGTCAAGGGGGAGGTCAGGTGCCTCCGACGGGTCGCTCCAGTGCGAGGGCGGCCCGGTGCGCGGGGTCGATCGCGTGGCCCATCCGCTCCCGCTTGGTGCGCAGGTACCGCACGTTGTGCGCGGTCTCCACGGTGGGGAGGGCGACCCGGCCGGTGATGGTGAGGCCGTAGCCGTCCAGGCCGCCGTACTTGGCGGGGTTGTTGGTGATCAGCCGGATGCGGGTGGCGCCGAGGTCGCCGAGGATCTGGGCGCCGACGCCGTAGGAGCGGCTGTCGACGGGGAGTCCCTGGGCGGTGTTGGCGTCCACGGTGTCCAGGCCCTGCTCCTGCAGGGCGTAGGCGCGGATCTTGTGCCCCAGCCCGATGCCGCGTCCCTCGTGCCCACGCAGGTAGACCACCGCCCCGGCGCCCTCGGCGGCGATCGCGGCCAGGGCCTGCTCGAGCTGCCCGCCGCAGTCACAACGCAGCGACCCGAGGATGTCCCCGGTCAGGCACTCCGAGTGCACCCGCACCAAGGCGCCTTCGGAGGTCCGGGAGGCTGCGGCGAGGTCGCCCATGACCAGGGCGAGGTGTTCGGTGCCGTCGAGGGTGTTGCGGTACGCGGTGGCCCGGAAGTCCCGAACTCCGTCGGCATGGCGGAGGTGCCGACGACCTCGACGAGGCGTTCGGTGGCCCGGCGGTGCCGGACGAGGTCGGCGATCGCCAGCACGGGCAGGCCGTGTTCGGCGGCGAAGGCGGTGAGGGAGGCACCGGCGCGCATGGAGCCGTCCTCGTCGACGATCTCCCCGATCACCCCGACCCCGCTCAGGCCGGCCATGGTGGTGAGGTCGACGGCGGCCTCGGTGTGCCCGGCCCGGACCAGCACCCCGCCGGCGCGGGCGATGAGCGGGAACACGTGCCCGGGACGACGCAACTGCGCCGGTGTGGTGGCCGCCGAGGCCAGGGCCTGGACGGTGGTGGCGCGGTCGGCGGCCGAGACACCGGTGGAGGTGTCCAACGCGTCGACGGTGATCGTGAACGCGGTGCCGTGGGCGTCGGTGTTGTCGGTGACCATCAGCGGCAGCTGCAGCTCCGCAGCCCGGCTGGCGGGCATGGGGGCGCAGACGATGCCGGTGGTGTGCCGGACGAGGAACGCCATCTGCTCGACCGTGCACAGTTCGGCGGCGAGGATGAGGTCGCCCTCGTTCTCCCGGTCCTCGTCGTCGACGACGATCACCATGCCGCCGGCGGCGATCGCCGCGACGGCGGTCTGCACGGCCTCGGTGGGTGTCCTGCGGGTCATGCCGTGGCCTCCAGGGCGGCGTGGGTGCCGAACACCCTCGAGTGGTAGGTCAGCGGCGCACCGTCGGCGGTGTCCGCGGCCAGCACGGTGCCCAGTGCCACGACGTGGTCCCCGCCCTCGACCAGGGAGGCCACCTCGCAGGCCAGCCAGCCCGGCGCCCCGGGCAACCGGGGCAGGCCCTGGTCGGGCACCCAGTCGACGCTGGCGAACTTGTCGGTGCCCTTGCGGGCGAAGGACAGCGCCAGCGCCGACTGGGTGGAGCCCAGCACGTTGACCCCGAACCGGCCGGTGTCCCGGACCAGGGCCAGCAGGTCCGACCCCCGGTCCAGGGACACCAGCACCATCGGCGGGTCCATCGACAACGAGGCGAAGGCCGAGACCGTCGTCCCGTGCGGGACGCCGTCGGCCGACACCGCGGTCACCACCGACACCGGGGTCGCGACCCCGGCCATCACCTCACGGAACTGAGCGGACAGATCGGGCTGATCGGACACCTCGGGACCTCCTCGTCCTCGCCGTGCGGGTGGTGCTGGTCAGGGGTGCGCCGAGCCGACCGGTCAGGTGTCGGCCGGCGGGGGAGTGGTGGAGTGGTCGGGTCGGGGGACGACGTCCCCGACAGCTGCGGCGATCCGGACCACGGCACCGTGCGCGACGTCGAACAGGTTGTGCATCCGCAGGAACCCGTGCGCGACCCCGGGGCTGCGCTCGACCACGGTGGGCACCCCCGCTGCTGACAGGGCGGCCGCGTAGGCCTCACCCTCCCCACGGAGCACGTCGTGCTCGGCGGTCAGCACCAGGGCAGGCGGCAGGCCCGCGAGGTCGGTCGCGCGCAGCGGTGCGACGTCGGGGGAGCGGCGGAGAGCGTCGTCCTGGCCCAGGTAGTGGTCCAGGAACCACCGCATGTCGGCCCGGGTGAGCGGCAGCCCGGTGCCGAACTCGCCGTACGTGGGCCCGTCGGTGTCGGTGTCGGTCACCGGGTAGACCAGGACCTGCAGTCGGCACTCCAGCTCCGGGTGCCGGCGAAGCGCGACGGTGAGCAGGTTCGCGCCGGCGCTGTCCCCGGCGGCGACCCACGGCAGGTCGGCCCCGACCAGGTCGACGCGGGCGGACTGCACGTGGGCGAGCACGTCCTCGACGTCCTCGAGGCCGGCCGGGAAGGGGTGCTCGGGGGCCAGCCGGTAGTCCGGCAGCAGCACCGCGCACCCGGTCCGCGAGGCCAGTTCGCGACCGAGGGTCTCGAAGTCCTCGGGCTCACCGACCACCCACCCGCCGCCGTGCACGTAGACCAGCACGCCGGTGACCCCACCGTGCGGCACCAGCAGCAGCGACCGCACCGACCCCGACCGGGTGGGGACGGTGACCTCCCGGCGCTCGAGCAGGTCCGGGCCCTCGCCCAGCCCGGCCCGCCCGGCCGCGACGAGGGCCCGGGCGTCCTCGGGTGAGCCGGCCGAGAGCCCGGGGGCCCCGGCGGCGCGCTGGCGCTCCAGCAGGGCGGCGACGAACGGGTGCAGGGTCACGAGGTCCTCCGGTGGGTCGGTCGGGGCCGGGTCAGTCGAGCTTGAGCCAGACGGTCTTGGTGCCCAGGTACTCGTCCAGGTGCTCCACGCCGCCCTCCTTGCCGTAGCCGCTCATCTTGAAGCCGCCGAAGGGCACTGCCGGGTCGAGTGCGTGGTAGGTGTTCACCCAGACCGTCCCGGCGTCCAGCCGGTGCGCGAGGTGGTGGGCACGGCCGACGTCGCGGGTGAAGACGCCGGCGGCGAGTCCGTACGGCGTGGCGTTGGCCCGCTCGACGGCCTCGTCGAGGGTGTCGAAGGGCATCGCCGAGATGACCGGGCCGAAGATCTCCTCGCGGGCGATCGTCATGGAGTCCTCGACGTCGGCGAAGACCGTCGGTGCCACGAAGTTGCCCGCGGCCAGGTCGCCGGTGGTGAGCCGCTCGCCGCCGGCGACCACGCGCGCGCCCTCCGATCGGCCGGAGTCCAGGAACCCGCAGACCCGCTCCAGCTGGCGGGCCGACACCAGTGGGCCGATCTCGGTGGCCGGGTCCGAGCCGGCGCCGACGGTCAGCGCCCGGGCGTAGTCGCCGAGGCGCTCCACGAACTCGTCGTGGATCGAGCGCTCCACCAGCAACCGTGAACCGGCGATGCAGATCTGCCCCGAGTTCGCGAACGCGGAGAGCCCGACGGTGGGCACCGTGGCGTCGAGGTCGGCGTCGGCGCAGACGATCAGCGGGGACTTGCCGCCCAGCTCCAGCGAGACCCGCTTCAGGTTGCCGGCCGAGGCCCGGATGATGCTCTGCCCGGTGGCGGTCGAGCCGGTGAAGACGACCTTGTCCACGCCGGGGTGCTCGGCCAGCGGTGCGCCTGCCTCGACCCCGGTGCCCGTGACGACGTTGACGACCCCGTCGGGCACACCGGCCTCGGCCATGAGGTCGGCGATGAGCAGCGGGGTGAGGGGAGCTTCCTCCGACGGCTTGAGCACGATCGTGCATCCGGTGGCCAGCGCCGGGCCGATCTTCCAGACCGAGGCGGCGGTCGGGGCGTTCCACGGGATGATCGCGCCGACGACGCCGACCGGCTCACGGCGGGTGTAGGAGAAGTACTCACCCGGCAGCGAGTTGTCGATCGTCTTGCCGTCCAACGTGGTGGCCAGTCCCGCGTAGAAGCGGAGCATCCCGGTGACCCGGCCCTTGTCGGCGCGGCTGCGGGACAGCGGCTTGCCCATGTCCAGGGTGTCCGAGCCCGACAACTCGTCCCAGTGGGTCTCGAACAGGTCCGCGATCCGCAGGAGCAGCAGCTGGCGCTGGGCCGGGGTCCAGCGCCGCCACGGTCCGGTGAAGGCCCGGCGGGCGGCCGCGACCGCGAGGTCGACGTCCGCAGCGCCGGAGCGGGGCACCTGGGCGAGCTCCTGTCCGGTGGCCGGGTCCAGGGTCGGCATGGTCTGCCCGGACACGGCGTCGACCCAGGCCCCGTCGATGAACATCTGCCGGGACCGGCCGTCGATGGGGAAGCGCGAGGTGGTCTGGTCCAGCGTGAGAGTCACTGTCGTGTCCCATCGGTCAACGGGCGGCCCTCGGCGTCCAGGCCGAGGTCGGTGAGGATCCGGGCGGAGTGCTCCCCGAGGTCCGGTGGCGGGTCCTGCCGGAAGGACCGGACGCCGTTGTAGGAGATCGGGTGGTCGACCAGCCGGAAGTCGGGGACGTCGTCCTTCGGCCAGTCCCGGACGAGCCCGAGCGCCTGCACGTGCGGGTCGGCGACCACCTCGTCGACCGTGCGCACCTGGGAGCACGGCAACCCCGCCGCACGCAGCAGGTCCTCCCACTCCTGGGCCTCGCGGGTCAGCAGCACGCCCTGCAGCACGTCGTGCAGGGCGTCCCGGTGGGCGACCCGGTCGGCGTTGGTCGTGTAGTCGGGGTCCTCGAGCAGCTCGGGCAGCTCGAGCGCCACGCACAGCCGGCGGAACAGGCTGTCGTTGAGCGCGGCGAGGAAGAAGTGCCCGGACTTCGTCAGGAAGCCCTCGTAGGGCGCCATCTGCCCGTGCTTGGACCCGTGCGGCCGGGGGACGACGCCGCTGGCGAAGTAGTTGGAGGCCTGGTAGCCCATCCAGGCGACCCCGGTCTCCAGCAGGCTGGTCTCCACCAGCTGGGCGGTGCCGTCGGCGTCCCGCGACCGCAGCGCCGCGAGCACCCCCAGGGCGGCCCACATGCCGGTGCCCTGGTCGACGATCGAGGGGCCGACCCGGGAGGGGATGCCGGCCGGGTCGCCGTTGATGCTCATGACGCCCGAGGCGGCCTGCACGATCGTGTCGTAGCCGGGGCGGTCGCGGTCGGGTCCACGGCTGCCGAACCCGCTGATCGAGCAGTAGACGATCCGTGGGTTGACCGCCTTGACCGCCTCGAAGCCCAGCCCGCGCCGGTCCAGTGCGCCGCTGCGGTTGGACTCCACGACGACGTCCACGTGCTTGGCGAGCTCCAGCAGCACCCGGACACCGGCCTCGGTGTCGATGTCGGCGGTGAGGCTCTCCTTGTTCCGGTTGTTGGCCAGGAACAACGCGCTGTGCTCTCCCCAGGTGGGGGGCGTCCAGTGCCGGGTGTCGTCACCGGTGCCGGGGCGTTCGACCTTGATGATCCGGGCGCCGAGGTCGCCCAGGACCATCGTGGCGTAGGGGCCCGCGAGGTTGCGGGTCAGGTCCAGCACGGTGATGCCCTCCATGGGAGCGGTCACCTCACACCTCCTGGTCCGGCCAGAACAGCTGCCGTGAGTTGTCGTGGAGCACCCGCCGGAGCTGGTCGGCCCCGACGTCGAGTGCACGGGCGTCGCGGGTGGCCCGCGCCATGTCCAGCAGCGGGTGGTCGGAGGCGTAGAGCACCTTGTCGGCGCCCGCCGTGCCGTGCCAGCCGCCGCGGATGAACTCCAGCAGCGGGGCGGGCCAGCGCTTGGGCGACCAGGCCGACGTGCAGATGTAGAAGTGGGGGTGCCGCGCTGCCAGCCGCACCGACGTCTCGGTCCACGGGTCGCCGATGTGGTGCGCCACGATGACCAGGTCGGGGAAGGCCAGGGCGATCTCGTCGAGGTGGGCGGGGTCGTGGTGGCTCATCGGCCACAGCGGGCCTGGTGCCCCGACGTGCACGAACACCGCCAGGCCCAGCTCGACGCAAGCCGCGAAGACCGGCCAGAACCACTTGTGGTTCGGCGGCATCCCCCATGGGGACGGCGTGAGGTGCACCCCGACGACCCCGTGCTCACGGTGCGCGTCCTGCACCAGCCGGACGTTGCGCATGACGTCCCAGTAGGTGCCGGGGCCCAGCTCCGGCGGGATGAGCGTCGCCACGCCCTTCAGCCGGCCACCCGACGCCGCGGTCAGGGCGCCGATCTCGGCGTGCACGGCGCGGACGCCGTCCTCGGAGGCCGCGTAGTAGACCTTGGCCGGCAGGATCGCCCTGGTGGTCCCGGCAGCGTCCATCGTGGCCAGCAGGTCCTCGAGGCCGACCCGCTCGACCGGTCGGCCGTCGGGGTCGGTGTGGGCGAAGGTGTGCATGACCCTGGCCAGCCGGCGGTCGCCGTGCCAGTCGACGGTGTCCCCGCGCGGGTGCGCCGGGTCCTCCCCGCCCAGCCAGGGCGTGTGCAGGAAGGCGTCGACGACGGGGCCGTCGTCCACCGGGGCGGGAGCGGTCACGCCCGGGTCGCGGTGTAGTCGATGAGGCCGCGGATGTTGGTGCCGGCGTGCATGTCCCGGTAGCCCTGGGCGACGTCGTCCAGGGAGTAGCGGGTGGTGATCAGCTCGTCGAGCTGGAGCGCACCGGCCTGGTAGAGCCCCAGCAGCTTGGGGATGCTCACCCCGGGGGAGGAGGCACCGAACAGCGAGCCGACCAGCTTCTTCTGGAACAGCGTCAGCTCCGACAACGGGATCGGGACCCCGACGGCGCCGTGGTCGCCGAGGCCGGTCACCACCACGGTGCCGTCCTTGCGCACCCCGGCGAACGCAGCGGCGACGTGGTCCCCGGCGGTGACACCGACGGTGACGATCGCCGAGTCGGCGCCCTGCCCGTCGGTCATCGACCGGGCCAGGTCGGCTGCCTCCTCGATGCTCGACACGGCGTGCGTGGCGCCCATCGCCTGCGCCGTCTCCAGCTTGAACCCCACCGGGTCGACGGCGATGACGTTCATCGCCCCGGCGTGGGCGGCACCCTGCACCGCGTTGATGCCGATCCCGCCGATCCCCATCACGATCACCGTGTCGCCGGGGGAGACCCCGGCGGAGATGACCGCAGACCCCCACCCGGTGGCCACGCCGCAGCCGACCAGGCTGGCCACGTCCAGCGGGATGCTCGGGTCGATCTTCACCGCCGACATCACGTCGACGGTGGTGGTGGCGACGAAGGTGGAGATGCCGCACATCTGGCCCACCGGCTGCCCGTCCAGGCTGAGCCGGAAGCTGGACGGGTCGTCGAAGCGGTGCCCGGCCAACGTGTACTGCCCGTACTGGCAGAGGTTCTGCCGTCCGCTGGCGCACCAGGTGCAGTGCCCGCAGCCGGGGACGGCGAGCACCACGTGGTCGCCCTCGCGGAACCCACGGGTGTTGAGCCCGACGGCGGTGACGACGCCGGCGCCCTCGTGCCCGCCGGCGAACGGGTAGATGCCGGCGGTGAGGTCGCCGGTGGCCATGTGGTCGTCGGAGTGGCACAGGCCGGAGGCGGCCAGCTCGACCTGTATCTCCCCGGGCCGGGGGTCCTCCAGCTCGAGGTCGACGACCTCGTACTCGCCGGGGGCCTGCCGGATGACTGCGCCGCGGGTCTGCATGGGGTGGGTGCTCCTCTGTCTCGGTCTGGGGGTCTGGAGTCGGTCAGCGGGTGAGGCTGAAGCCGGTGTAGCCGTCGCGGGACACCTCGGCCAGCACCTGGCCGTAGGGGGCGTAACCGCCGACGTAGGGCATGAAGACGCGGGGCTTGCCGGGCACGTTCGCCCCGATCCACCACGAGTTGGCCTTGGGCAGCAGGGTGGCCTCGGCCCTGTCCAGGACGTGCTGCACCCAGCGCGTCTGGTCCGCCGGCTCGGCCTCGACCCGTCGCGTCCCGGTGGCGTGGGCGTGCTCGACGAGGTCGGAGATCCACTCCACGTGCTGCTCGATGGAGGCGACCATGTTCGTCAGCACGGAGGGGCTGCCCGGGCCCGTGACCGTGAAGAGGTTGGGGAAGCCGGCCATCGCCACCCCGAGGTAGGCGGCCGGGCCGTCGGCCCACTCCTCGCGCAGCGACACCCCGTCCACTCCGCGGACGTCCATGGCCAGGAGGGCGCCGGTCATCGCGTCGTAGCCGGTGGCGAACACGATCACGTCGAGCTCGTACTCGGCGTCCGTGGTGCGCACCCCGGCCGGGGTGATCTCGGTGATCGGGGCGGTGCGGACGTCGACCAGGGTCACGTCGTCCCGGTTGAAGATCGGGTAGTAGCCGGTGTCCAGCACGGGTCGGCGGGTGCCGAGCGGGTGGTCGTAGGGGCACAGCAGCTCGGCGGTGACCGGGTCGGTGACGATGGCGCGGATCTTCTGCCGGACGAACTCGGCGGCCGTCTCGTTGGCGGCCTCGTCCACGGTCAGGTCGGTGAAGACGCTGGTGAGCACCGGGCCGCCGTGCTCCCAGATGGCCTCGAAGACCTCCTGGCGCTCCTCCGCCGGGGTCGCCAACGCGGGCTTCTGGCCGGCGTAGGCGGGGACGGGGTAGCCGCGGGTGGTCTGCTTGGCCAGAGCCCGGTGCTCGGCGTACCGGGCCTTCAGCTCCCGTTCGAACTCCGGGTCCATCGGGCGGTTCTGGGCCGGCAGCACGTAGTTGGGGCTGCGCTGGAAGACCACGAGCTCCCCGGCGACGCCGGCGGTGGCGGTGGCGAACTGGACGCCGCTGGAACCGGTGCCGACGAGGCCGACCCGCAGACCGGTCAGGTCCAGGCCCTCGCGCGGCCAGTCGGCGGTGTGCACCCACCGGCCCCGGAAGGTGTCCAGGCCCGGGATGTCCGGGGGCCGGGGTACCGACAGGCACCCGGTGGCCATGACCACGAAGCGGCTGCGGTGGGTCTCGCCCCGGTCGGTGGTGAGCACCCACTGGTCGGCCGCCTGGTCGAAGACGGCGCTGAGCACCCGGGTCGAGCTCTCGATGTCCCGGGCCAGGTCGAAGCGGTCCACGACGTGCCGCAGGTAGTCCAGGATCTCGCCCTGGGCTGCGTACCGCTCGCTCCAGCTCCACTCCTGCTGCAGTGCCTCGTCGAAGGAGAAGGAGTAGTCGAAGCTCTGTACGTCGCAGCGGGCACCGGGGTAGCGGTTGGCCGCCCACGTACCTCCGGGGGCTTCCGGGGCGTCGAGGACCCGGACGGTGAGACCGGACCCGCGGAGGCGGTGCAGCGCGTAGAGACCGGCGAAACCGGCGCCCACGACGAGCACGTCGACGGGGTCCCGTGCTGTGTCCGTCGCGTCCTGGTCGAGGTCCTGCACGTCGTCCTGCACGTCCACGGTGCGCCTCCAGACAGCCCTCCTCGTCGAGGGACGTGGTGCACGTTACACACCGTCGACGTCGGTCGACCATGGTCGACACGGTGCCGACCGGGCTCGGATCTCGGATTGGATACGGCGGTCGACCATGGTCGACAGTGGCGCCGGTCACCTGTACGGTCCGCAGCCAGCACCTGCCCGAGGCGCAGCCCGGGGTCAGGCGCCCTTCCCCCGCAACGACGCGAGAGGCACCGCCATGGACCGCACCACCACGAGATCTGCCCGGAGGTCACGGGCGGGCGCCGCCGTCGCCCTCGCCTCCACCGCCCTGCTGACCGTCTCCGCCTGCACGACCGGGGAGACCACGACCAGCGCCGAGGACGACGGCGGTGCGGTGCAGGTGCTCGTGCTCGCCGACATCACCGGCAAGGCGGCGTTCTTCGGTGAGGCCATCGAGCAGGCTGCGGACTTCGCCGAGTCCTACGTCAACGAGAACGGGGGCATCGACGGGCGCGACCTGGAGCTGACCGTCCAGGACACCACCTCGGACCCGGCCCGGGCGTCCACGTTGATGAACGACGCCGTGCGTGGTGACGTCGACGCCGTGGTGTTCGGCGTCCTGTCCGAGGAGGCGCTGACGATCGCGCCGCTGGCCCAGGACGCGGGGCTCCCGATGATCAACATCCAGGCCGCGGCGGACGGCGTCGTGGAGACCGGCGACGCGATCTGGCGGATCACCCCGCCGCAGCAGAACTTCTACCAGAACTACGCCGACTACCTGGCCGAGGAGAAGGACGTGCAGACGGCGTCGGTCTTCTACGTGACCGACAACGCCCCGTCGGTCACCCTGGCCACCGAGGTCGCCCCGGAGGCCTTCGGCAACGCCGGCATCGAGATCCTCGACTCGGTGTCCAGCACCTCCTCGGAGACCGACCTGACGACCGTCGCCTCACGCCTGCTGGCGGGCAACCCCGACCACATCCAGACCCAGGCGATCGGGGCACAGAACATCGCCCTGATCACCCAGCTCCGCCGCGCCGGCTTCACCGGCACCATCGGCGGTGGCACCAGCCTGGGTGCCGGTGCGCTCTCGGCGCTGGAGGGCGACGAGGCCGACGGCATCCTCTACTACTCCTCCTTCGTGGGGTCCGACGAGCTCGGGTACGAGTCGGGCCGGCAGTTCGTCAGCGACTACGAGGCCGCGGAGGACGTGCAGCCCAACACCTTCCACGCCGAGACCTTCGACGCGTTCCGGCTGATCCAGGAGGCGGTGGCCGCCTCCGGTGACGCCTCCCGCGCCGGCATCGTCGAGGGCCTGGCCCAGGTGGCCGCCGACGGCGGGCTGACCGGTGCCGCCCAGGCCGAGACCGTGACCTTCGAGAACCGTGACGCCCGCACCCCCGGCGTCGTCATCGAGTGGATGGACGGCCGCGAGACCCTGGCCCCCGGTCAGGACACCGGTGAGTGACCTCTCCGGCGTGACGTCGGACCACCCCGCGTTCGGCGGGGTGGTCTGACGTGGCCCAGAACCTGGTCAACGCCCTCTCGCTGGGTGCCATCTACGCCCTCTTCGCGATGGGCCTGAGCATCGCCTGGGCCGGTCTCAACGTGCTGAACCTGGCGCACGGGGCGATCTTCATGGTCGGCGCGCTCACCGCGTGGCTGATGACCGACTCCTTTCCCGGCGTCTCCTTCTTCCTGGTCCTGCCGGCGGCGGTCGTGGTGTGCGGGCTGATCGCCCTGCTGATGGAGCTGCTCGTCTTCCGGCCCATCCGTCAGCGCGCGGTCGACGAGCACCAACGCACGCTCACCACCGTCATCGCGACCGTGGCCACGGCCGCCCTCCTGGTGGCCGCCGCCGAGCAGCTCACCGGCGGGCAGCCCCGCGGCCTGCCCGAAGGGCTGTTCAGCGTGCAGACCTTCCGCATCGCCGGGGTCCAGGTCACCGACATCCAGCTGGTGATCATCGCGGTCGCCGTGCTCGCCTCGGCCGGCATCGCCTGGTTCCTGACCCGCAGCCGACAGGGCCGCGCGCTGCGGGCGCTGTCCTTCGACCGGGACACCGCCAAGCTCACCGGCGTCTCGGTCGACCGGCTCTCCGCCCTCACCATCACCGCCACGGGAGCGGTGGCCGGTCTGGCCGGCGTGCTGCTCGCCGTCCAGGTCAACGCCGTCGACGCCACCATGGGGGAGTCGCTCTTGTTCAAGGCCTTCGCGGTGATCATCATCGCCGGGGTCGGCAGCATCGGGGCCACGGTCCTGGCCGCGGTCGCCCTCGCCGTCATCGAGACCGCCGTCGTCGCCTACTGGGTCTCCGACCTGCGCGACGTCGTCGTCTTCGGACTGATCATCGCCTTCCTGCTCGTCCGCCCGCAGGGCATCGCCGGGCGGGGGTGGCAGCGCGCATGACCGAGTTCCTGGCGGCCAACGCGCCGCTGCTGCGCAGCATCTCCGTGCTCACCCTGCTCGGGTACAGCGTCCACGTGGCGCTGCGGTCCGGGGTGTTCTCCTTCGCGACCGTCGGCTTCTACGCCGTCAGTGGCTACCTGACGGCGAACCTGCTGGAGGACGGTCTGCACCGCTACCTGGTGCTGCTGGCCGTCCTCGTGGCCACCGCGGTCGTCGCGGTGCTGGTCACCCCGGTGCTCACCCGGCTCCGCTACCTCTACCTGGCCATGGCCACCCTGGCGCTCACGCTCTTCGTGCAGTCCCTGGCCCAGTCCTGGCCGACCTACACCGGTGGCGCCCAGGGGCTGTTCGGGATCCCCCGGGTGCTGCTCCAGGGGGAGATGTTCACCCTGGTCATCGGGGTCGTGGTGCTGGTCTGGCTGACCCAGCGCTCGGCGGCCGGCCGGTCGATCGCCGCGCTCCGGCACGACGAGGTGCTCTCGGCCTCGGTCGGGGTCGACGTCCGGGCCACCCAGGCGCGGGCGTTCGTGGCCAGCGCGGTGATCGCCGGGACGGCCGGGTTCGTGCAGACCTCGAGCTTCGGGGTCTTCGGTCCCACCGACATCAGCTTCGGCGTCGTCGTCTCCTCCCTGACGGTGCTCGTCGTGGGCGGCGCCCTGCACTGGGTGGGTCCGCTGCTGGGCGGGGTGCTGGTGGCGGCACTGCCGATCTACCTGTCCGCGGCCGGCTCCTGGAACCTGATCCTGCAGGCGGTGGTCGTGCTCGTCGTCGTGGTCTACCGCCCCGACGGGCTGGCCGGGTTGTTCTCCTGGGCCTCGCGCCGGGTGCGCCGCAGGAAGCCCCCGGCCGCAGCCACGTCCCCCGCGCCCAGCCCTGCCACGACCGAGGAGGTCACCCGATGAGCCGGCTGGAACTGGACGACGTCCGGGTGCACTTCGGCGGTGTCAAGGCCGTGGACGGGGTCAGCTTCGCGGTGGAGTCCGGCCAGCTGGTCGGCATGGTGGGGCCCAACGGCTCGGGCAAGAGCACCACCGTCAACGCCGTCACCCGCACCGCGGACCTCACGTCGGGCCGGATCACCTTCGACGGCGAGGACGTGTCCACGGTGCGTCCGCACGTGCTGCGACGGAAGGGCCTGGTGCGCACCTTCCAGGGCATCCGGCTGATCCCCGAGCTCAGCGTGCGGGACAACGTCCGGCTGGCCGCCGAACAGGACGGGAGCCGTCGCCGCTGGCGCGTCGG
This sequence comes from Geodermatophilaceae bacterium NBWT11, assembly GCA_014218215.1. Lineage (NCBI taxonomy): Bacteria > Bacillati > Actinomycetota > Actinomycetes > Geodermatophilales > Geodermatophilaceae > Geodermatophilaceae bacterium NBWT11. The sequence continues at coordinate 4,138,957 of CP043652.1, forward strand.
CCGGGGGGAGAAGTTGCCCTCCGACGCTGCGTGCGATGCGGCCCTGGAGCGCCTGGACCTGCTCGACGTCCGCGACGAGGCGCCGTCGGCGCTGCCGTACGGGACCCAGCGACGGGTGGAGATCGCACGCGCGCTGGCCACCGGACCGCGGCTGCTCTTGCTCGACGAACCGGTCGCGGGCATGAACCGCGCCGAACGGGAGGAGATCGCCGCCGTGCTCACCGACCTCAACTCCGACGGGCTGAGCATGCTCGTGATCGAGCACGACCTGCGGTTGCTGCTGGCCCTCAGCGACCACCTGGTGGTGCTGAACTTCGGGCGGCTGCTCGCCCAGGGGGAACCGGCCGCCACCGCGGCGCTGCCCGAGGTGCGCCAGGCCTACCTGGGGAGTGCGGCGTGACCGCCCTGGAGATCGTCGGTGCTGACGTCCACCACGGGGCGGTGCACGCCGTCCGGGGCGTCGACCTGCGGGTGGAGGACGGCGAGGTGGTGGTCGTCGTCGGCCCCAACGGGGCGGGAAAGAGCTCCCTGCTCAACGCGGTGAGCGGCCTGGTCCCGCTGACCGCCGGGCGGGTGCTGGCCGGCGGTGTGGACGTCACCGGTCAGCAGGCACACCGGATCGCCCGGTCCGGGTTGGTCCAGGTGCCCGAGGGTCGGCACGTCTTCGGTCCGCTCAGCGTCGAGGACAACCTCCTGCAGGGTGCCTACGGGGTGCGGTCCAAGGCGCGCACGGCCGAGCTGCTGGACCGGGTGCTGACCATGTTCCCGGTGCTGGCCGACCGGCGGAAGGGCGCGGCCGGGCTGCTCAGCGGCGGGGAGCAGCAGATGCTCGCCTTCGGTCGCGCCCTGATGGCCGACCCGACCACGCTCATGCTCGACGAGCCGTCCATGGGGTTGTCCCCGGCGCTGGTCGACCAGGTGGTCGAGGCCATCCGGGACATCGCCGCCCAGGGACTGTCGATCCTCATGGTCGAGCAGAACGCCGCGGCGGCGTTCGGGGTGGCCAGTCGGGCCTACGTGCTCGACCAGGGCTCGATCACCCTGACCGGTCCGGTCGAGCAGGTGGCCGACGACCCGAGGGTGGTCGAGGCGTTCCTGGGGATCGCACCGTGACGCCCCCGGCGGGCACGGCGGCGGTTCGCGGGTGGGATCCTCCTCCGACGGGGACGACGACGTCCGTGAGGTACGCCCAGGGGGAGGTCCCGGTGTCGGAGAAGAGCACGGTGGCCGAGGACGCCACCCTGTACGACCGGTTGCACGCCCAGATCGTGGACGGTCAGCTGGCCCCCGGGTCGGTACTGGTGGAGGGCACCCTCGCCCGTGAGTACGGCGTCAGCCGCACCCCGGTCCGGGAGGCGCTGAGCCGGCTCGGTCACGAGGGGCTCATCGAACGGCACGAGCGGGGCATGCGCGTCCGGGTGCTCCGGCCCGAGGACGTGCTGGAGATCTACGAGGTCCGGATCGCGCTCGAGGCAGCCGCCGCGCACGCTGCGGCCCTGCGTCGGACCGACCTGGACCTGGCCCGGCTGCGTCGGTCGGTCGGGGAGATGCAGGCCCTGGACGACGAGGACACCGACGGTCGACCCCGGCTGGCGCACGCGTTCCACTTCGGCATCTGGGCGGCCAGCCACAACCAGACGCTGCTGGAGACCCTGGAGGGCGTTCACCGGCGCGTGCTGGGCCTGGCCTCGACCACGCTGCACTACCCGGAGCGGTGGCGGGTGTTCCTGGCCGAGTCCGTGGAGCTGGTCGAGGCGGTCGAGGCCCGGGACGCCGACCGTGCCCGCGAGGCCTCGCAGCGCCAGATGACCAACGCCCGGGACTTCCGGGTGCAGCTCTACAGCTCGAGCACCGCCCTCGACGACGGCGGTCTGCCCTTCCTCTGAACCGGCACGGTGGGGTGCGCCCCGCCGGGTCGCGTCGTCGCTCGTCCATGTGTTTGTCAGCCAACAACAAGGAGCCACCGATGTCTTCTCCCCGTCCCCTCGAGGTCTACAGCTACCTCACCCCGACCGAACACGGCCCCACGCTGGCCGACGTCCAACGCAGCGTCGACGAGGTGGCCGGACTGGACCGGGTGCTGATCGGCTACCACAGCTTCGGTCCCGACGGCATCGTCCTGGGCTCCACCGCCCTGACCCACTCCGACCAGCTCAACGTGCTCATCGCGCACCGCCCGGGCGTCGTGCAGCCGACGGTGGCGGCACGTGAGCTGGCCACCATGAGCCTGGTGTCCGGCGGGCGGGTGGACGTGCACGTGATCAACGGCGGGGCGCCGGGGGACCAGTACCGCGAGGGCGACTACCTCGGCCACGACGACCGCTACCGCCGAGCCGACGAGTACGTCGACCTGCTGCGCCGCACCTGGACGGCCACCGAGCCCTGGTCGCACGAGGGCGAGTTCTACAAGGTCGAGGACGTCCGCCCCAACGAGATGCACGACCCGCAGATCCGGGTGCACATGGGTGGGGCCAGCGACGCAGCGCTGACGTTCGGCGCTGCCCGGGCCGACGTCTACATGCTGTGGGGCGAGCCGCTGGCCGAGGTCGGCCAGCGCATCCAGGCGATCGAGGAGAAGGCGGCGTCCTTCGGGCGTCCGCGCCCCCGGATCAGCCTGAGCCTGCGGCTCTACGTCGCCGACACCGACGAGCAGGCCTGGGCGACCGCCAAGGCCGACCCGGCCTACCAGAAGTACCTCGCCAAGGGCGCCGGTGTCACCGACCGCGACCACGCCCAGGACGCCGGCCGCAACCGCCAGCTCGCGGTCGCCCGCGCGGGGGAGGAGCACGACGACTGCCTCTGGATGGGCATCGTCGCCGCCCTGCACGGGCTGGGCAACGCCGCTGCCCTGGTCGGCACCGAGGACAGGGTCATGAAGACCCTCGCCGCCTACCGGGAGCTGGGGGTGGACACCTTCCTCGTCGCCGGGGACGGCGGGAACTGGCGTCCCGAGCTCGCGCCCACCGTCGAGCGCATGCGTCGCGAGCTCTGAGCGCGCCGTGAGCATGGTCGAGGTCGACGACCTGTCCGAGGGCGTCGCCCGGTTGACGCTGACGCGGGGGGCCAAGCGCAACGCGGTGAACTCCGAGCTGGCCGCGGACCTCCGGAGCGCCGTCGAGGCGATGGTCTCCTCCGGCGTTCGCTCCGCAGTGCTCGCCGCCGAGGGCCCGGCCTTCTGTGCCGGCGCCGACCTGAAGGAGCTGGAGACCAGCGGGCACGCCGTCGACGACGTGGTGGACGTGCTGTTGAGCTCCCCGGTCCACTGGGCCGCCGTGGTCCGGCGGCCGGCGTTCGGGGCCGGTCTGGCCATCCTCGCCGCGTGCCCGCTGGTGATCGCTTCGGAGGGGGCGACGTTCGGTCTGCCGGAGCTGCGGGCGGGGTTCTTCCCGTCGGCTCTGATGGCCGGCCAGACGGCGCTGGTCGGGGCCCGGGCCGCCTACGACCTCGCTTTCAGCGCCGAGCCGGTGGACGCGGCCCGGGCCCGGGAGATCGGACTGGTCACCGAGCTGTGTGCCGACGCCGAGGCCGACGCCCGCGCAGTGGAGCGGGCGGAGCAGGTCGCGGCCCGTCCGGCCGAGGCGGTCCGGGAGGGCGTCGCGCAGTGGCAGGCGCTGCTGCGTCCGCAGCTGCTGGGGTGAGCAGGTGAGCGGCCGGTCGTCGGGCCAGAACGGGCAGCAGGAGCGGTCGGACATGTCCACCCGCCGGCTCCTGCAGGCCGCGGTGGACCTGATCGCCGAGCGCGGGTACGAGCGCTCGACGCTGGTGGCCATCGGCGAGCGGGCCGGGTACAGCCGTGGCCTGGTGACCGGCCGGTTCGGGTCCAAGGAGAACCTGCTCTGGCACCTGCTGGAGCGGCACTTCATCCAGTGGAGCGAGGACCGGCTGGACCCCGAGTTGGACCAGCTCGACGTCCCCGCCGCGCTCACGCTGGTGCTGGAGCGGACCCGGCAGAACGTGCACACGGTGCCCACCCACATGCGGGCGCTCTACTCGATCCTGTTCGAGTCGTTGGTGCTGGTGCCCGAGATCCGTGAGCGGGTCGCCGACATGCACCGGCAGCACCGGGCGACGATCGAGCGCCTGCTCCGGCGCGGGATCGCCGAGGGGACGGTGTCGGCGTCGGTCGACACCGTCGCGCTGGCCGGCGTCTGGGTCGGCGCCTTCCGCGGCATCGCCTTCCAGTGGCTGCTCGACCCCGACCACTTCGACCTGGACGGTGCCCTGACGAGCATGGCGCAGGTGGTGACCGGGGCCCTGTCAGGCCCCATGCCGGATCACTGACCCTCGGGGGGAGCAACGGCGCGGCCGGCCAACCGCACGTGGTGGGCGACGACGGCGTGATGGTCGGCGTCGCCGGCCCACAGGTGGGCGGCGTTGCACATCGCCAGCAACGACCGGGCGGTGAGCGAGGGGTCCAGGTCGGGCGCGACGTCACCGGAGGACTGCCCGCGGAGCAGGAGGTCCACGAGCAGGCCCTCGTAGTCCCGGCGGAGGGCGAGGATCTCGGCCCGCAGCGCCGGTTGCCGTTCCAGGGTGGCAAAGCGCTGCGCGTACAGCGCAGACAGGGCGGCGTTGTCCAGCACGTGCCCGACGTGGGCGCCGACGAAGGCCGCGATCCCCGCTGCCGGGTCCAGCAGGCCCCTGAGCGCGGCGGTCGTGTGCGCGCGCAGCTGCTCGTGGTTGCGCCGGAGCACCCAGAACAGCAGGTCTTCACGGCTGTCCATGTACTGGTAGAGGCTGCCCTTGCGCATGCCGACCGCCTCGCCGACGTCCTGCACCGAGGTGGCGTCGTACCCCCGCTCGGCGAAGAGCCGGGCGGCGGCGTCGGTGATCTCGGCGATCCGGACCTCGCTGCGGTCCTCCCCGGCGCGCGGGCGGCCCCGCGGGCGGGGGGCGACCACCCTCAGACCGCCGGGGCCGGCGGCCCGGTGTACTCGACGTCCTCGCTGGAGACGTGCCGCCACTTGTTGCCCTGCTCCAGTTCCTCCACCACGTGTGCGGTGAGCCCCAGGCTGCGGGCCGACATCACCACCCCTCGCACCGCCGTCCAGGGGAAGCCCAGGTCCAGCAGGATGCCGGCGATCGCACCGGTGACGTTGGGCTGCCGCAGGGACTCGCGGCCGGTGGTGTCGGCCAGCACCGCGCCCAGGGTCGCCAGGGCGGTGCAGTACGTGGCGGCGACGCCGTGCTCGGTCGCGATGCGCAGCAGCTGGCGGGCCCGGGGGTCGCCGTCGGTGTGCTGGGGGTGACCGAATCCGGGGACCTGCTCGCGTCGGCTCTTCCGGTCCCGCACCAGGGTCGAGCAGGCCTCGCGGAGGGCGGCCTCGTCGTCGGTGGCCAACGACGTCAGCAGCTGCGCGACCTCCTCCCCGGAGCCGCCGTGCCAGTCGGCGATGCTCAACAGCGCGCCGGAGATGCTGGCCTGCACCGGGGTGCCGCAGGAGGCCAGGGTCCGGGCCACGATCGAGGACGGCGAGATCCCGTGGTCGGCCAGGCTGACCAGGATCGCCTCGAGCGTGGCGCGCTCGGGGGCGCTGGGCAGCGAGCCGCGGATGAGCAGGAACGCCATGTCGCTGTACGTCACCGACCCGACCAGCTCGCTGAGCCGGTGGCCGCGGACCACCACGTCGTCCACCTGCACCTCGGCGATGGCCGTCTTCCACGTCATGTCCGACACGAGGGGTCCTCCAGCTCGACAAGAAATACGAACAGCGTTTGGATACAACCACGACGAGCCCCCGACGACGTGGAGAACCGACCCCGTGCGCAGCCCCCGTGACTTCTTCCAGCCCCTCGCCGTCGGCGCCCCCGCGCCGCTGCGGACCATCCCCCCGGTCGCCTCCCGGATGATCCACTTCTTCGACCCCTCGAACGAGAAGATGGTCGCCAAGCTGCCCGGCCTCGCCCCGCGGGTCGACGTGCTCCTGGGCAACCTCGAGGACGCCGTCCAGGCCTCCCGGAAGGAGGCGGCCCGCGAGGGCCTGGTCCAGTTCGCCCGCACCGCCGACCTCGGGACGACGGCCCTGTGGTCGCGGGTCAACGCCCTGAACTCACCCTGGTTCCTCGATGACGTCACCCGGCTGGTGACCGAGGTGGGTGACCGGATCGACGTGCTGATGATCCCCAAGGTGGAGGGGCCCGAGGACATCCAGTTCGTCGACCGGCTGATCGCCCAGCTGGAGGCCAAGGCGGGCCTCACGCGCCCGGTGCTGGTGCACGCCATCCTGGAGACGGCACGGGGTGTGGCCAACGTCGAGGAGATCTGCATCGCGAGCCCCCGGCTGCAGGGCGTCTCACTGGGCCCGGCCGACCTGGCCGCCGACCGGCAGATGAAGACCACGGCGGTCGGTGGGGGGCATCCCGGCTACCTGGTGCGCACCGACGCCGTCGACGGTGACGTGCACGGCCGGCGGGCCACCGCGCAGCAGGACCTCTGGCACTACACGATCGCCCGGATGGTCGACGCCTGCCGGATGGCCGGCATCCACCCCTACTACGGGCCCTTCGGCGACATCGCCGACGTGGTGGCCTGCGAGGACCAGTTCCGCAACGCCTACGTGATGGGCTGCATCGGTGCCTGGAGCCTGCACCCGGTCCAGATCGAGGTCGCTCGCACCGTCTTCACCCCCGACGCCGACCAGGTCGCCTGGGCCCGCCGGGTCGTGGAGACCCTGGCCGACGGGACCGGTGCGTCGATGGTCGACGGGAAGATGCAGGACGACGCGTCCTACAAGCAGTGCCAGGCCATCCTGGCCTTCGCCGATCTGGTGGCGGAACGGGACGCGGCGACCGCGTGAGGCCGCCCCCGTCTGGCACCTCCGTCTCGCTGGTGCGCGGCGGGCCCGAACACCTCCTGGGCGTGGGTGTCGTGACGCAGCATGCCGACGAGTTCCGCGGCTCGATGCGCACCGGCCGGTGGACGACGACGCCGGACGGCAGCCCCTGCGCCGGCTCGCTGGGGGTCGTGGTCGACGACGTCCTCGGCTCCTGCGTGCTGATGTCCCGCCCGGCGGGCTCGTGGTCGGTGAGCACCGAGATCACCGTCGAACTGGTCGCGGACGTCCCCGGTGACGGGGCGGTGCTCACCGTCGCCGGTCGGGTCGTCGGCCGGGACTCCTCCGGCGGTCTGGCCCGTGGCGAGGTGCGCGACGGGGAGGGACGGAGCGTGGCGGTGGCCACCCAGCGGCAGCGGTTCGTCCCCGGGGACCCCAGCGCCGTCGCCGCCGCCGTCCCCGTGCCGGCGGCTGCGGATGACCCGGACCGCGACGCGCTCGCGGCCATCGGCGGCCGACTGCACCGGCACGGCGAGGACGGCGAGCTGGTGCTCCCGGGGTCGACCGACCTGGCGAACCCGGCGGGGAACCTGCACGGCGGGATCTCGCTGCTGGCCTCGGAACTGGTGGCCGGCGCCGTGCTCGGCGACCCGTCCTTCGTCACCTCGTCGGTGCACATCGTCTACCTGCGGCCGCTCAGCGTCTCCGCGGAGACGACCTTCGGGTCCGAGCTGGTGCACCGGGGGCGCACGCTGGGGATGGTGCGGGTCGTGGGCCGCAACGCCGCCGGGCGGGTGTGCACCATGGCCACGGTGACCCGCCATGCCCCTCGTGGCTGAGGCTGGGCGGGCCGCTCAGGACGGCACCGACGCGGCCTCGAGCTTGGCCGCGATGTCCCGACGCAGCAGGTGCTTCTGGATCTTGCCGGTCGCCGTCGTGGGCAGGGCGTCCAGCAGCTCGAGACGCTCCGGTGCCTTCTGCACGGCCACGTCGCGGTCGAGCAGGTACTGCTTGAGCGTCTCCAGGGACGGCGGATCGGCCGGGTCGGTCGGGACGACGTAGCAGCACACCCGCTCGCCCATCCGCTCGTCGGGCATGCCCACCGCCGCGGCCGCCCGGACACCCGGGTGCGCCGACAGCAGGTCCTCGATCTCGCGGACGCTGATGTTCATCCCGCCGCGGATGATGATGTCCTTCGTGCGCCCGGTGACCCGGACGAAGCCGTCGGCGTCCATCCGGCCCAGGTCACCGGACCGCGAGTAGCCGGCCGGGGTGTAGAGGGCGGTGGTCTCCTCGGGCTGGTGGAGGTAGCCCAGCATGTGGCTGGGGCCGAGGAAGGCGATGTCGCCCTCGTCGCCCACCGGGACCTCGGCACCCCGCCGTCCACGACCTGGATCGAGCTGCCGGGCACCGCGGAGCCGTCGGAAGTCAGTGACCGTTCCGGCGCGTCGTCGACGGTGCAGGTCGTGGTGCACAGGTTCTCGCTGCGGCCGTACAGGCTGAGCACGCGCATGTCGGGCAGGGCGGCGACGGCCCGTTCGACCACGGCGCTCGGGATGGGGGACCCAGCGCACACCCAGGCCCGCAGGGACGAGGCGTCGTGCACCTGGGGGTCGTAGGCGGCCACCAGCATCTGCAGGAACGTGGTCGCGGTGACCGACACGGTGCAACCGAAGCGGGCGATCTCCTCCAGTCCGCGGTTGGGCTCCCAGTCGGCCATCAGGTGCGTGCCGGCGCCGACGAGCAGGGGCAGCAGGACGCTGGTCACCAGGCCGGTCGTGTGGGTGACCGGTGACGGGCCGAACTGCACGTCGTCGGCGGTGTACCCGAAGCCGATGACGAGCTGGCGGGCCCCGGAGCAGTAGGTGTTGAACGTGTGCACGCAGCCCTTGGGGCGGGCGGTCGTGCCCGAGGTGTAGACGACGACGTACGGGTCGTCCGGGCCGACCCCCGGGCCGACCTCCTCGGCCAGCGCGGCCGGGTCGCCGGCGACGGTGACGTCCTCGAGGGACACGACGAGGTCCCCACCGGACGGGGTGTCGCCCCGGACCACGACGACGGTGTGCAGACCGGGGCTCGACGCAGCGAGCTCGGTGATCATCCCGAGGTGGTCGAAGCCCCGGAACGTCCCGGGGGTGACGACGGCGCTGACCTCGGCGTCGGCCAGCACGTGGCCCACCTCGTCGCCGCGGTAGATCGTCATGATCGGCACCATCACCGCCCCGATCCGGCTCAGCGCCGCCGCGACGACGACGAACTCCGCCCAGTTCGGCAGCTGGACGGCGACCCGGTCACCGGGACCGACCCCCCGCCGACGGAGCCCGGCAGCCACCCGGAGGGCGGCCTCGTCCAGCTCGGCGTAGGTCAGGGAGACGGTGCCGTCGGTGACGAAGGTGGCGGACCCACGGGCGGCGACCTGCTGCGCGAGGACGTCCGTGAAGGTGTCGTCGGTCCAGAACCCGGCGGCGCGGTGCTCCGCGATCTGGGTGTCGTCGTAGCGGTCGCTCACGCTGGGCATGTGCATGGATCGGTCCTCACGTCGCTGGGGGGCCAGTGCGCCGGGAGCATGTCACGATCGGTCGCGTAAGCGAAAGGTCTGGCCATAGGCCGAGCAGAGGAGAACCGTGTCCGACACCCTCGTCCAGTACGTCGTCGACGATCGGGGCGTGGCCCGGGTGGTGCTCGACGACCCCGCCACCCGCAACGCGCTCACCGATGCCCTGCTCGACCAGCTGCTCGCCCGGTTGGAGGAGGCGCGCCGCGACCCCGCCGTCCGGGTGGTCGTGCTGGCCTCGACGGGCACCCGGGTGTTCTCCAGCGGGGGAGACCTCAAGGCGTTCTCCAGCACCCGGACGCCGATCGACAAGTACGCCGGGCTGGACCGCTTCCCTCGGGTGTTCCGGCTGCTGCGCGACCTCGGCAAGCCCGTGGTGTGCGCCGCGGACGGCGACCTGTTGGCCGGCGCCTTCGGCCTGGCCCTGGCCTGCGACATGGTGGTCGCCCGCGCCGGGGTGCAGATGGGGTGCCCCGAGATCAACGTGGGCGTCTTCCCGTTCATGATCTCCGCGCTGATCTACCGCAGCGTGCCTCGGGCGAAGGCCAACGAGCTGATGATGACCGGTCGGCTGATGACCGCCGAGCAGGCGCAGGACCTGCACGTGGTCAACGCCGTGTGGCCGGTCGAGGACTTCGACGCCGAGCTGGACGCCTGGGTCGGACACATCGCCTCGCGGTCGCCCCTGCTGATGCGGCTGGGCAAGGAGGCGCTGGCGGCCACCCAGGACCTGCCGTTGGACGGCGCGCTGGCCCACCTGCAGGGCCAGTTGGCCCTCGCGTTGACCACCGAGGACGTCGTGGAGGGGGTCACCGCCCTGCGGGAGAAGCGGCCGCCGGAGTGGCGCGGCCGCTGACGGTTGTCAGCCCGCGATCTCGATGCGTATGGTCTGACCAATTGCAGGACGGCGAGGGGTGGGGACGTGGAACTCCAGGACACACCGGTCGAGGCGGAGTTCCGGGCCCGGGTGCAGGCGTTCCTGGCCGAGCAGCTGACACAGCTGCCCTGGCCCGAGCCCGCCGACCTGGCGCAGAAGGCGCCGTTCTGGCGGCAGTGGCAGCGGATGCTGGTCGACGCCGACCTGGCCGGGCTCACCTGGCCCGTCGAGTACGGCGGCCAGGGGCTCGACGAGGGCCTGCGCGCGGTGTTCACCGAGGAGTGCGACCTCGTGGGTGCCCCCGAGCGGCTGAACACCATCGGTGAGGACTTCGCCGGCCCGACCATCGCGCACCTGGGCACGCCCGAGCAGAAGCAGCGGTACCTGCGGCCGATCCTGGACGGCAGCGAGATCTGGTGCCAGCTGTTCTCCGAGCCCGACTCGGGGTCGGACCTGGCATCGCTGCGCACCCGCGCGGAGCGAGCCGACGGCGGCTGGCGGATCACCGGCCAGAAGATCTGGACCAGCCGCGCGCAGGTCGCCGCACACGCGATCCTGCTCGCCCGCACCGGGGGAGGGGAGCGGCACCGCGGCATCACGTACTTCCTGCTGCCGATGGACACCCCGGGCGTCACCATCCGGCCGCTGCGGCACCAGCTCGGTGAGGCCGAGTTCAACGAGGTCTTCCTGGACGACGTCTTCCTGCCCGACGGGGCCGTCGTCGGCGAGGTGGACGGCGGCTGGTCCGTGGCCATGACCACGCTGGCCTTCGAGCGGGTGGCCATCGCCACCGGACGGGTCAACACCACCAAGGCCGTCCAAGACGTCATCGACGACGTCCGCACGATGACCGGTGCAGACGGCCGACCGCTGGGGGAGCGGCCCGACGTCCGGGCACACGTCGCCGACCTGTGGGCCCGGGCCTACGTGCACCGCACGATCGGTCAGCGGGTCGTCGCCGCGACCGTGGCCGGCGAGCCCCCCGGCCCGGTCACCTCCATCGGCAAGCTGTACTTCTGCCCCCTCGTCGAGGACCTCGCCGACTTCCGGTTGTCGCTGGAGCCGCTGGCCGACCAGTGGGAGCTCGACGAGGAGGAGGCGCCGGCCCGGCGCTGGCTGCGGCTGGCCAACCAGGCCCGGGGCACCGCCATCGCCGGCGGGTCGACCTTCATCCAGCGCAACATCGTGGCCGAGCGGATCCTCGGGATGCCGCGCTCGTGACGAACCGGTCAGGGCACGTCGATCTCGGTGCGGTCCTCCACCTCGAGCACGGCTTCGGCGTAGGCGTGCACGTGCCGGTTCATCCGGCGGACGGCGGCCTCGGGGTCGCGGTCGCGGATGGCCTGGGTGATCGTGCGGTGCGCGTGCACCGTGTGCCCGCGGACCTCGGCGTCGATGAAGCCCTTGTTGTCCGTCGAGGCGTAGATCGCCCGGGACAGCGCGAGCATGAAGCCGGTCAGCAGCTCGTTGTGGCTGGCCTGCGCGACCGCGACGTGCCAGTCGACGTTGGCCTGCAGGAAGTCCTCCAGCGAGCCGGTGTCCACCGAGATGGCGGCGTTGGCCGCCTCGAGGCGGTCCAGGTCCTCCTCGGTGCGGTACTTGGCGGCGAGCTGGGCGCAGACCGGTTCGATGCCCTCGCGGGTCTCCAGCAGGGCGACCATCCGGATGTGCTGCCCGCGGATGAGCAGGTCCACGGTGCTGGCCACCGACTCCTGGCCAGGGCGCTGCACGAAGGCCCCACCGCTGCGACCGGTCTTGATCCGCACCAGCCCCTGCACCTCGAGGATGCGCAACGCCTCGCGCACCGTCGTGCGGCTCATGTGGGTCTGGGTGACCAGCTCACGCTCGGGGGGCAGGGCGGTGCCCTCCGGGTACTCCGAGCGCAGGATCCGCTCGCGCAGGTCGTGGGCGAGCACGTCGGAGGCCTTCGGGACCTGGATCGGGGTCAGCTGCACCGAGCTGCGCAGTGCGGGGCCCGTGCTCGTCGGTTCCACCATGGCGGCACCCACCTCTCCGGTCTTTGGTCAGACCGTGAGCATAGGTGTGCGCCGGTCCCGTCCCGTACCCACCGACCGGTTTGAGGGAGACGACACAGTGCTGTGGTCGATGTCGGAAGAGCTGCTGGACTACGGCAGCGCGCTGCGTTCCTGGTTGGCCGACGCGGCCTCCCTGGAGGCCGCGCGCGGGTGGTACGACGCGCACGACCCGTCGCCGTTCGAGCAGCGGTTCGTGACCGACGGGTGGTCCGGGGTGGGGGTCGCCGAGGAGCTCGGAGGACAGGGTGGCGGGCTCGCCGAGCTCGCCGTGACCGCCGAGGAGCTGGCCCGGGCCTGCGCGCCGTCGTCGCACTGGCTGGCCACGGTGCTCGCCCTGCCGGCCCTCGCCGGGCGGGCCGAGTCGCAGGCCGCGCTGGAGGGCGCCGGTGCGGCGCTCGTCGTCCCGGCCGAGGTGGTGCCGGAGGAGACGGCGGGGCTCCCGTGGGCCGACGGCGTCGTCACCGGCGTGGTGCCCCGGGTGCTGGGGGCCGACCGGGTGCGCTGGCTGGTGGTCCCGGTCGCAGACGCCGAGGGGCGCCGGCTGGTGCTCGTGGACGCCCACGGCGAGGCCGTGCGCGTCGTCGCCCGCCGGCCGCTGGACCGCTCCCGCGCGATCGGTGACGTCCACCTCGACGGTGCCGCCGGGGTGGTGCTGGCCGTCGACGCCGACCTCGTGCTGGGCCGGGCCTCGGTGCGGGCCGCCGTGCTGCTGGCCGCCGACGCGCTGGGGGTCTCGGCCCGGATGCTCGAGCTGACCGTGGAGTACAGCAAGCAGCGGCACCAGTTCGGGAAGCCGATCGCCTCGTTCCAGGCGGTCAAGCACGCCGCCGCGACGATCCTGGTGGGGGTGGAGGCGGCCCGGTCGGTGGTGCCCGTCGCCGCAGCCGTGGTCGAGGCCGGTGGCCCCGACGCCGCCCGCGTGGCAGCGGCGGTCACGTCGCAGGTGACCGCCGAGGCGGTGCGGACGGCGGAGAGCGCGCTCACCGTGCACGGCGCGATCGGCTACACGTGGGAGCACGACCTGCACCTGTACGGCAAGCGCGCACGGCTCACCGAGCAGCTGTTCGGCTCCTCCGACCGGTGGCGCGAGCGGCTGGCGGACCAGCTCCAGCTGGCCTAGTCATTCGGTCTGACCAATGCTAACTTCGGCGGGTCGGCAGTCGAGCGCAGGAGGGTTCCCCATGGACTTCGACCTCACCGAGGACCAGACGACGATCCGCAAGGCCGTGACGGAACTGGCTGCGCAGTTCGACGACACGTACTGGATGGAGAAGGACCAGGCGCACGACTTCCCCACCGAGTTCTACGAGGCCTTCGCCTCGGGCGGCTGGCTGGGCATGACCACGCCGGAGGCCTACGGCGGTCACGGCATGGGGATCACCGAGGCCACCCTGCTGCTGGAGGGCGTCGCGGCCTCCGGTGGCGGGATGAACGCCGCCAGCGCGATCCACATGTCGATCTTCGGCATGCACCCGGTGATCGTGCACGGGTCGGAGGAGATGAAGCAGGAGAACCTGCCGCGCATCGTCAACGGCGACCTGCACGTCTGCTTCGGCGTCACCGAGCCCGGCGCCGGCCTGGACACCACGAAGATCACCACGTTCGCCAAGCGCGACGGCTCGGACTACGTGGTCAACGGCCGCAAGGTGTGGATCTCCAAGGCCATGGAGTCCGAGAAGATCCTGCTGCTCACCCGGACGGCCAAGTTCGAGGACTCCCCGCGCAAGACCGACGGCCTCACCCTGTTCTTCACCGACTTGGACCGAGCGCACGTCGACGTCCGGCCGATCAAGAAGATCGGCCGCAACGCCGTCAGCTCCAACGAGCTCTTCATCGACGACCTGCGGATCCCCGAGGAGCACCGGATCGGCGAGGAGGGCAAGGGGTTCTCCTACATCCTCGACGGGCTGAACCCTGAGCGGATGCTGGTCGCTGCCGAGGCCCTGGGGCTCGGCCGGGTCGCCCTGGACCGGGCGGTCCGCTACGGCAACGAGCGCGAGGTGTTCGGCCGCCCGATCGGGATGAACCAGGGGATCCAGTTCCCGCTGGCGGACTCCCTGGCACGCCTGGACGCAGCCGAGCTGGTGCTGCGCAAGGCCTCCTGGCTCTACGACCAGGGCCTGCCGTGCGCCCGGGAGGCCAACACCGCCAAGTACCTGTGCGCCGACGCCGGCTTCGAGGCCGCCGACCGTGCGCTGCAGACCCACGGCGGGATGGGCTACTCCGAGGAGTACCACGTGGGCCGCTACTTCCGGGAGGCCCGGCTGCTCAAGATCGCGCCGCTGAGCCAGGAGATGGTGCTCAACTTCCTGGGCTCGCACGTGCTCGGCCTGCCCCGGAGCTACTGATGTTCTCCCTGGCAGGGCGCTCGGCCCTGGTCACCGGAGCCGGGGCCGGCATCGGCGCTTCGGTCGCCCGGGCATACGCCGCCGCCGGAGCCGCCGTCCTGGTCTCCGACCTGGACGGCGACGCTGCCGCTGCCGTGGCGGAGGAGATCGTCGGGGCCGGCGGGACGGCGGACTCCGCCGCCCTGGACGTGCGCGACGCCGACCGGGCCGCCGAGGTCGTCGCGCAGGCCGCCGCGCTGACCGGTGGGACGCTGCACGTGCTGGTCAACAACGCCGGTGCGATCGCCCCGGCGATGTTCCACAAGATGACCGCCGACCAGTTCCGGTTCGTCCTCGACGTGCACGTCGGTGGCACCTTCACCGTCACCCAGGCCGCGCTGCCGCACCTGGCCGAGGACGGCACCGGGCGGGTGCTCAACGTGACGTCGGCGGCCGGGCTGGTGGGCACCATCGGGCAGGTCAACTACTCCGCCGCCAAGTCCGCGATCGTCGGCATGACGAAGTCGCTGGCCAAGGAGCTCGCCCGCCGGCAGATCACCGTCAACGCGGTGGCGCCGCTGGCCGCCACCGCGATGACCGAGAACATCCGCAGCAACGAGAAGCTGGCCGCGGTGACCCTGGCCCGCATCCCGCTGGGACGGTGGGCCGAGCCCGACGAGATCGCCGGTGCGTTCGTCTTCTTCGCCTCCGACGCGGCCGGCTACATCACGGGGCAGGTCCTGCCCGTCGACGGCGGGACGGTCATCTGATGGCGCGCACCACCGGGCCCTTCGCCGCGCACGGCCGCGAGGCGCTCCTGGTCGAGGCCCTGCGCACCCCGATGGGTCGCTCGCACCCCGAGAAGGGCTGGTTCCGCGACACCCACCCCAACGAGCTGCTGGGCACGGTCTACACCGCCCTGCTGCAGGCCACCGGGCTGGCGCCCGAGCTGATCGACGACCTCGTCGTCGGCTGCACCGCACCGTTCGGGGAGCAGTCCCGCAACATCGCCCGCAATGCCTGGCTGCAGGCCGGCTACCCGGCCGAGGTCCCGGCCACGGTGTTGGACCGCCGGTGCGGGTCGGCCCAGACCGCGGTGGAGATGGCCGCTGCGTTGGTCTCCTCCGGCACCCACGACCTGGTGCTGGCCGGGGGGGTCGAGCACATGGGACACGTGCCGATGACCGCCACCGGCGTCATCTCCGAGACCTACGGCGACCCCTGGCCGCCTCAGCTGCGCGAGCGCTACGACTTCGTCACCCAGGGCGAGAGCGCCGAGCTCATCGCCGAGCGCTGGGACATCAGCCGCACGGCGATGGACGCCTTCGCCGTCCGGTCGCACGCGCTGGCCGCCGAGGCCCTGGCCGCCGGGCGCTTCGACCGGGAGATGATCCCGACGGAGCGCGACGGCGAGCTGCGGGTCGGCGACCAGACGCTGCGCCCGGGCACCTCGATGGAGTCCCTGGCCGGGCTGCGCACCGTCTTCCGTGCCGAGAACGGGCGGGTCACCGCCGGTACGTCGTCCCCGATCTGCGACGGTGCTGCCGGCGTCATCGTGGCCTCCCGGGACGCCGTCACCGAGCACGGCCTCCGGGCCCGGGCCCGGGTGCTCGACCAGACCACCGTCGGGGTCGACCCGGTCATCATGCTGACCGGACCCATCCCGGCCACCCGCAAGCTGCTCGAGCGCAACGGCCTCTTGATCGGCGACATCGACCTGATCGAGGTCAACGAGGCGTTCAGCTCGGTCGTGCTGGCCTTCGAGCAGGAGCTCCGGCCCGACATGGACCGGGTCAACGTCAACGGCGGCGCGATCGCCCTGGGGCACCCGGTCGGGGCCACCGGCGCCCGGTTGTTCGCCACCGTGCTGGCCGAGATGGAGCGCCGCGACGTCGAGCTCGGACTGGTCACGATGTGCTGCGGCGGGGGTCTGGGCACCGCCACCCTCGTGCAGCGGGTCGACGGTTGATCGACCTCGCCGCCCTGCTCCGGCCCGGCGACGGCGTCTGGTGGGGCCAGGGCCCCGCCGAACCCGAACCGCTGGTCGACGCACTGCTGGACCAGGTCGGTGCGATCGGCCCGCTGCGCGCCTTCAGCGGCCTGACCTGGAACCCGCGGCTGGCCGACCCGCCGCCCGAGCTGACCGTGCTGTCCTACGGCGGGCTCGGCGAGCTGCGCGGCCTGGCCGCCTCGGGCCGGCTGGAGGTCGTGCCCTGCCACTACTCGGCGCTGCCCCGGCTGTTCGCCAGCGGCGCGTTGCCGCACGACGTCGGCCTGCTGCAGGTCTCCCCGCCCGACGCCGACGGCACGGTCTCCCTCGGCATCGGGGTCGAGTACGTCGCCGACGCGATCGCGCACACCCGCACCCTCGTCGCCGAGGTCAACGCGCAGATGCCGGCCACCGAGGGCACCGCGCGGCTGCCGCTGAGTGCCTTCGCCGCCGTGGTCCGCACCGACCGACCGCTGCGCGATGCGCCGGTCCGGGCCCCCGACGACGTCGAACGCCAGATCGCCGCACACGTCGCCGCGCTCGTCGAGGACGGCGACACCCTGCAGCTGGGCGTCGGGTCCCTCCCCAACGCCGTGCTCGAGGCACTGGCCGGGCACCGCGACCTCGGCGTGCACAGCGGCATGATCACCGACGGCGTGCTGGACCTGGTCGAGCGCGGCGTGGTCACCGGCGCCCGCAAGGAGATCGACCCCGGCCTGGTCGTCACCGGCGCCGCGCTCGGCTCGGCAGCCCTGTACCGACGCCTCGCCGACCACCCGGTGCGCTTCCGGGCCGCCAGCTACACCCACGACCCGGCCGTGCTGTCCCGGCTGCGCTCACTGGTCGCGGTCAACTCGGCGATCGAGGTCGACCTGCTCGGCCAGGTCGGCGCCGAGGTCCGGCGTGGTGTGCACGTCGGCGCCGTCGGCGGACAGGTCGACTTCAGCCGGGCGGCCAGCCTCACCGGTGCGCGCTCGGTGATCGCGTTGCGTTCGACGTCCGGCGGGGCCTCGACCATCCGGGCCCAGCTGGACTCAGCGGTGGTCAGCACCGGCCGGGTCGACGTCGACGCCGTCGTCACCGAGCACGGCACCGCACACCTGACCGGCTGCACCGTCGCCGAGCGGGCCCGTCGGCTCGTCGGCGTGGCCGCGCCCGAACACCACGAGGACCTCACCCGCAGCCTGACGGTGCGTCGATGACGCCCCGCCCACCCCACGACGACGTCGTCGTGGCTCCCCGAGAGGAACGCCCATGAGCAACCGCGTCGCACTGGTCACCGGAGGTGCCCAGGGCATCGGCCGGGGCATCGCCACCACGCTGGCCGAGCAGGGCTTCCAGGTCGCGATCGCCGACCGCGCCCTCGACGTCGCCACCCAGACCGCTACGGAGCTGGAGGCAGCCGGCGGAACAGCCGTCGCGGTGGCCATGGACGTCACCGACACCGCCGCGGTGCGGTCCGCGGTCGCCGACGTGGAGAGCCGGCTGGGCCCGGTGGAGTGCCTGGTCAACAACGCGGGCTGGGACGACTTCATGCCGTTCCTGGACACCACCGAGGACTTCTGGGACAAGATCCTCGACCTGAACTTCAAGGGCGCGCTGCGGGTCAGCCAGGCCGTCGTCCCCGGCATGGTCGAGCGCCGCTTCGGCCGGGTCGTGAACATCAGCTCCGACGCCGGCCGGGTCGGGTCGTCCCTGGAGGCCGTCTACTCCGGCGCCAAGGCCGGCATCATCGGCTTCGGCAAGACCCTGGCCCGGGAGGTCGCCGGCTCCGGGGTCACCGTGAACGCCGTGTGCCCCGGGCCCACCGACACCCCCGCGCTGCGGTCTTTCGCGGCCAACGCCGGCGACGCCGAGAAGGTCATCGCCGGGATGACCCGCGGCGTGCCGATGAAGCGGCTGGGCACCCCGGCCGACATCGGACCCGCCGTGGCGTTCTTCCTCTCCGACGGCGCCGGGTTCGTCACCGGCCAGACCCTGTCGGTCAGCGGCGGCCTGACCATGGCCGGATGAGCGACGCCGGGGTGGTCGGCTGGAGCACGTCGGCGCCAGGTGTCTGGTCGGTGGTGCTGCAGCGGCCGCCGGCCAACGCGCTGGCCCCCGAGCTGCTGGACGGGCTGCACGCAGCGCTGGACGCCGCGGAGGCCGCCGGTGACGTCCGGGTGCTGGTGATCTCCTCGACGCTGCCCGGCTTCTTCGCCGCCGGCGCCGACATCAAGCACCTCGCCACGATCGACGCCGAGTCCTTCCTGGCCTACGGCGCGCTGATGCGGGCGGCCAACGACCGGATCGCAGCGGCCGGGTTCCTCACCGTGGCCGCGGTCGACGGGATGGCTCTCGGCGGCGGACTCGAGCTGGCGATGGCCTGCACCCTGCGGGTCGCCGGCCCCGCGGCCCGGTTCGGCCTGCCCGAGGTGGCCATCGGGCTGATCCCCGGCGCCGGCGGCACCCAGCGGCTGCCCCGCCTGGTCGGCCGAGGACGAGCTCTGGACATCATGCTGACCGGTCGCCAGGTGCCCGCCGACGAGGCGCTCGCCATCGGGCTGGTCGACCGGCTCACCGACGGCGACGCGCTCACCGCCGCCCTCGCGCTGGCCGCCGAGCTGTCCCGGGCCTCGCTGCCCGCGCAGCTCGCCGTCGTCCGCGCCGTCGACGCCGCCGACGACCTGCCGCTGGCCGAGGGCGCCGAGTTCGAGGTGGCCCAGGAGCAGGGCCTGTTCACCGACGGCGAGGCCGCCGAGGGCATCGCCGCCTTCGTCGGCAAGCGCAAGCCAGAGTTCCGATGAGGAGTCTCCGATGAGTGAGGACGACGTGGTCGACACCCCGTACGAGACCCTGCTGCTGGACCGCCCGGCCCCCGGCGTCGTGGTGCTGACGCTGAACCGGCCCGGCCGGTACAACGCCATGACCAACACGATGTTCGATGAGCTCGAGCACGTGTCGCACACGCTGGACGCCGACGACGGGTGCCGCGTGGTCGTGCTCACCGGCGCCGGGAAGGGCTTCTGCTCCGGCTACGACCTGGCCGACGCCGAGGAGCTCCCGACGCTGGGCGCGCTGGGCATGCTCGACCAGCAGGAGCGCGCGGCCCGCGCGCTGCTGGCGGTCCGCAGCATGCGGGCCCCGGTGATCGCCGCGGTGAACGGACCGGCCGCCGGCGGCGGCATGTCGCTGGCCCTCGCCGCCGACCTGCGGCTGGGGTCGCCCACCGCGGTCTTCACCGCCTCGTTCGTCCGGATCGGCCTGTCCGCCGGCGACCTCGGGGCCTCCTGGTTGCTGACCCGGCTGATCGGCCCGGCCCGCACCAGCGACATCTGCTTCACCGGCCGGTCGGTCGACGCCGAGGAGAGCGCCCGGATGGGGCTGCTCAACCGGGTGGTGCCCGCCGAGACGCTGCTCGAGGAGGCGGTCGCGCTGGCCACCGCCATGGTCGCGAACTCACCCGGTGGCGTGCGGCTGTCCAAGCGGGCGCTGCAAGCCAACCTCGAGGTCGGCTCGTTCGCGGCCGCGCTGGAGCTGGAGAACCGCGGCCAGGCTCTGCTCACCCGGGGGTCGGACATGCCCGAGGCGCTGGCCGCTTTCAAGGAGCGCCGCCCGCCGGTGTTCACCGGCCGATGACCGTGCTGCTGCCGATGCGCCAGGGCCCGCCGCGCCCCGCGCCGCTGCTGGAGACGCTGTCCCTGGAGGTGCTCGACGAGCCCACGGGGGCCATCGGGGTGCTGCGGATCGACCGGCCGGACAGGATGAACTCCCAGACGGTCGCGATGTTCAGCGAGTACGTGACCGTGGCACGGGTGCTTCGGGACACCAGCCTGCGGGCGTTGGTGGTCACCGGGGCGGGCGACCGCGCCTTCTGCGCCGGCTTCGACCTGGACGAGGTCGAGGTCATCACCACCATGGGGCTCCTGGAGTTCCTCACCTTCCAGGAGACCGCCGCCACCGGGATGTCCCTGCTGCGGCACCTGCCCTTCCCGGTGATCGCCGCCGTCCGCGGCCCGGCCACCGGCGGCGGGCTCTCCCTGGCCCTGGCCGCCGACATCCGCCTCGCCTCGCCGGACGCGGTGTTCAGCACCGCGTTCGTCCGGGTCGGGTTGTCCATCGGCGAGCTCGGCACCTCCTTCCACCTCACCCGGCTGATCGGCACCGGACTCGCCGCCGAGATCGGCTACACCGGCCGGCTGGTCCGGGCCGCCGAGGCTGCAGCGATCGGGCTGGTCAACCGGGTCTCCACCGAGGACGTGCTGGACGACGCCCTGGCCACCGCCCGGCAGATCGCCGGCAACTCCCCGGGCGGGGTGCGGATGTCCAAGCGGTCGATCCAGCGCAACCAGGAGGTCGGCTCCTACACCGCAGCCCTGGAGCTGGAGAACCGCGGCCAGGCACTGCTGGCCCAGACCGCGGACATGGCCGAGGCGCTGACCGCGTTCACGGAGCGCCGGCCGCCGCGCTTCACCGGGTCCTGAGCTCGTGACCACCGACGTGCCGGCCGCGGCGCTGGCGCAGCTTCAGGCGGAGCTCCGTGGCCGGGGGCTGGTGCACGGGGACCTCCGGGCCCCCGAGCGGATCGGCGACGGCCACTCCAACCTGACCTACCGGCTCACCGACGGCACGGCGTCCTTCGTGCTCCGCCGTCCGCCGCCACCTCCGGTACCGCCCGGCGCGCACGACGTGCTCCGCGAGGCGGCGTTCCTGCGGGGCCTGGTCGGCTCCGGGGTGCCGGTGCCCGCGGTGCTCATCACGGCCGCGGCCGGGGAGCTGCTGGACGTGCCGTGCTTCGTGATGGAGCTGATCGAGGGGGACGTCGTCACCACCGATGAGCCACCCACCCTGGCCGACCCCGCTCAACGCCGGGCGGCGGGGGAGTCGCTGGTCGACACCCTCGCCGCACTGCACGCCGTCGACTGGCAGGCGGCCGGGATGGCCGGGCTCGGCCGGCCCGAGGGCTTCAACGGCCGGCACCTGCACCGGATGGCCCGGCTGGTGGCCGACGACGAGGGCCGCCCGCCGGTGGCCTTCCGCGCCGTCCAGGACTGGCTCGCTTCACACGTGCCCGCTGAGTCCGGGGCGACCGTCGTGCACAACGACTACCGGCTGGGCAACGTCGTGCTCTCCACCGGGACGCCGGCCCGGGTCGCCGCGGTGCTCGACTGGGAGCTCGCCACGCTGGGCGACCCGCTGTTCGACCTGGGCTACCTGCTGGCCTCGGTCCCGGTCGCCGGCCGGCCGCACACCCCCACGCAGGAGCTGGGGACGGCGATGCTCGGCGACGGCTGGCCCGACCGGGTCGCGCTGGCCCGCCGCTACCAGGAGGCCACCGGCGCCGACCTCACCGCGCTGCCCTGGTTCGAGACGCTCGCGCACTGGAAGCTCGCCGTGCTCTACGAGTACGGCCGCCGCCGTGCGGTCGAGGGCATCGGTGACCTCTACTACCGCGACCCCCAGCTGGTCCGCTCGTTCCTGCGGGCCGCCCACACCAGCGCCGGGCTGCCGGCCCCCCAGGAGGACCCGTGACCTTCCACGACGACCTCGTCGCCCCCACTGCCACCGGGCTGCCGGACCGGTTCTTCGACCGCTTCGTGTTCAA
Organism: Geodermatophilaceae bacterium NBWT11; assembly: GCA_014218215.1. Taxonomy (NCBI): domain Bacteria; kingdom Bacillati; phylum Actinomycetota; class Actinomycetes; order Geodermatophilales; family Geodermatophilaceae; species Geodermatophilaceae bacterium NBWT11. The sequence continues at coordinate 4,161,098 of CP043652.1, forward strand.
CCTGCACGCCCCGGACTCCACCGACCTGTCCCTCCTCGTGGGCTGCGGTCTGTACCCGCCGGCCGACGTGGTCGACGGGTTCGTCGTCCTGGTGCACGGGGGCCGGCAGCGCAACCTGCGGTTCTCCACCGAGCTGTCGGCCACGGACGGGTCCGGGGTGGGCCCGTTCGGCTTCCGGGTGGTCGAGCCGATGACGACCTGGGCGCTGACCCTGGCCGACAACCCCACCGGGGTGGCCTTCGACCTCGTCTGGCGGGCCCGCACCCCGGCCTGGTCGGGCGACGTCGCGGTGCCGAACGGGGCCGGTCCAGCGTCGTCCTTCGAGCACCTGTTCCAGAGCGGCCGGTACGAGGGCACCGTGACCGTCGACGGCCGGGAGCACGACGTCACGGGGTGGTTCGGCCAGCGTGATCGCAGCCGCGGCGTGCGCACCATGAGCGGCGGTCAGGGTCTGCACCTGTGGTTCCAGGCGCAGTTCCCGGACCGGTCGGTCGGCTTCCTGCTAGTGGAGGACCGCGACCACGGCCGGATCCTGCTGGAGGGCGCCGTCATGCACGAGGACGGCGGGCTGGACCCGATCGCCGACGTCGTGCACGACCTGGTCTTCGACGACCTGCTCGACCTGCGCTCGGGCCGGGTGCGGGTCACCACGGCGACGGGTGAGGTGATGCTGGTCGACGCCGACGGGTCGGCCGATGGTGGCTTCATGGCCGGCGCCGGGTACGGCGGGGGCCACGGCCACCCGGTGGGCCGGGACCACCTCGAGCACGACGAGTACCCGCTCGACGGCACGGTCGGCCCGCGCACGCTGGACTCCGCGCTGACCGACCGGCTGGCCGCCTTCGACTGGGCCGGCGTCCGGGGCACCGGCGTCTTCGAGTTCGCGCACAGCCGCAGCCCGCGGTACGGCTACCGGTCCTCGCTGTGACGCTGGCCGGACAGGTCGACGCCGTGGTGTCGCGCGCGCAGGCCGCGGTGCTGGCCTCCCGTGGCACCGGCTCACCGCGTCGGCGGCTGGTGCTGGCCGACGAGCAGCTGGAGCGGGTCCGCCGGGACGTGCACCGCGCCCTGGCCACCGAGCTCCCGCACGCGGACGTCGTCGTGCTCGCCGGGTGCCTGGCCGCGCTGCACCGGGTCCAGCTGGCGGTGCACGACGAGCTGGGGGCCCGCGAGCTGCGCCGGCGGGACGCCACCGACGACGCGGTGCTCGGCCTCCGGTCCGCCCCGGGGGCCGAGGAGGTGCTGGCGCAGGCCTGCCGCGAGCTCGTGCTGCGCTGCGGTCTCGACCGGGTGATGGCCTCCGAGGTCCGGGGTGGCAGCTGGGTGCCGTCGGCGACCCGGGCCCGTCCGGGTGGTCGTCCGGCCCGGGCCTTCGCCAGCTGGGTCGGGCAGCACCCGACCATCGACCTCGCCCACGGGTTCCCCGAGGCCGACGTCGTGCGCACCGCCCGCAGCGTGCTCATCCGGTCGACCGACGCCCGGGTGCACACCCTGCTGCGGGACGTCTCGGTGGCCGGCAGCTACGTGGTCGAACCGGTCGTCGTCCAGGGCTCGGTGGTGGCCCTGCTGCACGCCGACGTCCGCCCCGACGGACCGGCCGGCGAGGCCGACCTCCGGCACGACCAGGCCGTGCTCCGGTCCTTCGCCGGTGGGCTGTCCGCGGTGCTGGACCGGGCGGTGCTCACCCGGGAGCTCCGGGCCCACCGAGCGGGGGCGGCCCCGGTGCCCGAGGTGTCCACCGCCGATGCCGTCGACCTCACCGCCCGGGAGCGGGACGTGCTCCGGCTCATCGCCACCGGGGCGACCAACGAACGCATCGGCCAGCAGCTGGTGATCACCACCGGCACGGTGAAGTCCCACGTCAAACGGCTCCTCCGCAAGCTCGGCGCGGCGAACCGGGCCGAGGCGACCGCCTGGTACCTGGGGGGCCTGGTCAGTGGCCGGGTGCCGGACCCGGGCGCGCCGGTGCGGGTCGGAACGACCTCGAGATGATCTCCCGCATGATCTCGGAGGAGCCGCCGTAGATCCGCTGGATCCGGGCGTCGGTGAACGCCCGGCTGATCTCGTACTCCTGCATGAAGCCGTAGCCGCCGAAGAACTGCAGGCACCGGTCGGTGAGCCGGCCCTGCATCTCGGTGACCCACAGCTTGGCGATGGAGGCGCTCTCCGCGGTGAGCTCGCCGGTGCGGTTCTGCGCCAGGCACTGGTCGACGAACGCCCAGCCCACGGCGAGGTCCGCCTTCAGGTCGGCCAGGGTGAACCGGGTGTGCTGCATCGCCCCGACCGTCGTCCCGAAGGCGGTGCGGCCGGTGACGTGCTCGACGGTGAGCTCGAAGGCCCGCTGGGCGGCCGCCAGCGAGGCGACGGCGATGATCAACCGCTCCTGCGGGAGCTGACGCATCATCAGCTCGAACCCGCCCCCCTCCTCGCCGAGCAGGTGCGCCGCAGGCACCCGGACGTCGGAGAAGAACAGCTCGGAGGTGTCCGAGCAGTGGTGACCCATCTTGGCCAGGTTGCGGCCCCGCACGAAGCCGGGGCTGTCGGCCTCGACCAGGAAGAGGCTGAAGCCACGGGAGCCGGCGTCCGGGTCGGTGCGGGCGACCACGACGCTGACGTCGCAGTGCTGGCCGTTGGAGATGAAGGTCTTGGACCCGTTCAGCACCCAGTGGTCACCGTCCCGGACGGCCCGGGTCTGCAGGCCCTGCAGGTCGCTGCCGGCCGCGGGCTCGCTCATCGCGATGGAGCACACCGCCTCGCCGGAGAGCATCTTCGGCAGCCAGGCCTGCTGGACCTCGGGGCGGGCGTACTCCTCCACGTAGCCGACGGCGACGTCGCTGTGTGCGGTGAAGTTGCCGGCCACCCCGGCGAACCCGGCGTAGGAGGTCTCCTCGATCACGACGGCGTTGTAGCGGAAGTCCCCGGTGCCGCCGAACTCCTCGGGCAGCTGCGGGCACAGCAGGCTCGCCGCGCCGGCCTTGGTCCACAGGTCGCGGGGGACGATCTCCGCGGCCTCCCAGTCGGCGAAGTGCGGGGCCACCTCGGCGGCCAGGAAGCGCCGGACCTGCCGGCGGAAGTCGCGGTGCTCGTCGTCGTAGACCGGCCGGTGGTCGATCACCGGGCGTCCTCCGCGGCGACCAGCGGGGTCGGGGCGGTGCCGGCCCGACCGGCGTCGGTCTTGGCGAAGAACGCCTCCGACCGCTCGCGGATCGCCGGGTTGTCCCCGCAGATCGCGTAGCCCAGCAGCGCCTCCAGCTTGAGCTGGTCGTCCAGCGGCCGGCCGATGACCTCAAGGATGGTCTCCTTGGCCGACTCCACGGCCCGCCGGTCGTTGCGCAGGATCGAGGCGACGACCTGGTCGGTGACCGTCATCAGGTCCTCGTGCGGCACCACCTGGGAGACCATGTTCACCTGCAGCGCCCGCTGCGCGTCGATCGGCTCCCCGGTCAGCTCCATCTCCAGCGCGATCCCGGCGCCGCAGATGTTCACCAGCCGCACGATGCCGCCGTCGGCGGGGTGCATGCCGCGGCGCAGCTCGAAGGAGCCGAACCGGGCGTGCTCGGAGGCGATCCGGATGTCGCAGGCCAGCGCCAGCTCCAGGCCGCCACCCAGGACCCAGCCGTTGAGGGCCGCGACGACCGGCTTGTAGATCCGGTGCCGGCCGCGGGTGATCCCGCCGGCGAACCCGTCGGGCAGCTTGCTGCGGGCCAGCATCGGACCCACGCCGTCCCACTCGGGGACGTGGGTCTTCAGGTCGGCGCCGGCGCAGAACGCGTCACCGGTGCCGGTGAGGACGGCGACCCGGAGGTCGTCGTCGTCGGCGAAGTCCTGCCAGATGTCGCCGAGCAGCTCGTGGGTCTCGACGTCGATGGCGTTCTTGACCTCGGGGCGGTTCAGCCGGATGTGCGCGACGGGGCCGCGCTTGTCGTACTCGACCTTGGCCATGGGGGCTCTCCTGCGGGTGGGTGGGTCAGTGGGCGGGATCGGCGAGGATCCGGGGTGCCTCGGAGCGGTGGAAGCCGTCGAAGACCGCGGGGTGGTCGACCGGTTGCAGGTCCCACCAGCCCCGCCGGGCGTTCGGGGCGCCGCCGTCGACCCGCAGCGTGGTGCCGGTGACGAAACGGGCGGCCGGGGACAGCAGGTAGACGATCGCGGCGCTGGCCTCGGCCTCGGTGCCGAAGCGCTGCAGGGGGATGGCGGGCGCGACCTCGGTGCGGATGAACTCCCGGTCCTTGGCCTCGTAGGTGTCCAGCCCGCTGGAGGCGATCGCGCCGGGCGCCACGCAGTTGACCCGGACCCCCTTCTCCGCCCACTCGGTGGCCGCGGTCTCCGACAGGGTGTGCATCCCGCCCCGGGCGGCCGCGGAGTGCGAGAAGTAGGGCCAGCCGTGCCAGATGTCGGCGATCATGTTGACGATCGAGCCGCCGTGCTGGGACATGGACCGGTTGAAGACCTCGCGCATGACGATGAACCCACCGGTGAGGTTGCTGCGCACGACGGCCTCGAACCCCTTGGTGGAGATCTCGGCGAGCTTGGCCCGGTACTGCCCGCCGGCGTTGTTGACCAGCCCGTCGATGCGGCCGTGCTCGGCCAGCACCGCGTCGACGACCGCGATGACGCCGGCCTCGTCCCGGATGTCGCAGCTGTGCGTGGAGACGCTGCCGCCGTCCTCGGTGATCTCGGCGTGCACCCGGTCGAGCTTGTCCTGGGAGCGCCCGACGACGGCGACGTGGGCGCCGAGGGAGGCCAGCTCGTGCGCGGTGCAGCGACCGATCCCGCTGCCGCCACCGGTGACCACGACGGTCTGGCCGGTGAACAGGCCGGGGGCGAACACCGACCGGTAGGAGCTCATTGTGGTGCGACCGGGGTGTAGGCAGCGCGCAGCGCGTACTTCTGGGTCTTGCCGGTGGCGGTCACCGGCATCGCCGTGACGAACTCGATCTGCTCCGGGGTCTTCCAGACCGCCAGACGGCACGTGTCCACCAGGTGGTGCCGGACCTCGTCGAGGGTGAGCTGCGAGCCGTCGCGGGTGACCAGGACGGCGCACACCTTCTCGCCGAGCCGGGCGTCGGGCAGCCCGATGACCGAGACGTCGGAGACGGCCGGGTGCTGCAGCAGCGCCTCCTCGACCTGCCGGGCGCTGATGTTGTGGCCGCCGCGGATGATGACGTCCTTGAGCCGGCCGGTCACCCGCAGGTACCCCTCGTCGTCGAGCCGGCCAAGGTCGCCGGTGCGCCACCAGCCCGCGCCGTCGGTGGCCGCGGCGGTCAGGTCGGGCCGGTTCCAGTACTCCAGCAGCCGACCCGGCCCGCGGTAGCGGATCTCGCCGTCCTGCCCGGTGGGCTGTTCCTCCTCGGTGGCCGGGTCGACGATGCGCAGCTCGACGCCGGGGACCGGTGAGCCGTCGGAGGTGGCCACCCGCCCGATCGGGTCCTCGGGGCGGCAGACGGTGGCCATCATGACCTCGCTGGAGCCGTAGGCGCTGACCACCCGGCAGCCGTCGAAGGCCGCCGCCGACTCGGTGACCAGCGCGGCGGGGACCGGGGCGCCGGCGGTCAACCAGAACCGCAGACCGGACAGGTCGTGCACCGCGGGGTCGAAGGCGTCCAGGGTCATCCGGATGAACGCGGCCGGGCTGGCCGTCCCGGTGCAGCCGTGCTCGGTGATGCGCTGGATGGCTGCCGCGGGTTCGAACACGTCCATCAGGTGGACGGCGGCACCGGCGATGGTGGGTGCCATGACCCCGAGGGTCAGGCCCAGGGCGTGGGTGACCGGCGAGGGCATGAAGACCACGTCGTCGCGGGTCAGGCCGAGGGCCACGACCGCCTGCTTGGGCAGGAAGCTGCTGGTGTTCCAGGTGTGCAGGCAGCCCTTGGGCTGGGCCTCGGTGCCGGAGCTGTAGAGCACCAGGTGCCGGTCGTCGGCCGGGGTCGGGTCCGGGAGGACGGCGTCGGACCCGGACAGCAGTTCCTCCAGGGGCAGGGCCCCGGCCGCGGTGCCCCGGACGACGACCCGGAACCGGAGCCCGGGGCTCTCGGCGGCCACGGCGCGGGCCATCTCGGCGTGGTCGAAGCCGCGGAACTCCCCGGCGGTGACCAGGCCGACCGCACCGGAGTCGCGGACGATGAACCCGACCTCGCCGGCCCGGTAGACGTGCACGCACGGGATCGTGATCGCCCCGACGCGGCTCAACGCCGCGTAGACCAGGAAGAACTCGTTCCAGTTGGGCAGCTGGACCACGACCCGGTCACCGGCGGTCACCCCCAGGTCGACGAAGCTGCGGGCCAGCGCCCAGGCGTCGTCACGGAACCGGCCGTAGGAGTACGACGAGGTGCCGTCGGAGACGTAGGCGTGCTCGGGGTCCGCCTCGGCCCACTGCTCGATGTGGTCGACCAGGGTCGTGTCGCCCCACAGTCCGGCCTCGTGCAGGGCCCGGGTCCGCTCGGGTCCCACCAGTTCGTTCAGGCCTGTGGTCACGCGCGCTCCTGGTCCGTCGCGCCGAGTGATCTGGATCACCCGACTGGGTCGGGACCAGCGTGGACCGGGGGCAGCGCCCGCGTCGATCTCCCGAAAGGGGTCATTGCCGGGGTGGGCGCTCAGACCGAGCGGGCCGCCTTGCTGGCCGCAGTGGCCGCCTGGCTGCGCTCGCGGACGTCGGCCCAGTCCTGGGGGGTCAGCGACGTCAGCCCGGCGAACGTGCCCGGGCCTGCCAGCATCTGGCCGCCGTCCATGCCGATCGTCTGCCCGGTCAGGTAGTCGCAGGCATCGGACAACAGGAACATCGTCAGGTGTGCCAGCTCGGCCATGGTGCCGGCGCGGCCGGCCGGGATCTGGTCGACCTGGGTGGCCCCGACCGAGCTCTTCTCGGTGGGGTTGAGCATCTCCCAGGCGTAGTCGGTGGGGATGGGCCCGGGCGCCAGCGCGTTGAGCCGGATGCCGTGCTTGGCCCACTCGACGGCCAGCGACATGGTCATCGCGTGCACGGCGGCCTTGGCCATCGCCGAGGGCACCACGAACGCCGAGCCGGTCCACACCCAGGTGGTGAGCGTGGACAGCACGCTGCCGGGCAGGCCGTCCCGGATCCAGCGCTTCCCGGCCGCCTGGGTGGTGTGGAAGGTGCCGTGCATGACCGTGCCGGTGACCGCCTCGAACGCCCGGGAGCTCAACGTCTCGGTCGGTGCGATGAAGTTGGCCGCTGCGTTGTTGACCAGCCCGGTGAGCGGGCCGTGCTCGGTCCACAGCGACTCCATCGCGGCGTCCACCAGGTCGGCCTTGCGGACGTCGACGGTCTGCCAGTGCACGCTGCCGGGCCGGTCGCCGGCGGCCTCCTCGGCGGCCTCGGCGAGCACCGCCTCGCGGCGTCCCCACAGGTGCACCTGGGCGCCGTGTTCGACCAGGTGCCGGGCCACCCCGCGGCCCAGGCCGGTGCCGCCGCCGGTGATCAGCACCCGCTTGCCGGCCAGCGCCTGGGCGGAGAAGGGCGAGGTCACCTCAGTTGCCGCGGTAGGCGGAGAAGTCGGGGGAGCGCTTCTCGTTGAAGGCGGTGATGCCCTCGCGCGCCTCGTCGGTCTCGCCGAACATCTTCAGGCTGGAGTAGGCCATCTGGCCGGTGCCGGCGAAGTGCTCGGTGTCGGTGTTGAACGACTGCTTGAGCACCTTGAGGGCGGTGGGGGAGAGCCGGAGGATCTCGTCGGCCCAGGAGCGCACCTCGGCGCGCAGCTGGTCCTCGGGCACGACCCGGTTGATCAGGCCCCAGTCCAGGGCCTGCTCGGCGCTGTACTGCCGGCAGAGGAACCAGATCTCCCGGGCCCGCTTCTCCCCGATGGCGCGGGCCATCAGCCCGGTGCCGAACCCGGCGTCGAAGGAACCGACGCGGGGACCGTTCTGCCCGAACCGGGAGCCCTCGCTGGCGATCGTGAGGTCGGCCAGCAGGTGCAGCACGTGGCCGCCGCCGATGGCGAAGCCGTTGACGGCGGCGATGACCGGCTTGGGGACGTCGCGGATGACCCAGTGGAGGGAGTCCACCTCGAACAGGCCGCTCTCCGACGGCCCGTAGTCCCCGGTCTCCATCCGCTGCTTCTGGTCACCGCCGGTGGAGAAGGCCTTCTCCCCGGCGCCGGTCAGGGCGATGACGCCGACCTCGTCGCTGCCCCAGGCCTTCTTGAAGCTCAGCACGAGCTCGTCGACGGTGCGGGCCCGGAAGGAGTTGTAGCGCTCGGGCCGGTTGATCGTGATCCAGGCCAGGCCGTTGTCGACCTCGTACGTGACATCGGTGAACTCGTCCATCTCCATGGGGAGCGTCCTTCCGGTTCGGTGGTGACATTCGGTCTGACCAATCGGACACTACGGTCCCGAGGGACTGCCCTCAAGAGCCGCCTCCGGGCGGGTTGCCGCCGCCAGCACCGACCGGGGCACCCGGACGGTGCGCGAGCGCAGGAACTCGCCCAGGCCCTTGGCCTGGGGGTCGGGCCGGGTGGTGGCGGCGACGCCGTCGTCGAGCAGGTCGTGGACGACGAAGTTCAACGCCCGGAGCCGGGGCAGCGGGTACCGGTCGACGGTCAGGCCGGCCACCTCGGGCAGCAGCTCGCACAGCAGGCCGGTGGTCAGGTGGGCTGACAGCCAGTCGTGGACGACGTCGGACCAGGTCCAGACCCCGATGTTGGCGTTGCCGCCCTTGTCCCCGGAGCGGGCCCCGACGAGTGCGCCCAGCGGGGTCTCGACCAGGTTCCCGTCGTCGTCGGCGGGGGAGGGCGGGTCCACGGTCGGGGTGCTGCTCAGCGGGGCCGTGGTGGCCGGTTCCGGGGGCGTGGTCGGACCCTCCTCGGCGACGTGCACCGACACCGGCACCCGGGTGCGGTCGACCACGGTGGGCACGTAGACGCCGAACGCACGGGCGGAGCGGCCGGCGTCCTCCAGGTACATGCCGGGGTAGCTGGCCAGGGCCAGCCGGTTCGCGGCGTCGAAGACCGGACGGCCGACGACGGCGGGGTCGGCGTCCTTGCAGGTGATCACCAGCCGGGAGACGGCGTCGGCGTTGGTCGCGGCGTCCGCGGCCCGGCCGTGCAGTACACGGGAGTCGACGACGGCCGGGCGGGTGGGTCCGTCGTCGAAGTGGGCCAGGAAGCCGCGCAGCGCCAGGGTCGCCTTGGCCTCGACGTCCAGGCCGGTCAGGCCGAAGGCCACCGTGTTGCGGTGCCCGCCCTCCTGGTTGACACAGACCTTGAGCGTGGGCGGCGGGGGCGAGCCGACGACGCCGGTGATCGCGACCCGGTCCGGGCCACGCTGGGACACCTCGGCGGTGTCGAAGTGGGTGACCACGTCGGGGTTGGCGTAGGCGGGGGAGGCGATCTCGTAGAGCAGCTGGGCGGTGACGGTCTCCACGGTGACCGCACCACCGGTGCCCGGGTGCTTGGTGATGACGCTGGAGCCGTCGGGGGCGATCTCGGCGATCGGGAACCCGGGGTGCAGCAGGTCGGGGACCTCCTGGAAGAAGGAGAAGTTGCCGCCCGTGGCCTGGGTGCCGCACTCCAGCACGTGCCCGGCGACGACGGCACCGGCGAGCCGGTCCCAGTCGTCGGTTGCCCAGTCGAAGGCCCAGGCAGCGGGGCCCACGACCAGGGCGGCGTCGGTGACCCGGCCGGTGACGACGACGTCGGCGCCCCGGCGCAGTGCCTCGGCGATGCCCCAACCACCCAGGTAGGCGTTCGCGGTGACGGCGGGCGCCCCGGTCTCGGCGAGCGGGCGACCGTCCTCCAGGTGCGGGAACGTCTCGCCGGCCGCGGTCAGCTCGGGCAGTCGGGCCAGCAGGTCGTCGCCCTCGACCCAACCGATCCGGGCGCCGACGCCCACCCGGGCGGCGAGCTCGGTGAGCTTCTCCGCCAGCCCCCGCGGGTCGAGCCCGCCGGCGTTGACCACGACCTTGGTGCCCTGGTCCAGGCACAGCCCGAGGGTGTCCTCCATCTGCGCCAGGAACGTCGGTGCGTAACCGACCCCGCCGGGACGGCGGCCTGTCTTCCAGAGCACCAGCATGGTGAGCTCGGCCAGGTAGTCGCCGGTCAGCACGTCCAGCGGGCCGCCCTCGAGCATCTCCCGCAGAGCCTGCGGGCGGTCACCGAAGTAGCCCGAGCAGTTGCCCACCCGGAGCACGGACCGGGGAGTCGACGGGGTGGCGGCGGGCTGGGTCATCGGCGGGTCCTCGGGCTCGTGCGGACGGGGCCACGACGTACCGGGACCCGACGCTGGGCAGATGCCGGCGAGTCTGGCACGCTCCGTCTGGAGTTCGAAAGGTCAGGCCGTTCAGCGAGGAGGGGTCCATGACGACCATCGGGGTGTCCGTGCACGACAGCCTCTTCACCGGCGACGGCGCGAGCCGGCGGGACCTGCTGCAGGCCGTCGTCGACGGCGGCCTGGACCACGTCACGGTCGGCGACCACGTCAGCTTCCAGGACGGCATCGGTTTCGACGGGCTGCTGGCCGCGACCGCGGTGCTGTCTGCGTCGGACGCACTGTCGGTGCTGGTCGGGGTCTACCAGCTGCCGCTGCGCCACCCGATGGTCGTGGCCCGCCAGCTCGCCTCGATCAGCCAGCTGGCCCCGGGGCGGTTGGTCTTCGGCGTCGGCGTGGGTGGTGAGGACCGCCTGGAGGTGTCCAACTGCGGGGTCGACCCCGCCACCCGGGGGCGGCGCACCGACGAGTCGCTGACCGTGCTGGCGGCGCTGGCCACCGGCGACGAGGTGGACCACCAGGGCGAGTTCTTCACCCTGGAGCGGGCCAGCGTCCGCCCGGCGCCCTCGCCGCGGGTGCCGGTGGTGATCGGCGGTCGCGGCGAGGTCGCCGTCAGGCGGACCGTCGAGCACGGCGACGGGTGGCTGGGCATCTTCTGCACCCCGCGCCGCTTCGCGGCCACCCGGGTGGAGGTGCTGGAGGCCAGCGAGGCCGCCGGCCGTGTCGTGGCGCCGGACTTCTTCGGCGTCAACGTGTGGTGCGGCCTGGATCGCTCACCCGACCGGGCCCGGGAGCACGTCGCCACCGCGATGGAGGACCTCTACCACCGGCCCTGGGCCGAGTTCGAGCACCTGTCGGCGTCCGGGACGGCGGAGCAGGTGGCCGAGCGGCTGGCCGAGTTCGTCGCTGGCGGCGCCACCCAGATCACCGTCATCCCAGCCGCGGCCTCCCCGCAGGCGGGCGTCGAGCTGGCCGCCGAGGTCGGGGCGCTGCTCCGGGGGGCCGCGGGATGACCGCACCCGCGCTGGACGGGATCGTCGTCCTCGACCTCGGCCAGGTGTACGCCGGCCCGTACTGCACGCACCTGTTGCGGGCGCTGGGGGCCACGGTGGTCAAGATCGAGCCGCCGGGCGGGGAGTCGCTGCGCTGGCGCGGCGACGGCGCCTCCTCCGGGGCCGCGTTCCTGCTGCTCAACGCCGGCAAGCAGGGGGTGCGGCTGGACCTCAAGGCGCCGCGCGGCCGCGAGCTGTTCCTGGACCTGGTCGACCGGGCCGACGTCGTGGTGGAGAACTTCGCCCCCGGCGTGCTCGACCGGCTCGGGCTGGGCTGGGAGGTGCTGCACGAGCGGCGGCCCGAGCTGGTGCTCGCCTCCGGGCGCGCCTACGGCCGGCACCCGGCCGCGGAGGGTCTGCGCGGCATGGACGTCACCGTGCAGGCGGTCTCCGGGGTGCTGTCCTCGACCGGGTTCCCGGACGGCCCGCCGGTGAAGGCCGGCGCCGCCGTCGTGGACTTCGCGGCCGGCAGCCACCTCGCCGCCGCCGTCCTCGCCGCGCTGTTCCAACGCACCCGCACCGGCCGCGGGCAGCACGTCGAGGTGGCCATGCAGGACGCGGTGCTGCCCAGCCTGGCCTCCAACATCGCCGGGCTGCTGGAGTCCGACGGCGAGTTCCCCGAGCGCACCGGCAACCGGCACGGCGGGCTGTCGGTGTGCCCGTACAACGTCTACCCGGTGGCCGACGGCTGGCTGGCGGTGCTCTGCCTGCGGCCGGTGCACTGGTCGGCGCTGTGCGGGTTGATGGGCCGGGACGACCTCGCCGCCGACCCGGTGCTGGCCACCCCGGCCGGCCGGGTCGCCCGGATGGACGACGTCGACGCCGCGGTGGCGGCCTGGACCGCTGGTCTGGACGGTGACACCGCCCTGGGCCTCCTGCAGCAGGCCGGCATCCCGGCGGCCCCGGTGCGCACCCTGCGCCAGGTGCTCACCGACCCGGTGCTGCGCGACCGCGGGATGCTCGCCGAGACCGGCGACGGGGACCGCCGCTCGACGGTCTTCGGCAGCCCGCTGCAGCTCTCGGACTCACCGGTGACGCTGCCCGGCCCCGCCCCCGAGCTCGGCGAGGACACCGACGCCGTGCTGCGCGACCTGCTGCACCTGGCCGAGGACGAGATCGCCCGGCTGCACGATGACGGCGTCGTCTGACCGCCGTCCCCACCGAGCACTGGAGACCCCGTGCGCCGCACCGTCCTGGACGCCGACCACCGCGACCTCGCAACGTCCTTCGGCCGCTGGCTCGACGCCGAGGTCGTGGACCAGTACGACGCCTGGGGTGCCGCCGGCCGGGTGCCGCGCCCGGTGTTCGACCGGCTCGGCGAGCTGGGGTTCCTGGGGCTCGCCGTCCCGGAGGAGCTCGGCGGCGGGGGCACCGAGGACTTCCGGTTCAACGCCGTGCTGAACGAGGAGTCCTCCCGGCGCGGGCTGAACGCGTTCTCGTTGAGCTTCACCATGCAGAACGACGTCGCCCTGCCCTACCTGCTGGAGCTGTGCACCGAGGAGCAGCGGGCGCGGTGGCTGCCCGGGGTGGCCTCGGGCGCACTCGTGCTGGGGATCGCGATGAGCGAGCCGCGGGCCGGCTCGGACCTGGCCGGGGTGGGCACCCGGGCGACCCGCGACGGCGACGTCTACCGGGTGTCGGGGTCCAAGACGTTCATCACCAACGGCCTGAACGCCGACCTGGTCATCACCGTCGTCCGCACGGGGACCGCCGGGACGCACGGTGACCTCAGCCTGCTGGTCGTGGAGAACGGGGTTGAGGGGTACACCCGGGGCCGCACGCTGGACAAGATGGGCATGAAGGCCCAGGACACCTGCGAGCTCTTCTTCGACGAGGCCGTCGTGCCGGTGGCGAACCGGCTGGGGGAGGAAGGCCAGGGCTTCCGGTACCTCACCCGCAACCTCGCGCAGGAGCGGCTCTCGATCGCGATCGGCAACGTCGCCAGCGCCCGCGGCGTGGTCGACCGGACGCTCGCCTACGTCACCCAGCGGGAGGCGTTCGGACAGGCGGTCGGCACCTTCCAGAACTCGCGTTTCTCCCTCGCCGACTGCTCGACCGAGGTCGCGGTCACCCAGGCGTTCGTCGACCAGTGCCTGGCCGCGCACGTGGCGGGCGAGCTCTCCCCGCAGGACGCCGCGATGGCCAAGTTGTGGGCGTCGGAGTCGCTGGGCCGGGTGGTCGATGCCTGCCTTCAGCTGCACGGGGGCTACGGCTACGTGCACGACTTCCCCATCGCCCGGGACTACGCCGACGCCCGGATCGCGCGGATCTACGGCGGGACCAGCGAGATCATGCGGGAGATCATCGGCCGGGGCCTCGGGCTCGGCGAGAAGCGCAGCTGAGGTCCTCCGTGCCGCACGAGGCGCACCTCCGGTGCGGACACCGGCTGGACTACGAGGCCGGCTGGTTGCTCCCCGCGCCCGGGGACCTCGTCCCGTGCCGGCGCCACGGCCACTGTGCCGTCGAGAGCAGTGCCAGCAGCGGCGGGGACCCGGCGTGGCGGCCCCGGGGCCGCCGGTCGCCGTCGCGTAAGGCCGCGTACGACGACCTGCAGGTGGCTCTCCGAGAGACCCCGTCCACCACCGTGCACGCACTGCGGAGACGCCGGTTCACCCTGCGGATGCTCGTGGCTGCCGAGGCCGACGGGCTGCTCACGCGGGACCTGGTGAGCGGGCGGGTGTCGGCTCGTTCGTGATCGGGGAACGTCATCGGGTGTGGCCGCCGCGGCCGCTCCCGGCCCCGGCGGATGGTTACGTTCTCCCCGTGGCCAGGGCGCTGGAAGTCGACGTCACGGAGTGGACGACCCTCCAGCTCGAAGCACGGGGGAGCGGTGCCAACCGGTGGTTGGAGGACGGCGGTGGGGCCAGCTGGCTCTACAAGGCGACTCGGATCCCCACACGATCCTCAGAACCCCAGGGAGAGGACTGGGCCGAGAAGGTCGCCCACGGCCTGGCCGAACTGATCGGGCTGCCGTGCGCCGACGTCGAGCTCGCGTTCCGGGACACGGGCGAGGGTCGAGAGCCTGGAGTCATCTGCAGGGACCTGGCCGGACCGGGCCTCGACCTCCAGAACGGGGCCATCCTGCTCCAGGACGTCCCCGGGTACCGGTATCGCGAGGTGCACGAAGGCCGTCTGAGGCCACCGCGCAACCACGTCGGTCACTCCGTGTCCACCGTGGTCCAGAAGCTGCGGTCCCTCGATGTGATGCCGCCGGCCGGATGGGACGTCCCCGGCGTGACGGCAGTCGGCCTCTTCGCGGGCTACCTCGTCTTCGACGCGTGGATCTCGAACCTGGACCGCCACGAGGAGAACTGGGCGCTGCTGGTCCGTGCGGACGGGAGCGTGTCCCTGGCGCCGTCCTACGACCACGGCGCATCTCTGGGCTCAGCGCTGACGGAGGTACGACGCCAGGAGATCGTGGCTGAACCCGTACGCCTCGTCCGCTTCACCGACAAGGCGTACGGGAGGAAGTTCCAGGACGGCCACAAGACCCCTCTGACGGCCTTCGCCACAGCGGCGTTGGACGAGGCAGGAGAAGAGGCCCGCCGTCACTGGTCGGGTCGCCTGGCGCGTGTCTCGACTGCCGATGTGGACGATGTGCTGTCCGGCGTTCCGCGAATGTCAGACCCTGCTCGTACCTTCTGTAGGCAACTGCTCCACCTCAACAGGGAAGGGGTGCTCGATGTCTGTCGATGACCTCATTGCTCCGTTGCACCCAGTCCAGACGGGCTGCCGACGGCTGCTGGTCACCGAGAAGGACGTCGACGGCTTCTACCGACCGGTCGGCTTCCTCGCGGCATCTGCCCGGGCGGACAGCGTCGAGTACTCGTTCGACTACCTGCGGACTGCCGTGGGGCGCGAGGGGTTCCGCCCTTTCCTGGGATTCGCCGACGTGTCCCGTTCGTACCGCTCCGAGGGGCTCTTCCCGTTGTTCGCCGAACGGATCATGGACCCTTGCCGTCCGGAGCACCCCCTCTTCCTGGCGGCGCTCGATCTCAGCGGTACTCCCTCACCCCTCGAGGTCCTGGCCCGATCGGGTGGTCAGCGCGCGGGTGACGGCATCATGCTGCTGCCCGAGCCGGAGGTCGATGCCGACGGCGCGTCCCGCTGCTTCTTCCTGGTGCACGGCATCCGGTACGTCGACGGGGCTGAGTCCGTCCTGGGCATGCTGCGCCCAGGTGACCGGCTGACTCTCGTCCCAGAACCATCGAACCCCGCCAACCCGCGAGCCCTCGTCGTCGTCGAGTCGAGCGGACAACGGCTGGGCTGGGTGCCCGATGTCCTCCTCGACCACACGCACTCCGTCGCGGACCCGACCATCACCGTCGTCCGGGTGAACGGTCCCGAGGTCGGTGTCCGCCTCCGCCTGCTCGTGCGTCTCGACGGTCACGTGGCGGGCGGTCTGGCCCCGTTCTCTGGCGCCGGGTGGGAGACGGTCGTCTGAGGCCCGAGGGGGAGCCCGCCAGATCCCCGCCGAGGGTGGCTTGAGACCGGTGGCTCGGGCCTCCAGAAGTACAGCAACCAGTACAGCAACGCGGTCCGGACGAGCCCGCACAGCGACAGACGGCCCCGCACGCCGAACTTGTCTGACCTGCGGAAACGGGAGGTGTGCGGACGACGACGCCCCCCCGCAGCTGGCTGGGGGTCAAGGGGTCGCAGGTTCACATCCTGTCAGCCCGACAGAGGAACAGAAGGTCAGAGGCGGGTCGTCCCCTCGGGGCGGCCCGTTTCGCTGTTGTTGACAGCAACCGTGACAGCAACGCGCTCTGAGCCACTGGGGATGGCCACCGCTACCTGGACCCCGGCGACCGGGCCATGTGGCGAGTTGCTCTGTGGCCGGGGGGTGTCGCTCCCGGAGAGCTGCCGGTTGCTCGTGCTCAGGCACCCGCAGTTCATGAACCCCGGCATGTGAACCGACGACGTACGGCCCAGAACCCGTCCCCAAGGGGTCCTGGGCGACAGCACGGACCGGCTGAGCTCCGCCGATGGGTGCCTGGCCATGCACGTCCCGGGGGAGCCCGCGTCTGACGTCAGCTGTTCGCTGCGATGCGGTCGAGCCAGTCTCCGAGCAGGGCCTTCTCGTGGGCGCTGAGCGCGGTGGTGTCGGGCAGCTGCGTCTTGAGCTGCATGGCTGCGCCAGAGTCCCGGACCCGGGGCGAGGAGTGGGGGTCGATGAGGATGGTGCGTAGCGCTGCTTCGCGGCTTCGTTCGCTCAACCCGTGGTCGCGTTGGATCTCAGGGGTGGCGATGAGGGTGAGGACCACGCCCGCCCCGATCGCACGCAGGGTGCTCACGGCCTGGTCGACCGGCAGGCGGAGAAGGCCGGCGGCGGCAGCCTGCTCGACCAGGGTGCGGAGGATGTCGTCGATGGCCGCCGAGGCCGGGGAGATCACACCGGGGCGGGCCTCGCCGTAGGCGATGGCGTAGACGTGCGGGTTGGCCACGCCCCAGTCGATGTGCGCGTCCCAGCCCCGGCGGATCACGTCGACGGGGTCTGCGCCGGACTCCCAGCCCGTCCAGGTGGCCATGTGCGTGGTGAACCCGTGCACCGCGACGGCGTCCAAGAGGCCCTGCATGTCACCGAAGATCCGGTACATCGTGGGTGCCTGGATGGCCAGGGCCGCGGTCACCGCGCGCGCGGAGACCGCGTCGCGCCCGCCCTCGGTGAGCAGGCGCAACGCCGTGTCCAGGATGCGGATGCGCATGTCCGGTGAACGCGCCACGGCGTGACCCTAGGTCAGGCCGTCTCGAGGGCACGGCCCACGCGGTAGACGGTGGCCTCGTCAAAGTGGCGGCCGACGACCTGGAGGCCCACCGGGAGTCCGGCGACCTCACCGCAGGGGACGCTCAGCGCCGGGTGGTGGGTGATGTTGAACGGGGTCGTGTTCGTCGACATCTCGATCGAGGCCTGGATGGCTGCTCCGGGGCCGTGCTCCGGGTCGGGCAGGGGGCGCGCGGTCTGCGGTGTGGTCGGGGTGACCAGGACGTCGACGTCGCGCAGGGCCGCGTCGTAGGCAGCGCGCAGGGTGCGGGTCCGGTTCACCGCCCGGGCGTAGTTCAGACGGCCCTGCTGGGCGTCGACCCAGCGCCCGACCAGGGTGAAGAGCACGACGTTGGCCGGCCGGCCGCTGACGTCTGCGCGACGGTCGTGCAGGTGCTCCATCATGTCCACCGGGTACCAGTCGGCCCGGCCGAAGCCGAAGCCCAGGTTGCGCAGGACGGTCTCGGCCATCCCCTCGATCGCGATCGCCGTCCACAGGGCCGGGCCCAGCGCGTGCAGTGGGACCGACACGTCCTCCACGACGGCCCCGCGGCCGCGCAGGGACTCGACCGCGGCCCGCACCGTCGCGTCGACCTCCGGTTCGGCGCCGCCCGTGCCGAAGCCCTCCTGCAGGACCCCGATCCGCAATCCCTGGACCCCGGCGTCGATGCCGGACAGGTAGTCACCGACCTCGATGTCGCGCTGGCGCGGGTCGATGCCGTCGGACCCGGCCAGCACGCTGAGCAGCCGGGCGTTGTCGGTGACCGTGCGGGTCATCGGCCCGACGTGGTCGAAGAACCCCTCCAGGGGTGCGATGCCGGTGTAGGGCACCAGTCCGTACGTGGGCTTGAGCCCGACGACGCCCGACCACGACGCCGGCATGCGGATCGACCCGGCCTGGTCGGCGCCCAGGGTCATGTCAGCCTCGCCGTCACCAGCGCGACGGCGCTGCCGCTGGAGGAACCGCCAGCCGATGTCCCCGGCCGGTGCGGGTTGTGCACGACGCCGCTGTGGGCGGTGTGGCTGCCCCCGGACATGCAGAAGTACTCGTTGGTCGTCTTCCCGACGATCTCGGCCCCCGCGGCCAGGGCACGCGTGACCACCGTGGCGTCGATGCTGGGGACGAATTCGGCCAGGACGTCGGTGCCGTTGGTCATCGGCAGGCCGGCGACCATGATGCTGTCCTTCACCCCGAGGCGGATGCCGGCAAGCGGACCGGACTCAGCGCCTGGGATGGAGGTGTAGACCTCCCAGGCGTGGTGTGGGTCCTCCTCGACGGTCGGCCGGCGGAAGTCCACAGGCGGGCGGCCCGGCAGCACTGCCGGTTCAGGCACCGCGTCGAGGGCGTCGTACACCCCGAGCATGCCGCTGATCATGGCGGTGTACTGCACGGCCGAGTCGGCCACTGCCGCGTAGCCCAGCTCGGTGGCGAGGGAGGCGATGTCGGCGGACGTGGGCCTGGGAACGGACACGGAACTCTCCTGACGACGAGGGTGTGCATGCGCGGGTGCGTTAACATCTAAAAGTTAACGCACCGGTGTTAACACTGCAGTGTGAACGCGCTTCGACCACTAGGGCGGGCGCAGGACACATGTCGTCAGCTGCGACGGCCCGTCCGCGATGTACCTGCACCGCGCCTCGGCTGTACCGCCCTCCCGGTCGTCAGTCGGGCGCCCGCGAGTCCGATCCGAACCGGCAGCGTGCCTCGTTGCGCCAGACCCTGCCCCGTCCGGTAGACCTTGCGGCAGCGCTCGAGCACCGTCCGTCGGGGCACCGGAACGAGAGTTGACCGCATGAGCAGGGCACTGGCGCAGTTCGTGCGGGACAGGGCGACGGAGGAGATCGTGGAACTGGGTCGATCGACGACGACGAACGCCCGTGATCCGGTCGGTCGTCTCAATGCTCAGGCGGAGACGCGGATCGAGGTCGCCGAGCAGTACCTGCGGCTGTGCGGGTCACCGATGGCGCTGGCCACGGGGCGGGCGCACGAGCTGTTGCGCACGGTGTGTCTGCTCGCCCGGCTGGACCAAGACCATCCTGGGTACGACCAGGCCAGGGCGGACTGTGCCCTGGATTGTCGTTCTCCGTTGTGGTGACACGCGGGGACCAGCCCGGCTCCTCCTCCCTTCCGGTCTTCGTCCCACGAACTGGGGCGATGCCCACGCTGCGCCGAGACTGGTTGGCCGGACCCTCACGCACCCCCTGCGAGAGGCAGGTCCCTGAGATGAAGGGCATCGTGCTGCGTCATTGCGCGGGGTGAGCCGGTTCGGGTGCGGAGTCCGGCACGACGTTGGGTCCCGCTTCGGCAGGGCGGGGGCGGTCTTGTGGGTGCAGCCGTACAGCGACCAGGGCGATGTCGTCGTCGTACTCGGCGGTGCCCATGCCGTCCAGGATCCCCTCGCACAGCTCCTCCAGGGTCCCGGCCGTGAGCTGCAGGGCCAGATCGAGGAGCCGCTGCTGACCCGCATCGAGGTCGGAATCGCGCCGCTCCACCAGGCCGTCCGTGTACAGCAGCACGGTGGCCTCTCGCTCCAGCACCACGGTGCGGTCGGTGCGGACGACCTCGACCTGTGCCCCCACCAGCATCTCCGCCGTGCCGTCCGGGGTGAGGAACTCAGCGGTGCCGTCGGGATGCAGGATCAGCGGTGGTGGGTGGCCGGCGTTGGAGAACACCATGCGGGTGGTGCCCTCCTCGACCTCGTGCGGGGTCTGCTCGAACCGGGCGAGCGCCAAGGTGGCCAGACCGTCGATCATGAGGATGTCCTTGGCGTGGTCGACGCCTTGCAGCACCCGGGCGGGGCGGGCGTCGCTGAACGCCGCGATCCCCCGGACCAGGCCACGCAGCTGGCCCATGGTCGCTGCGGCGACGGAGTCGTGGCCGGCGACGTCGCCGATGGCGATCATCGTGGTCCCGCCGGGTTGGATGAAGGCGTCGTACCAGTCTCCGCCGACCTTGGCCGACTCCGCGGCAGGCTGGTACCGGACGACGATCTCGCCGTGGTCGGGCTGCGGGGGATCGGTGAGCAGGCTGCGCTGGAGCCTCTCGGTGAGCTGCTCCTGGGCGTGGGCCAGCCGCTGGTTGTCCATGGCCAGGCCCACCCGGCCCGCGATGCCCCGCACGGTGACCTCCTCCTCGGCCAGGCTCGGGCGAGCCTGGGAGGAGAACACCGTGAGCACCCCCAACATGGTGTTGCGGCCCCGGATCGGTGCGTGGAACCAGCGGGTGTCGCCCAACTGCTCGAGCAGTTCACGAGCCGGGCCCGCGGGCAGCATCGCTGCCACCGTCCGGGAATCAGTGCTCTGCGGTCTCCCGGTGTCGAGGACCTGGCGCAGCGGCGAGTGTGCGGGCATGACCTGGTGCCGCAGACCCACCCACTGCGAGAGCACCGTGCCTCGGACCTCCTCGCGGTGCCACCAGGCGTGGTCGCTGAACCTGCCGTCCTCCCCGCGCAGGGAGATGACGCACCCATCCGCCAGGGTCGGGACCAGGAGCTCGGGCAGCTGCTTGATCACCCGATCCAGGTCATCCCATCCCTCGGCGTCGGCCAGGTCGTTGCTGGCCTGGGCGAGGACGGCCAGCCGCTGGTTGGCCGCGTCGGCGAGTACTGCGGCCTGGCCGGCTGCGTCCTGGGAGGCCAGCAGTTGGAGTTGGGAACTGCACGCCCCGGCCAGGTCGGCCAGGACCGCCAGGTCCTCCTCGGCCCACTGTCTGGGCACCGAGTCGATGGCGCACAACGAGCCCACGACCGAACCATCGGCGGCCGTCAGTGGCCAGCCGGCGTAGGCCACCACCTGGAGGTCGACGATGGCCAGGTTGTCCTGGACCAGGGGATCCAGCCGCGCATCCTCGATCACCAACGGCTTCGCTGCCAGCACGACGTGCTGGCAGAACGAGTGGGTCAGTGGTGTGCGACGTGTGGTCTGCCACGGCTCGGGCAGCCCCAGGGCCCCGGGAAACACCTGCTCGTCTGCTGAGACCAGCGTGACCAGCGCGGTGGGTACGCCCAACTGCCGGCGAACCAGGCGAGCGAATCGCTCCAGCGCTGGATCTGACACCGCCGGCCGAGCGGGAGTGACCGGCAGGCCCACGACCACCGTCCCTCCCGTCCGATCGAACTGGCGACGGGATGTCACGTGATCACGATCAACCGGGACAGTAGTGGTCGTGTCCATGGGGGCCGACCCTCCCCGGGGTCCGCCCACCACCTCGAGCAGTGCCGGCTGCCCTCCGCTGGTGCGCCCCGTTTCCGGGCTCTCGGGGGTGGCGGGGCACCGTGACCGTCGTCCGCGCGCCCGCAGGGTCCTGCCACACCAGCTGGTTCCCGGCTGGGCCTGAGCCAGCGGGCCGTGACGCCTCGGGCGACGTCCCACTGGGGTGACCGGACCGTCAGCAGCGACGGCGGGGCACTGAGGCGGTGCCCGCGACGACACCGACAGCGAGCAGTCCGAGCACCGGGGCGGCCACGGTCCAGGGTGCCCGTTCCAGGTAGTCGAGGGACTCGGCCAGCATCGCGCCCCACTCGGGGGAGTCCTGCGCGGCGCCCAGGCCGAGGAAGCTGAGCGCGGCCAGGGACAGCGAGACCGCAGGAACCCGTGCGGCAGCATGCCGGGTCAGCGGTCCGACCACGGCGGGCAGCACGTGGGCGACCAGCGCCTGACGCCGGGTCGCACCGGCCAGCTCGGCGGCCCGGACCGGCCCGGACGCCAGGCCCTGCACCACCAGCGCCCGGCCGTGCACGGCCAGCGGCACCCAGGCGACCGCGGCCACCCCGGCCGCGGCGGGCAGCAGGCCGGGACCGGTCACCCCGGTCACCGCGACCCCCACCAGCACCGCGGGCAGCGCGTTGAGCACGTCGGCCACCCCGGGCCGGGTGTCCCGGGCGGTGGCGGCGACGGCGAGCGCGACCACCAGGGCGAACAAGCTCACCGCCAGCCCCACCCCCACGGTCAGCACCGCACCCTGGGCGAACCGGGCCAGCACGTCCCGGCCCACCGCGTCGGCGCCGAACGGGTGGGCGGCCGACGGGGTGGCCAGCCGGTCGCCCAGCACCACCCCGCCGCCGCCGCGGACCAGCCCGACGGCGACCACGAGGACGAGCCCACCGGCGACCAGCAGCGGCACCAGGGTGCGCGCGGCCGGTACGGGCACCGGGACGACGTGGTCGCCGGCCCCCGCCGCCGGCCGCAGCAGCGCCCGGTGGGCCCAGCTCCCCGCCAGCCCCAGCAGCAGGCCGGTGAGCACCAGCGCCAGCACGCAGCCCTGCAGCAGCGGCAGGTCCTGGGCCAGCACCGCCCGCAGCGCCGTCCGGCCGGCCCCCGGGACGGCGAAGAGCTGCTCGACGGCCACCGAGGACCCGAGCAGCCCGACCGCCACCAGGGCCAGCTGGGGGGCGGCGACGGCGCCGGCCGGTCGGGTCACCGACCCCAGCACCGCCCGCGTGCCGGCTCCGTTCAGCCGGGCCGTGCGCACCCACGGCTCGGCCAGCGCACCGTCCACCGAGGCACCCAGCACCCGGGCGAGCAGCCCGCCCGAGGGCAGCCCCAGGGCCAGCGCGGGCAGCACCACCTGCGCGGGGGTGCCCCAGCCGGAGGTCGGCAGCCAGCCGGCGGCCGTCCCCAGCACGGCGAGCAGGACGACGCCCAGCACCACCTCGGGCAGCGCGCCGAGCAGGGTGGGCAGCGCCCCGGCCCGTGCGCCGAGCGGGCCACCCCGGCGTACCGCTCGGGCGGTGGCCGGCAGCAGCAGGGCCGCCGTCACCAGCACCGCGACCGCGAGCGCGGCCCCGGCCAGCCCGGCCGAGACCGCCAGGGCCCGGGCCACCTCGGGGCCGACCGGGTCGCGATCGACCCAGCTCACCCCGAGGTCCCCGCGCAGTGCTCCGGACAGCCAGGTCCAGGCGCCCTGCCACGGGTCGTCGGGCAGCCGCAGCTCCCGGCGCAGGTCGGCGACCACCGCCGGGTCGGGCACCCGCTCCCGGTAGAGGGTGCGCAGCACCGTGGCCGCCGGGTCCTCGTCCCGAAGCCACGGCAGGGCGGCGACCGCCAGCACGAGCACCAGCACGGTGCCGAGGACCGTGAGCCCGCTGCGCAGGGGCCTCACGCGGGCAGACGCAGGACGGCGTCGACCAGTCCGGCGGTGGCCGGGTGAGCGGGGGAGCGCAGCACCGCGGCGCTCGGGCCCTGCTCGACGACGCGACCCGCGTCCAGCACCGCGACGTCCCCGCCGAGCGCGGCCGCCACGGCCAGGTCGTGGGTGACCAGCAGCAGCTGCAGGCCCTCGTCCGTGGCCAGCCCGAGGAGCAGGTCGAGCAACTGCCGGCGCAGCACGACGTCCGCGCCGCTGAGCACCTCGTCGGCGACCAGCAGCCGGGGCCGGGCCGCTAGCGCCCGGGCCAGCGCCACCCGGGTGCGCTGGCCGCCCGACAGCGACCCCGGTCGTGACCCGGCGACGGCCGGGTCGAGGCCGACGGCGGCCAGCACGTCCGCCACCCGGCCGGGGTGGTCGCCGGGGACGGCGAGCAGCCGCAGCGGCTCGGCGACGACCCGGCCCACCGTCCACCGGGGGTCCAGCGACCCGCCGGCGTCCTGCAGCACCACCCCGACCGCGGCCCGCAGCCAGCGCAGCGCGCCGGCGGGACCGGGCACGACCGGCCGGTCGAAGGCCCGGACGGTGCCGGCGTCGGGGGTGTCCAGGCCCAGCAGCACCCGGAGCAGGCTGCTCTTGCCCGCCCCCGAGCTGCCGACCAGGGCCAGGTGTCGGCCGGCCGGCAGCGTCAGGTCGACGCCGTCCAGGGCCCGCACCACGCCTCGACGGGTGCGGTGCTGCAGCACGACCCCGGCGAGCTCGGCGGTCGGGCTCACGCACCCACCCCGGTGGCCGGTTCGGCGGCCCGGGCCGCGGCCACCAGGGACCGGGTGACCGGGTGCTGCGGGGCGGCCAGCAGGGTCGCGGTGGGTGCTGCCTCCACCACCCGGCCACCGGCCAGCACCACCACCCGGTCGCAGAGCTGCGCGACCACGGCGAGGTCGTGGCTGACCAGCACCAGCGCGGGCGCGCCGGGGGCGTCGAGCACGGCGCCGAGCAGCCGGAGCACGGTGGCCTGGGCGACCGTGTCCAGCGCCGTCGTCGGCTCGTCGGCCACCAGCAGCCGGGGCCGGGCCGCGAGCGCCACCGCCAGCGAGACCCGCTGCCGTTGGCCCCCGGACAACTGGGCCGGCCAGGCACCGGCGACCGCCGCGGGGTCGGCGAACCCGAGGCGGCCCAGCAGGTCCAGGGTCTCCGCCCGGGCCGCAGTCCGGGACAGCCCGCGCACCCGGCGTGCGGGCAGCCCGACCTGGTGGCCCACCCGGGCCAGCGGGTCCAGCGCGGTGGCGCTGTCCTGCACCACCGCGGCGGTCACCCGGCCGCGCAGCGCGGCCAGGTCCCTCGGCAGGGCGTCGAGCAGGTCGACCCCGGCCACCCGCGCCCGGCCGGTGGCCCGGGTGCCCGGTGGCAGGTCCCCGAGCAGGGCTGCGACCGTCAGCGACTTGCCCGACCCCGAGGGGCCGACCACGCCGACCCGTTCGCCGTCCTCGACCCGCAGGTCCACCGGGCCGACCAGCCGTCGGCGACCGGCGGCGACCTCCAGGGCGGTCAGCTCGGCCAGCGGCGTCACCGGAGTGCGGTCTCGACGGTGATGATCGACCGCTCCCACGGGTCGCTCGCCAGGCCCGTGAGGCCCGCGGCCACCCCGAACCGGGTGCGGTCGTGCACCACCGGCACGACCGCGGCCGACCCCAGCACGGTGCGCTCGACGTCGAGGGCCACGGCGGTGCGGGCGGTCACGTCGGTGAGCCGGGAACCCGCGGCCAGCTCGGCGTCCACCGCCGGGTCGCAGTACAGCGACAGGTTGTAGCCGCCCGCGCAGCCCACGTCCGAGGACAGGTAGGAGAGCGGGTCGGCGGTGTCCTGGCCGTAGGAGCGGCTCATCAGCACCGCGTCGTACGTGCCGGCCAGCAGGTCCTCCTCGAGCTCGGTGTACAGCCGGACGACCAGCTCCACCTCGAAGCCCGCGGTGCGCAGCGCGTCGGCCAGCGCGGTGGCCACCTCGGGCATCTCGGCCCGGTCGGAGAACGTGGCCAGGGTGACCCGCTGCCCGCCGGCCGCCACCGGGTCCGGGTACGTCGGCGCGGTCCGGTCCGCCGCCCACGTCGAGGTGGGCCCGAACAGGCCCTGCGGGGCGTCGGCCTGGCCCTCGAAGACCGTGCCGGCGAGGTCCAGGTCGGCGACGGCCCGCCGCGCGGTCTCCCGCAGGCCGGGGTCACCGAACACCGGAGAGGTCGTGGTCAGGTGCAGTGCGACCGTGCGCGGCAACGGCACGCTGAGCAGCTCGTCCTGGTCGCCGAGGGTGGCCAGCTGGCTGACCGGCAGGGCCTGGGCGACGTCGACCTCGTCGGCGCGCAGGGCCGCCGTCCGGGACGAGCCCTCGGACAGGAACGACACGTCCACGCCGTCCGCGGCCGGGGCGCCGGCCCAGTGTCCGGGGAAGGCGTCCAGCGTGGCGCCGGAGGTGCCCTCGAGCGCGGTCAGCTCGTAGGGCCCGGTGCCGGTGCCCACCAGGTCCGGGCTCGCCGGGTCGGCGTAGGCCGCGGGGGACAGCACGACCAGTTCCGGGGAGGTCAGCCGCTGCGGCAGCACCGGGTCCGGGGCGGTGGTGGTGAGCACGACGGCGTCGGCACCGTCGGTGGCGACGCCCAGCTCGACCCCGGACAGCGCCCGCGGGGTCGGCTGGGCGTCCACGGCGTGCTGCAGGCTCTCGGCGACGACGTCGGCGGTCAGCTGCGTGCCGTCCTGGAACACCACGTCGGGGCGCAGGTCGAACCGCCAGGTCAGCGGGTCGACCCGGGTCCAGGACTCGGCCAGCACCGGCTGCGGGGCGCCGGCCGGGTCGAGCGAGACCAGCGTCTCGGTGGCGCCGATGCCGTAGCCGATGACGGCGTCGTCGCTGTAGGGCGAGAGCCCGGCGACCGGGACGAAGGCGTAGGCCAGCCGGATGCGGCCCTCGGCGCCAGCGGTGGTGGACCCGCAGGCGCCGAGCACCAGGGCGGCGGCCAGCCCTGCTGCGGCCAGGGCGGGACGGGGGAACGGGACGGGCACGGCTCTCTCCTCGCGAGCGGTGGGGTGTCCACGGCACGGGGAGGAGAGGGGGCGGCTGCGCGGGGGGCAGCCGTCGTCCGGGCCCACCCACGAGGCCGCCGACAGACCGCGTGGGGTCCACGCGGTGCCGCTGGCAGGTCTTCGGACTCGCGGGCTCGGACCGCGGCACCGCTCACGCGGCCCCGTGCTCCACCTACCGGCCGTCGCTTCCCGGACCCGGGGGTCCAGTGCTCCATGACGGCTGTCGTTCCCGCTCACCGCTGCGGGGCAGTCCCGGAGTCGCACCGGGTTCCCTCTCACGCCGACCACCGGGGTGGCCGGACCAGCAACGAGCCGACCGTAACGAGGCAGTGCTGCCCGGCCAACTGCGCGCATGCGCAGGTCCTCGGTGTGCCGTGGGGGGATCTCGTCGCGCGAGCTCCCCCGAGGGCTGCCGAGGCCATGACCGCCGTGGCGGGGCTCCGGAGCGACTCCGTGTCGCGCTGAGTGACCCGGGTCAGGGGGAGGGTTGGTGGTGACCCTGCCCAACGGGACGCAGCTGGCCGTCACCGGGTTCGACCTCGCCTTCCAGGGCGGTGTGGCCCTGCTCCTCCTGGTCGCGGGCGGACTCGTCCTCTGGACCCAGCGGCGTCGCGGCTGAGGGCGGCAGGGTGGGGCCCGGTCGCTCGCGCCCGGCCCGGGGACCGTCGTCGGTGACGACTGCGGTCCTCGGTCCAGCCCCCTGCGCGGACGGGGAGGACCGTGGTGCCACGATCGTCTCCGACCGCTGGAGTCGGTATTCTCCCGCCGGCTGGTCCCGGGCCTCGTCCCGAGCCAGGGCACGGTGACCGAGGTGGACGATCAGGGCGACCTCGGCCACGAGCCCGAGCACGGTCACCAGCACCCACATCCCGCGGCTCCTCGGGTCCGACGCGTCCGGTGCTTGCACCGTGTCGTCCGGACGCCTGCGGCGGGTCACCCCCAGCGGGTGATCGCGGACTGCCGTCCGCGCACGAGGCGGTCAGGGCTGTCGGTGGGTGACCTTGATCGTGGTGGGTGGCCCGACCGTGTGACCAGGTCATCCGTGCGGTCACCGAGGGAGCTCTCCTCCGACCCATTTGTGGAACACTTTCGTCCGCATGGGGGCTGAGGAGAGGGGGCTGGGCATGGACTCCTACGTGCCCCCGAGCAAGCTGCACCGCCCCCGGCCCACCCGCTCGTCGGTGGACCGGACGTCGCTCGTGCAGCGGACGGGCCGTCGTGGGGGACCGCACGAAGCCGGTGATGCCCCCTCGGGGTCGGTCACGCTCGTGTCGGCTCCTCCGGGCGCCGGGAAGACCGTGCTGATGTCGGGCTGGGCCGATCAGCGCGCCCGTGCGGGAGACGAGGTCGCCTGGGTCTCGTTGGACGAGGGGGACGACGAGCCGGACCGGTTCTGGTCGGGCGTGCTGCAGGCGGTGGGTGGGTCCCGCTCCCCGTCCCCGCCGAGCCCGGCGTCCGAGCTCGGGCCCGTCGTCGCGCTGGAGTCCCTCACCGGGGACGCCCCGACCCCGACCTGGCTGTTCCTGGACGACCTGCACGAGGTCGCCGACCCCCGGGTCCTCCGTGGTCTGGACACGCTGGTCCGGCGGCCACCGAGGGGCCTGCAGCTGGTGGTGGCCAGTCGTCGTGATCCCCCGTTCGCGTGGCACCGCCTGCGGTTGGACGGTCGGCTGCACGAGATCCGGTCGTCCGACCTGGCCTTCGACAGGGCGGCGGTCGTGCACGTGCTGGCCGAGCACGACGTCGTGCTCGATCCCGCCGACGTCGACCTGGTCCTGGCCCGCACGGAGGGGTGGGCCGCCGGGGTGCGCCTGGCGGCGATGGCCCTCACGGGGGTCACCGACGTCCACGCTGCCGTGGCCCGTTTCGCCGGCGACGACCACTCGGTCGCCGACTACCTCACCGCCGAGGTGCTCGCCCGGATGGCCCCTCGGCCCCGCGCGGTCCTGGAGGTGTGTGCCGTGCCGGAACGGCTCCCGTCAGGGCTCGCACCCGTGCTCACCGGTGACCCGGCTGCCGAGCTCGTCCTGGACGGGTTGTGCCGGGACAACGCGCTGCTCCGGCGGTCCACGGCGGCTGACGGCGGCTTCCACCTGCACCCGCTGCTGCGCGGGCACCTGGTCGCCCGGCTCCGCCTCGGCGACCCGGTTGCCCACCGGGAGGCCCACCGCCGCGCCGCCGAGTGGTTCCGAGAGCGCGGTGCCCCGGTGCCGGCCGTCATCCATGCCGCGCAGGCCGGTGACGACCGGCAGACGGTGCGCCTGTTGGCCGCCTGCGGCCCGGCCCTGCTGGCGACCGGCCGGTCCGCGGAGCTGCGCACCCTCGTACGCACCGCCCCGGTGCCCGTCCAGGAGCACCCGACGGTCCGGCTGCTGGACGCCCTCGTGGACGACGGAGCGACGGATGCACCGCCCGGACCGCCCCTGGTCCCGCGGCCCCGGGACGGGCGGGCCGCCAGCCGGGTCGAGGAGCCCGTCGACGGTGTCGTCCACGAGCCGATCGCGTTGCTGGCTGCCCTGGGGCGGGCCCATCGGGAACCCGCACTCGCTGCACCGGCGCTGGCGGCCAGCGCCGGACCCGCCCGGGACAGGGCCGACGACGTCGGCCTGCTGCTGCACCTGGAACGCGGGCAGGTCGGCTACCGGTCCGGCCAGCTGGATCTCGCCGAGCAGGAGTTCACCGCAGCGGCCGCCATCGCCCGGAGGGCCGCGAACGGCCATGCCCTCGTCCGGGCGTCGGCCGGGCTCGCTGCAGCAGCCGGTCAACGCGGCCGGTACCGGGATGCCTGGACCCGCGCCGACGAGACCCTCCACTGCGCACACCGCTTCGGACTCCTCGGCAGCACCGCGGTCCAGTTCGCGGTGGTCATCGCGGCCCGGTGCGCCCGCGAGCGGTTGGACCCGGCAGCCGCCCGTGGCTTGACCGAGGTGGTGGTCCGCCGCGGGGTCGCCGAGCACCCCGCCCTGCGGGAGACCGCGGCCCGACTGCGGGCCGTCCTGGACGTGGACGCGGGGGGCAGCCCGGCCGACGCCGCCCGCTGGCTGCAGCAGGGCTGGACGGGCTCCGGGGACCGCACCGGAGTCTCCTCCTCGGCCGTGGACCTGGCCTACCACCAGCACCGGTACGCCTGGATGGCGGGCCGTCCCACGTGGGCGTACGCCGCGCTCGTCGAGGTCGACCGGCAGGGCGGGCCGGGTGGGGAGGCCGCGACACTGCACGCCCTGGACAACCTCCACCGCGGACGCCGCGATGCCGCCCGGCGGACCGTCGCACCGGTCCTCGACGGTCGCACTGCCTGCCGGGCGCTGCCCACCCGGCAGCTCGCCTGGCTCGTGGAGGCACTCGTCGCCTCCCACGCCGGGCAACCGGCCCGCAGCCACGCCGCCGTGCTGGAGGCCCTGGTCCTGGCGGAGGAGTCCGGTGCGCTGCGCCCCTTCCTCGACGTGCCCGGCATCGCGGACCTGCTCATCGAGGACGCGGGGAGGTTCGGGCAGCTCGAGCACCTCGTCGAGCGGGTCCGGACTGCCGCCACGACCCGTGGCGACCGCGCCCCACTGGCCCTCACGCCGGCTGAGCTGGCACTGCTGCCGGACCTGCCGTCGCAGTTGACGCTGCAGGAGATCGCGGCACGCCACCAGGTCTCGGTGAACACGGTGAAGACCCACGTGCGGTCGATCTACGCCAAGCTCGGTGCCACCAGCCGCCGGGAGGCTCTGGTCGCCGCGCGGCGATGCGGGTTGCTCTGAGGCCTCAGTCGGGCAGCTGACGCAGCTCGACCACCGTGAGACCCAGGGCGTGGAAGCGGTCCAACAGGCCGTGCAGCTGGGCCGAGTCCAGCACCGGGCCGAAGAAGGTCGTCCCGGCGGCGAGCCCGGCCCGAGCGGTCAGTTCCGGGAACGCCGCACCCAGGGCCGCGGAGACGGCGCCCACGACCCGGAACTCGTACCGCACCGGGGCGGTGCGCCCCGGGGACCTGCGCGCTGACCTGGTCATGCCCGCCTCCTCGTCGACCACGGGTCCTCGACCACACCGGGGACCTGCTCGGTCATGAGGCTCTGCGCCTCCCGGTGCCGGGGGCACCACCCGACGCGGGTGACGTGAGGGTGTCGGCCCGGATCACCCGCTGCGGGTGACGCCTGCCGCACTGCGCTGCCGAAGCCTCGACGTCGTCCACCGACGACCTGGAGGCCCGGCGTGCCCACCACCCAGCACCGCTCGTCCGATGCGGGGAGCCCCCCACCGCACCCGGACCTGCCCCGGGGGAGCCGGAGGCTGTCCGTCGCCGGGTGGGTCGGCCTGGTCATCGGCTACCTCGTGCTCCTCCAGGGCCTGGCCTGGGTGCTGACGAGGGGACGGGAGTCCCGGTACGGCTCGCCCACCTCGGTCGACGAGCTGTGGCGCAGCATCACCGTGCCGGTCGCCTGCTCCGTCGCACTCATCGTGGTCGTCGTCGGGGTGCTGCGGTGGGACCGGCCCGTGTGGACCGATCGTCGTCCGGTCCAGCGGTGGGTGGCCGTCGTCCCGGTGGCGATGCTGCTGGCCGTCGTCGCTGCCACCGACTACGCCGGCCTGGCAGACCGGGGCGTCGTGTTCTCCCTGCTGCTTTTGGCCAGCACCCTGCTCGTGGGGTTCGGGGAGGAGCTCATGTTCCGGGGTGTCGGCCTGACGGTCTTCCGGAGCAACGGTTTCTCCGAGGGCAAGGCGGCCTTGTGGTCCACCGTCGTCTTCGGCTCGGCCCACGCCACCAACCTGGTCAGCTCCGGCCCCGGCGCGTACGTCCAGGTCTTCGTCGCCGCCCTGTCCGGCTACTTCCTCTACCTCGTGCGGCGGCGATCCGGCGGCCTGCTGTTGCCGGCCCTGGTCCACGGCCTCTGGGACTTCTCGCTCATCTCCGGCTCGGTGGTGCCCGACCGGGTCCACCCCGGGGTCGCGGTGAACGTGCTGGTGATCGTCGTCCTGGCGGTCCTGCTCGTCGTCCGCCGGCACCGCATCGAACCCCGTCCGGCTCCCGTGCCAGTCCCGTCCCAGGAGGAGATCAGATGACCGCCGTCGCCCTCGTCCCACCGCCACCCACCCGACACCGGGTGCCTGTCGAGCACCGGTTCCTCGGGCTCGACCGGCGGACGATCCCGCTGGCCGCGGTCGCCCTGGTGGTCTGGCTGCTCTGGGCCGTCGTGCTGCCCTGGATCGACTCCCGGATCGCCTACACCGACGAGATCGAGGCCGGGGACGTGCTCCAGGTGGACCAGACGGTCACGTTCGTCCCCGCCGCGGGGTGGGAGCTCATCCAGGGCCTGCGCACGACCGACGAGACGACCAGCGGCGACACGTTCACCCAGGCCACCGAGGTGTCCGCGGTGGGTGTGGCCATCGCCGCCCAGCCCGGGCCCTGGACCGGGACGGACACGGAGCTGCTCGGCCAGATCACCGACATCCCCGCTGCCGGCATAGACACCCAGGGCCTGCGACTGGCCGGGGACCCGGTCACCGTGACCACCGACTCGGGACAGCAGGGCGTGGCCCAGGGCTACGTGACCCCCCGGACCTCTGGCATCGCGGTGGCCTTCGTCTACGAGGAGGGCGGCGACAGCCGCGGCCTCGTCGTCAACGTGATCGGACCACCGGCCCAACTGACCGACCACGCACAAGAAGTGGCAGACATGATCGAGAGCTTCACCTTCGAGGACGCGGCATGAGCACCATCGACCGATCCACGCACACCCAGCCGCAGGACGCGGACGAGATCGAGCGCCGGCGGCAGACCATCCGGATCACCGGGTGGGGGTCGACCTTCCACTTCTTCCAGCCCCGCAACGCCTGCTTCTGGATCTACCTGGGACTGACCCTCGCCGGCGGCAAGTACGTCGTCACCACCGTCGCCCAGAACGCCGGCCCGTTCGCCGCCGGGTACACCGCCTCGGTGCTCACCACCGGTGCGTTCACGGCCCTGTTCCTGGTCTTCCTGCACCGCAAGGACCGCTGGGAGCGGACCCCGGGCCGCCTGGCCCTGGCCGCCTTCGTCATCGGTGGGGTGGCCGTCCCCTGGGCGCTGGCGCTGCCGGGCAACTCCGCCCTGATCTCGATCTACGGCAAGCTGTTCGGCCAGGCCTGGACCGAGGACTGGCAGGCCGGGCTCAGCGCGCCCTTCGTGGAGGAGAGCGCCAAGGGCATCGGGTTCCTCCTGCTCCTCGGGCTGGCACCCCGGGTCATCCGCACCGTCTACGACGGGCTGGTCGTCGGGGCCTACGTCGGGCTGGGTTTCCAGATCCTGGAGGACCTGTTCTACGGCCAGAACGCCGCGATCAGCAGGTTCGGCCAGGACCAGGCCGGTGCCGTGCTGCACAGCTTCGTGCTGCGCTCGCTCACCGGCCTGGCCTCCCACGCCCTGTACACCGCGCTGTTCGCCGCCGGGCTGGTCTACCTGATCGGCACCGTCGCCCAACCTCGCCGCGTCGGCCGGGGACTGGCCCTCATGGCCGCCGCGATGGTCCTGCACGGCCTGTGGGACTCCATGGCTGCGCTGGCCCGCGGTTCCGGCCAGGTGATGGTCGCGCTGATCGTGGCCATCACGATCACCAGCTTCGCGCTGCTCTACACCGCGCTCCGACTGGCCGGCGGCCAGGAGCGGCGCTGGCTGGGCGACGTGCTGGCACCCGAGGTCACCAACGGCACCCTCACCCCGGCCGAGCTCGCCGCCCTCACCGGCCGCAGGAAGGAGACCCGCGCCGCCGTCCGCGGACGCGAGGCGGGGGTCAGCAGGCACCGCGAGAAGCACGTCCTGCACGCCGCCCACGACCTGGCCCACGACCTCGCCGTCGCAGACGGGGAGGACAGCCCCGACGTGCAGCTCTCCCGCGCCGAGATCGCCCGCATCCGCCGGGGTCACCGCCCCGCGAGCGGGGACTGACCCGGGAACGCCCACGGGGGCGTCGTCCGCACGGACGACGCCCCCGTGGGGTGTGCTCAGTCGGCGCCGAGCGGTCTCACTCGCCGCCGGTGGGCCGACGTCGCTGGGCCAGGAGGACGACGGCACCCGCGACGAGCAGGAGCAGCGCCAGACCCCCCTGCCAGGCGAGGTCGAACCCGGTCACGGCCAGTTGCGAGCCGTTGGGCAGGGTCACGGTGACCCCGCCCCCCGGCCCCGGGCTCTGGGCGATCCCGGGGGCCGTGACGGTGAAGGAGACCGTGGCCACCGCCCTGGTCCCGTCGCTGTCGGCCACCGAGTACTGGACGACCGCGGTCCCGGTGAAGGCCGCCTCCGGTGTGAAGGTGATGGCCCCGGTGATGGTGTCCACGGTGTACCTGCCCTGGCCGGGCACGGCCAGGCTGGTGGTCAGCTGCCCGTTCGGGCCGACCAGTCGCAGGGACGTCGGGTCGAGGTCCCCGGTGCCGGGCTGGTCGTTGCCCAGGGGATCCACCGTGATGGGTCGACCCTGGCCGCCGGTGGCGGTGTCGTCCCGGACCACAGGGGGGGTGGGCGTGACCGCCGCGGTCATCGTGGCGGTCACGGTGAGACCGTCGCCGTCGGTCGCGGTGTACCCGACCGGGGTCGCGGTGCCGGTGAAGCCGGTGACCGGGGTGAAGACGACGGTGCCGTCGCCACCCAGAGTCCACGTGCCCTGCCCGGCGACGGTGACCGTGGTGGTCGGGCGGCCGGTGGCCGGGTCGACGAGCCGCAGCGACGTCGGGGCCGGCGTGGCCCCGGTGCCGCTGGGGATGTCGTTCGACAGCGGTCGGAACGTGACGGGTGCGCCCTCGGGGCCGCTCGCCACGTCCGGCACCCCCACCGGCGGCGCGGCGACCACGACGGTGACCGTGGAGCCGGCGGTGTTCCCGTCGTCGTCGGTCACCTCGTAGGGCACCGACACCGAGCCGGAGAAGCCGGCGACCGGCACGAAGGTGACCCGTCCGTCGGTCGAGACCGTCCACGTGCCGACCCCGGGCACCTCCAGGGTGTCCACGGCGTCCCCGTCGCCGTCCCGCAGGACGAGGGTCTGCGGCAGGAGGGTGGCCGCGGTGCCCGGGGCGTCGTTGTCCAGGACGTCCACGGTGGCCGTGCGGCCGTTGGGGACGGTCAGCGAGTCCGGGGTGGCGACGGGCGCCGCCCCGCTGGTGACGGTGATCCGGGCGCTGACCACGTCACCCGCGGTCGTCGTGGCCCGGTAGGTCAGCGGTGTCGCCGGCCCCTCGAAGCCCGGGACCGGGGTGAACGTGACCCCACCGGTGGCGGTGTCGACGGTCCAGGTGCCCTGGCCGGCGACGGTGACGCTGTCCGTCGCCGCTGCGGTGGCCGGGTCGACCAGCTGCAGCGAGCTGGCCACGAAGGTCACTCCGGGGTCCCCGGTGGTGTCGTTGGCCAGCGGGGTGACGACGACGGGGTCACCGGACGGCGCCGAGCCGGCGTCGTCGGTGGCCGCCGGGGTGCCCGGGGCAGCCGTCGTGGGGGTGATGGTGGAGGTCACCGTGCCGCCGAACGTCGTCGAGGCGGTGTAGGTCACCGGTGTCGCCGGCCCGCGGAAGGTCGGCAGCGGGGTGAACGTGACCTGACCGGTGTCCCCGTCGACGGTGTAGGTGCCCTCGTCGGCGACGGTCAGGGTGGTGACGGCTGCACCCGCGGGGTCGATCAGGCGTACGGAGCCCGGGGTGAAGGTGGCTCCGTCGGCACCGGGGTCGTCGTCGGCGGTCGGGTCGAGCACGATCGGGGTGCCGTAGGCCCCGCTCGGGGTGTCCGGTCGGCCTGTGGGGGCTGCGGCCGGGGTGACGGTGACCGTCACCAGCGCGGTGGTGCGGGTGCCCTGGTTGTCGGCCACCGAGTAGGTGACCGGGGTGGCCGGGCCCGAGAACGTGGGCAGCGGGGTGAAGGTCACGAGACCCTCGGCGTCCACCGTGTAGGTGCCCTGGTCCGGCACGGTGAGGGTGCCCACCAGGCTGTCGGTGGCGGGGTCCACGAACTGGACGGAGCCGGCGTCCAGGCCGGCGGGCCCGCCCTCGTCGTTGGTCAGGACGTCGATGCCGACGGCGGTGCCCTGGGCCGTCGTGGCGGCGTCGTCGTCGGCCGAGGGTGGCGGGTCCACCACGACGGTCACGGTCGAGGTGGCGGTGTTGCCGTCGGAGTCGGTGACCCGGTAGGGCACGACGACGGTGCCGGTGAAGCCGTCCACCGGGGTGAAGGTGACTGCACCGGTGACCGGGTCCACGGTCCAGGTGCCGGCATCCGGCACCACGAGGCTGGTCACCCCGTTGCCGGCGCCGTCGACCAGGACCACGGAGTCGGCCTCGAGCGTCGCACCGGTGCCGGGCACGTCGCCGTCGAGGACGTCGACGGTCACGGGCCGGTCGTACCGGGCGGTCCCGGTGTCGGGGTCGGCCGTGGGTGCGGCACCGGTGGTCGCCGAGAGGGTGGCGCTCGCGGTGTCCCCGACGTTGGTGGTGACCCGGTAGGTCAGCGGCGTGGCAGGCCCGGAGAACCCGACGAGCGGGGTGAACGTGACCTGGCCGGTGGCGGTGTCGACCTGCCAGGTGCCCTCGTCCGCGACGGTCACCGTGGTGGCCTCGTTCCCGGTGTCCGGGTCGACGAGCGTCAAGGACCCGGTGACGAAGGTGGTGCCGGTCGGGCCGGCGGTGTCGTCGGTGAGCGGGGTGAAGGTGACGGGCCGGCTGAACGGGGCCGAGGCCGTGTCGTCGGTGGCGGTGGGGAGGGCCGGACGACCGACCGTCGGGGTCACCGTGGACGTGACGGTGGTCCCGAACGTGGTCGCCGCGGTGTAGGTGACCGGCGTGGCCGGCCCGGTGAAGCTGGCCAGCGGCGTGAAGGTGACGCCACCGGTCCCGGCGTCCACGGTGTAGGTGCCCTCGTCGGGCACGGTCAGGGTGCTGACCCCCAGACCGGTGTCCGGGTCGGTCAACTGCACCGAGGAGGCGACGAAGCTGGTGTTCGTCGCACCGGGGGAGTCGTTGGCCGTCGGGACGACGCTGACGGGGGTGTTGTAGGCCGCCGAGGGCGTGTCCGGGGTGGCGGTCGGGGCGGGAGCTGCCGTGACCGTGACTGCGACGGTCGCGGTGGACCGGTCGCCGTTCTGGTCGGCGACCGAGTAGGTCACGGGGGTGGCCGGGCCGGTGAACGTCGGCAACGGGTCGAACGACACCGTCCCGTTCGCGTTGGCGGTGTACGTGCCCTCGTCGGCGACCGTGAGGGTGGTGACGAGCGCGCCGGTCCCGTCGACCAGGCGCACGGACGCAGGCGCCAGGGTGGTCGCGTTGGCCGTGTCGTTGCCCAGCACGGAGACCGCGACGGTGGTGTCCTGGGTGGTGGTGGCCGTGTCCGCGGACGTCGCCGGGGCCACGCGCACGAGGAACGGCGTCGAGTCGGTCGCGCCGGGCTGGTCGGGGTCGTCGGACCGGATCAAGGTGCCGTTGTAGTCGACCGTCGCGGTGTTCTCGGACTGACCTGCCGTCGGCGTGCCGGTGATGCTGGCCCGTGCGGTGAAGGTCAGCGGGCCCCCTCCGGCGTTGCTGGGGACGCTGATGCCGTCGATGCGCAGGGTCGCGCCGGAGACCGTGACCGTGCCCCCTCCAGGGGTCGCCGGGGTGACGGGGTTCGTCTCCCAGGTGAGACCGGAGGCTGTGGGCAGGGTGTCGACGAAGTTCGTCGTCGAGATGACCCCGGGTGAGGGGTTGGCGATCTGGAACCGGAAGGTGATGGTGCTGCCGTCGACGACCGAGCCCGGGTCGGCGGTCTTGGTCATCGACGGGGGCAGGCAGGCGGTCGCGTCGAAGGTCTGCACCCGCTGGGCGTTGGACACGATGGAACCGGCACCGGTCTGCGGGTCGTACCGCCAGATCTTGCCGTTGGCGCTGGTCGCGGACGTGCTGGCGTTGCCGTTGTCGAAGAAGTACATCCGGCCGAACGAGTCGGTCCAGGACCCACCGGCCGAGCTCGGTGGCGCGACCCCGCTCACGGTCACGGCCGCGCCGGCGCCGGTGGCGGGGTTGATCCGGTACAGCACCGCCTGTCCGGTCACGATGCCGTAGAGCTGCCCGTCGAAGGGGTTGAAGGACACGTCCGAGGGCCCGTCGGCGAGCAGTCCGGCGGGGCCGGTGATGGTGCGGAAGGTGCCGGGTAGGGCGGGGTCGTTGAGGTCGACGTCCCAGATGCGGCCGGGGGTGCTGCCGTTCCGGGGGGTGGTGAAGACGTAGTGCCCCGTTGCGGTGACCGCAGCCGACGCCGTCGACACCGCGGTGGCGGTGCCCCCGACGGTCGGACGGCCGAGCACCTCGTAGCCGGTGCTGCCGTCCTCGCCGAACCGCACGATCTGGCCCGCGGGGTTCACCCCGTACACACGACCGTCGACGGTGTTGAACCCGATGCCGTTGACGACCTCGGGGAGCAGACCCGATGCGATGGGGGTGCGGGTGACCGTCGTGGTCCCGTCGGGCTGGGTGGTGAAGCCCAACCGTTCTAAGGTGCTCTGCGTCGATCCGGCGGGGGCGCTGACGATCACGCCGGCCGGCGTGCACTGCAACGGCAGCGGCGCTGCGCTGGCCGCCGGGGCGGCCACGACGGTCGCCACCCCCAGTGCCAAGGCCGCGCTCACCGAGCCGGCCAGGAACCTCGTGGTGTTCATCGGGTGGGTCCCTCGGTCGTGGGTCGGCGGACGGCCACGAGTGCGGCCGTCCCGATCAGGAGCAGAGCCGTGGCGCCGGTGAGCACCCCGGTGATCTCGGTGCCGGTGACGGCCAGGACCCCGCCGGAGGGGCGGGAGCCGGAGCTCGTCCCGGCGTCGACGACCGGCGATGCGCCGGGGCCGGTGCCGACGCCCCCGGTGACCGGCTCCGTGCCGGTGGTGGGGGGCCCGGGTGCGGCGGCGAGCACGGTGAAGCCGTCGGCGGCGGAACCCGACTGCGGACCGGTCAGGGTGACGGTGTGGGTGCCCGGGTCGAAGCCGGCGGTCACCGTCCAGGTGAAGGCGACCGTCCCGCTGGCGTCTGCGATCTGGGCACCCAGGTCCACGGGGTCGGAGGCCATGACCCCGGTGACGGTCTCCCCGGGCTGGAAGCCGGTACCTGTCGCGGCCTGCTCACCGCCCTGGACGACCTCCTCCCGGCCCACCGAGACCGTCAGGGTGGTGGCGCCGAGGGTGAAGGTCACCGTCGCAGGCGAGGGCTCGGTGTTGCCGGCGGTGTCGGTGGCCCGGACGGTGAAGGTGTGCTGCCCCGGCGTCAGGAGCGGTGCGGTGTGGGGCGAGGTGCACGGGAAGGGGGTGCCGCCGTCCAGGGAGCACTGGAAGGTGGCGTCCTCGTCGGCGGAGAAGCTGAAGGTCGGCGTCCGGTCGGTCGAGCCGTCGGCGGGCCCCGGGTCGAGGGTCGTCCGCGGCGCGGTCGTGTCACCGCCGACGGTCACTGCCGGCGACGTCACGGCCAGGGCCTGGTACCCGGCCTGCTGGCCGGTCACCTGGACCGTGATCCGGCCGCCGTCGGCACCGGCCGGCGGCACGAAGGTGCTGGAGCGGGCCCCGTCGACGGCGACACCGTCCTGGAACCACTGGTAGCGGTAGCAGGACCCCGGGGTCCAGTCGGTGGGGGTGGCGGTCAGGGTCGCCCCGACGGCGGAGGATCCGGCGATGGCCACGGTGCCGGTCTGGGTCGGTGCGGCCGGTCCCGCGGGTGCGGCGGGGTCGGTGACCGTCACCGTGACCTGCGCCGTCGCGGTCGCCGACGTCCCCGCCTCCAGCGCGTCGACGTGGATGACGACGCCGGCGTCGGTGAAGGTCTGGCCGGCGGTGTAGGCGGCCACGAGGCCCCGGGAGTAGTCAGCCGGGTCGACCGGGTGGGTGAGCATCGTCGCCGAGGCGCCGTCGGGCTCGATCCGCTGCACGGTGACGCCGGCGTTGAACCGCCCGAACGTCGTCGGAGGCCGGTACTGGGTGTACATGGCCCCGGCGTCCCGGCCCGTGTGGTTGCGCCAGTCGATCGAGTACTGCTGGCCGGGCGGCGTGGTGATGCGCAGCCCCCGGGTGCCGTCCGTGGTCCCGCGACCGAACAGGTCGTAGGTGGAGGTCTGGGTCTGCTGTCCGGCGCCCAGCGCCACGGCCGGCACCTCGCACGCCCCCGCGATGCCCAACCGGGTCCGCTCGAAGGAGTCCAGCGAGGCGGGGGTCTGGGGGTTGTTCGCGAAGACGGTCGCGCCCATGATCGCGTAGAGGTTGCCGTAGTCGCTGGTCGTACAGGCACCGGATTCGTCGCACGTCGAGCCGTGCGCGTGGCTCAGCCCGAAGTTGTGACCGAGTTCGTGGAGCATCGTCTGCGTGCCGTAGGTCGGCTCGTTGGCGGTGTAGATCTTGCCGCCCGAGCTCAACCCGTTCGCGGCACTGCCCTGCGTGCCGTGCCCGCCGCCGCAGCCCTGCGGGCCCATGGCGATGAGGTTGTTCCCCGATGTCCCGGTGAAGTCGACCCCCGGGAAGAGGGTGGCGGAGGCGGCGAACACCGTCAGGTGCGGGTCGGGCAGGGAGCAGTCGACGTCCATCGTCTGCGGGGACCCGACCCGGGTGAACGAGCTGATCAGCTGGTCGGACTCGACCACCCACCGCTGCAGGGCCGTGTCGATCTTGGCCAGTCGCTGCTCTTCGGTCTCCGGGTAGGTCTTCTGGCCCGACGTGTCGTTGACGAAGACCACGTACGCCTGGTGCGCCGGCGTCGCGATCGCTGCTGCACCCGGACCGGGGGCGGCCGTCGCCAGACCGGGGGCCAGCAGCCCCCCGCTGATCAGCAGAGCTCCGACGCCCCCCACGGTGGCGGTGCGCGCGGCTGTCCGGCGCTGTGCCGGAGCTGCTCGTCCGTTCCCCCGACCTCGATCGACGGACCCCCGTCGTCGTCGGGTGCGAGCACCCACGAGCCCGTGCCATGCGCGTGCGACAGCCACTACGTCGTTCCCCCGTGATCTGAACCGGCCGCGCGCAGGCCTCGTTGCTGTGCGTAGCGGCGCGAGTTCGTTGTGTCAGCAAAGTAAGGATCGGGCCAGGTCGAAGTCGACGACCCGCCGAGAAACCACCCGCTCGTGTCACCCCACGGCCACCTCGTGCACCACCAGCAACGGGGCGGTGGTCGCCGCAACGTGCTCGAGGTCGGGCCGAGTGCAGCAGCGCCGTCTGGACACCACAGCGCGAGGAGGAGTGGGGGCTCAGACACCGGACTCGGTCATGTGACGGAACGAGACGTGCGCG
The DNA here is from genome assembly GCA_014218215.1 of Geodermatophilaceae bacterium NBWT11. Lineage (NCBI taxonomy): Bacteria > Bacillati > Actinomycetota > Actinomycetes > Geodermatophilales > Geodermatophilaceae > Geodermatophilaceae bacterium NBWT11. The sequence goes on from CP043652.1 coordinate 4,201,508, forward strand.
AACGACCAGGGACCCGCCGGTGCTGTCTCGGGGCTCACCGTTCGACAGCAACGTGCTCTTGGTCCCCCCGCGCGTCGAACTGCTGGATCGAGGTCCGGCCTCCGGTGGGGGCGACTCGCATCCGCCGTGTCTGGGGGCGTGGGCGCACGTCGGACCCGGACGCCAGCCCGGCCCAGCCTCTCCTCGGTGCAGTCGGCCCCCTCGCGGTGCTGGCTCGGGCCACATGCGCTCGGGTGCGGAGGGCGAGTTCCTCCGTCAGCCTGGTGCGTCGCAGGCGGGCGGGGGAGAGGCCCTTCGCCACTGCCACTGCCACGGCGGCGGCCCGGAGCGCCCGACGTGCAGCACCGGCCGGTCGCGCTCCCGTCGTCCGGCCCGGGGGCAGGGTGGGCGGCATCCTCGCGCAGGGCGGGGTCGGTGCCGTTGGGTGCGCGTGTCCCAGCGACTCGGGCTCACTCACCGCCGTCGTGGGGCACCGCGTGGTCTGAGTGGGCGGCGAGCTCCGAGCTCAGTCTCCCGGTCGGATCAGGGTGTCGTTCGCGACGGGTTGGGAGTGGATGCGGCGCGGCATCCAGGCAGAGACGTCGGACCAGGTGCCGTCTGTGTCGTACCGCTGGAGGCGGTAGGCCGTCAGCTTGGTGGTCGCAGTTCCGCCAGCCATGACGCGCGCCAGTTGCTGGGCGGTGTCGTCATCTGCGGCGTCGAAGGTGCCGGCGGTCGCCCCGTGGTCGGCGACGAGGCGGTAGGCGGTCACGCGAGCAGTCTGGGAGGCCACGATGGACCACGCGACTCGGATCACCTGAGGTCACGCCGGCACGACGGGCACTGGCTGGTCAGCACGGGTCTTGTCTAAGGTCGCCGCACTGCCCTGGACCCGGTGGTCATCCCACCATGTCGAGGAGCACCCATGACGGTCGCCCGGATCCGTGGCTGGGGCGGGTGACGAACTCCGGGCCCGCCGCCGGGGCGGTGCGGGTTGCTGACGTCCTGGCCGCGTTGGTCTCCCGTGGTGACCGTTCGACGTGGGCCGCGTCGCTGGTCGAGGACTGCGCCCGGGCGTGTGGTGCGGTCGGGGTGGGCCTGGCCGTGGCGGATGCCTCGGGTCCGGTGGGCATCGTGGCGGCGACGCCCGGCGCTGGACGGGCCGGGGAGGACCTGCAGTTCGCTCTCGGGGAGGGTCCGTGCCGTCAGGCAGCGGACACGCGGCGGCTGGTCCAGGCGCCGGTGTTGGCCGGCGACCCCCGGTGGGTGCAGTTCGCCGCGGAGGCCGAACGGGCGGGCATCTGCGCTGCGTTCAGCACGCCGCTGCAGGTCGGTGCCGTGTTAATCGGGGTGCTGGACGTGTACCGGGGGAGCACCGGCGCACTGTCGGACGGCGACGCCGCCACGCTGGCGGTGTATTCCCAGGTCGCCACTGCAGTCCTGCTGCTGCTGGGCGACACCGTGAACCCGGTGGGGGACGAGGAGCGTCTGGCCGAGCTCGCCGACATCCGCCCCGTGGTGCACCAGGCTGCCGGGATGGCGGCCGTCCAGTTGGACACCGACCTGGCCACGGCGTTGGTGCGGCTACGCGGGCACGCCTTCGCGACCGGACGCCCGCTCAGAGACCTGGCCTTCGACATCGTCACCCGCCGGCTGCGGATGGACGACACCGCGGCCGGACAGCACCCTGCGCCAGCTCCCTCTCCCACCGTCCCGACAACCGAGGACCACGACTCTCCACCCGACCCCGCTGCGGCGGGGGAGGGGACCGACCGTCCCGAGCCACCGGATTTCAAACAGAGGAATCACTGATGGACACCCGTGAAGACCTGATCGCCGACGCGTTCGTGGAACTCGCCGACTGCCTGGTCGACGACTTCGAGGTCACCGACCTGCTGCACCGGCTCATCGACCACGCCCTGGTCCTGCTGGACGCCGACGCGGCCGGCATCATGCTGGCCGACGCCCACGGCCAGTTGCAGGTGGTGGCATCCAACAGCCATGCGGTGGAGATGCTCGAGCTGTTCGAGCTGCAGGCGGATTCGGGGCCGTGTGTGGACTGCTTCCGCACCGGGGAGGCGGTGACCCCGCCCGACCTGGCCACCGTGCGGTCGTGGTGGCCGACCTTCGCCCCCCGGGTGGAGGCGCTGGGGTTCGCCTCCGCCCAGGCGATCCCGATGCGGCTGCGCAGCGACGTAATCGGCGCGTTGAACATCTTCCGGACCAGGGAGGGCGCTCTGGTCGACCGGGACCTCAAGCTGGGCCGGGCGCTGGCGGACGTCGCCACGGTGGCCTTGATCTCCGATCGCACGATCACTGCCCGCCAGCTGGTGGCCGATCAACTCCAGGAGGCCCTGAACTCGAGGGTGGTCCTGGAGCAGGCCAAGGGCATGCTCGCCCAACAGGCGGGAGTCAGCGTGGAGGAGGCCTTCACCGTGATGCGCACCTACGCCCGACGCAGCGGGCGCGGGTTGCGCGAGGTGGCCGCCGACGTGGTCGCCGGACGAGGAGCCGTCCCCCACTGAGCCTCGGGATGTCGACGCGCCTCTCGCCATGCCTGCCGTGGACAACTAGGTTGCCTGCATGCGCCACGTAGGCGCTGGTTGCCCTGGACCCCGGCACCCCTGTCGGAGGGGCGGGCGGGTCGATGACGAGCGTGCAGATCACCGCGGTGGACGTGGGGGGATCTCTGCAGGTCGAGGTGCATGAGCACGTCGAAGAGCCGGGTAGCGCCGTCATCACCGTGGACGGCGAGCTCGACCAGGTCACCGGGGCGGTGTTCGACCTCGCTCTGGTCCGGGCCTGGGACCAGTGGCCCGACGGGGTGACCGTGGACCTGCGAGGGGCGACGTTCATCGACGCCCGTGGCCTGGCCAGCCTGCTGCGGGCCAGTCACACAGCCAGGACGCGCGGTCTGCCCTTCACCGTGCAGTGCGGCCCGGGGTTGGTGGCCCGCATGGTGTCGTTGATCGGACTGGGGAACCCGGTGCCGATCGTGGCACCGGCCTCGGCTGTCACGACGCCGCCGTCCGGCGACGACGTGCCGACGGTGCGCAGGGCAGCGTCGGCCTTGGCTGCGCTGGTCGAGCTCGACCGCTTGACGGCTGCCGCCCCCGGTGGTCGCCAGCCCGACCTGCAGGTGGTCCTGGCCCACATCCGGGAGCACGTTGCCGGCGCTGGGCACAGCAGTTTCACCCGCGGACACGCCCAGCGGCTGTCGGCCACCACCACGTCCGACAGCCCCTCGGCGATCGTGCTGGCCGACCTCCAGCAACGCACCCGCCAGGGGCCGGCCAGGGACAGTCAGCGGCTGCAGCAGCAGGTGTACTCGGCGGACCTACGACGAGACACCCGCTGGCCACAGCTGACCCGGCTGGCCGCCGGGGAAGCAGTCCGGAGCCTGTTGGCCCTGCCCGTGGTCCACGAGGGGAACCGGTTGGGGGTGGTCACCGTGCTGAGCGACCGACCCGACGCCTTCGACGCCGACGCACGGTTCGTGGCCGCTGCACTGGTCGCCCGGGCCGGAACCGGGCTCGGCAACGCCGACCTCCGGGCCGGGTTGGAGAAGGCCCTGGCCAGCCGGGACGTCATCGGGCAGGGCAAGGGGATCTTGATGGCACGCCACGACATCACTGCCGACCAGGCATTCGCGCTGATGAACGAGCGGTCCCAGCGCACCCACACGCGGCTCGTCGACGTGGCGGAGGCGCTGACCCGCAGCGGCCACCTCTGACCCAGCGCAGCTGCATCACCGTTCGACGACCACCACGCGGCCCCGGACCCGGCCACACCCCTGAGGGAGACCCGTGTCCGAGACGCCCCCGATCGAAGAGGGCACACCGCCGGGCATCGTCGTGTGCCTGAGCGGAGCGCTCACCGGTGACGGCGCGCACGACTGGGAGGTCCTCGTCCACCGGATCTGGGCCACCGGCCCTCACCCGGTGTCCCTGGACCTCTCCGCCGTCAGCCTGCTCACCTGCTCGGCGGTCCACGCGATCGTCCGCGTCGCGGCGGGTGCCCGCCATCGTGGGCTGTCCCTGCAGCTCCACCGGGTCCCGCCGCAGGCCTGTCGCCTGCTGCACTGGGCGCACCTGGGTCACCTGGTGGTCAGTCGGTCCGGCCCGTCACCCGAGCCGGTCGGCGATGCACCTCCCGTCGTCCCCTCGGACGGGCCACGGTCCTGGGCCGGTCTGCCGCGGACGACCACCACCGCCCACGGCCCCATCTCCACCGAAGAACTGCGGACGGCGTTGCACCGTTCGGCGATCGGTGACGCACAGCTGGAACGGGCCATCACCGACCTCGCGTGCGCCGGGCCCAGCCTGCTGCGATGGCTGACGGCCGGGCTCATCACGGTGGAGCCCGATGTCGATGACACGGGAGGTGGTTGGTGGGCCGAGATCGCCTGGGCCGACCTCGACGCCGCCATGACCAGCAGGCTCGTGGCCGTGACACGGGCCGAGACGGTCCGGGTCCAGCAGGCGGTCATCGCCAGCGGACGACTGCTGTGACGGGACCCGAGACCGGCCGAGCCGCACGACCTGCGGCGCTTCCGTGACCGGTGGTGATGACGTCGCCACCGGTCGCTCCTCGGTCTCGACGGCCGTCGACACCCGGAGCGTGGTCGCTACCGCAGGTCGACCATGTGGGCGTAGAGGTCGATCAGCGCCTGGGTCAGCTCCTGCTGGCGCGAGGGGTCCTCGGCCACTCGTCGAGCGAAGGTGTGGACGATCCCGGTGACGGCTTCCGCCATCAGCGGGGGTGCCACCGGTGGGTGGGCGAGCCCCTGGTCGACCAGTCGTTGCAGGAAGCGGCTGTGCCGTCGATCGGCCTGCTGGTGCAGCTCGAGGTGCAGGCGGCGCATGCCGGGGTCGACGAGGGCCTGGTGGGCGATGACGGTCAGCATCGCGGAGTGGCGGGTGTAGGCCGTCAGGTAGGCGGTGAGCGAGCTGCGGAGGGTCTCGCGGGGCGAGGTGGTGTCGGCCTGTTCCTGGAGGGCGAGGAACTCCAGGCGGACGCGGTCGGCCAGCGCCGCGAACACGTGTTCCCGGGACGGGAAGTAGGCGTACACGGTGGGCCGGGTGACACCGGCCTCTGCGGCCAGGGCCGACATGGTGGCCCCGGCGTGCCCGGAGCGCACGAAGACCCGCTCGGCCGCGTCGAGCAGCAGCCCGCGCTTGTCGTCGGCCTCCACGGTGCGCCCACCGAGCCCGGTCACGTGATCTCCCTGCCGCTCTGCGGTCTCTCGCTGTTTGACACGACTGTAAAGTCTGTGCGGTCGGCCCGCGCCGTGGCGGGCTGCTGCTCCCCTGGAGGATGCATGGCCGGCCTGCCCGACATCGCCGCTCGCACGCTGCTGGCTGCATACGAGCGGGTCCTGGCTGTCGCTCCCGACGACGTCGCCCAGATCGGTGACGACGGAGTGCACTGGACGTTCGCGGAGAGCTACGCGAGGGCGCTGCGGCTCGGGGCGGGGCTGGCCGACCTGGGCCTGGAGCGCGGTGACCCTGTCGCGATCATGCTGGACAACTCCCTGGACTTCGTGCACGTGTGGACCGGCGTGGGTCTGCTGGGCATGGTCGAGGTCCCGGTGAACACGGCCTACACGGGACCGTTCCTGGCCCACGTCCTGGCAGATTCCGGTGTGTCGGTCCTGGTCCTGGAGGAGCACCACCTGGAGCGCGTGCTGGCCGTCGCGGACGACGTGCCCCTGCTGCGCACGCTCGTCGTCCGCGGTACGGCGCCGACAGACGGCGATCTGGGCACCCGTTTCGACGTCGTCCCCCTGGCCGGCATGGAGAACGGCGACGCCCGGGAACCCGTTCGCTCCGCCCCCGAGGACCTGCTGGCGTACATGTACACCTCGGGCACGACGGGACTGTCCAAGGGCGTGCTCATCTCCCACGCGCAGGCGTACAGCTACGCCTCGCGCGAGGACCAGGAGCGGCCGCGCCGCGGAGACCGGCTCCTGGTCACGCTCCCGCTGTTCCACCTGGCGGGCCAGTGGTTCGGGGCGTACCAGGCACTGATCCACCAGGTCCCCTTCGTCCTGCAGCCGCGCTTCTCGGTCAGCCAGTTCTGGGCCGTGGTCCGTGCGCACGGCATCACGGTCACGGTGCTGCTCGGCGCGATGGCCGAGCTGCTCCAGCAGCAGCCACCCCGACCCGAGGACGCCGACAACCCCCTGGACCTCGCGATCATGGCGCCGCTGGCCAGTGACGTGCACGGCTTCCGGGCCCGCTTCGACATCGAGGTCGCCGCCGTGTACGGTATGAGCGAGATCGGGGCGGTCCTCAACGGACCGCCGGGCACCATCGTCGGCGGCGAGGCCGGCTTCCCCCGACCCGGGTACGACCTCAGGCTCGTCGACGCCGAGGGCGAGGACGTCGCGGTCGGGGAGGTCGGAGAACTGGTCGTGCGCCCGGAGCACCCCGCCATGGTCATGGCCGGCTACCACGGCCTGCCCGAGAAGACCGCCGAGACGATGCGGGACGGCTGGGTGCACACCGGCGATGCCTTCCGGCGCGATGACGAGGGCCGCTTCTTCTTCGCCGACCGGATGAAGGACGCCCTGCGGCGGCGCGGGGAGAACATCTCCAGCTTCGAGGTCGAGCGGGTGATCAACGAGTTCCCTGCCGTGTACGAGAGCGCCGTGGTCGCGGTGCCCGCCGAGCTCGGCGAGGACGAGATCAAGGCCGTCGTCGTCGCCAGGGAGGGCGCGACCCTCGACCCGGCCGCACTGACCCACTTCTTGATCGAGCGGTTGCCCTACTTCATGGTGCCGCGCTACGTGGAGACCCGGGACGAGCTCCCGCGCACCCCGACGCAGAAGGTGGTCAAGCACGTCCTGCGCGCAACGGGTGTGACCGCGGACGTCTGGGACAGGGAAGCCGCCGGCATCTCCGTGCGACGGCCTCGGTGACCGCCCCGGCCGACGGCCCGGTCGCCGTGCTGCTCGTCGCCAACCGCGGGGAGATCGCCGTGCGCATCACGGCCGCCGCCGCAGCTCTGGGCATCCGGACCGTGGCGGTGGCTCCGGCGGACGACGCCGACTGCGCCCACGTCCGGGCAGCCCACGAACACGTCGAGATCCCCGGAACAGGGCCGGCTGCCTACCTGGATGCCGGCGCGCTCGTGGCAGCTGCGGTGAGCGCCGGTTGCGACGCCCTGCACCCCGGCTACGGCTTCCTCTCCGAGAACCCGGCCTTCGCCACCCGCTGCGCCGAGGCCGGGGTGCGCTTCGTCGGCCCGAGCCCGGACGTGCTCGCCCTGCTGGGCGACAAGTCCCGCGCCCGCGACCACGCCCGGGCGCTGGGCATCCCCCTGGCCCGGGGGACCGACGGCCCCACCACCCTCCCGCAGGCCCGGTCGTTCCTGGGATCGCTGGGTCCGGGTGGCGCGGTCATGGTCAAGCCGCTGGCCGGCGGGGGCGGGCGCGGCATGCGACCGGTCGCGGACATGGCGGACCTGCCGCCGGCCTGGGAGAGAGCGCAGTCGGAGGCGGAGCGGGCCTTCGGTGACGGCGCCCTCTACGTCGAGCAGCTGTTCCCCGCCGCCCGGCACATCGAGGTCCAGCTGGTGGGGGACGGGACGGGCGCGGTCGTGGCCCTCGGCGACCGGGACTGCAGCCTGCAGCGCCGGCGGCAGAAGCTCGTGGAGATCGCCCCTGCACCCCAGCTGCCGCCGGAGGTGCGTGCCGCCCTCCACGAGGCGGCGACGACCATCGGGGCCTCACTGGACTACCGGGGGCTGGCCACCGTCGAGTTCCTCGTCAGCGGCCACGAGTGGGTCTTCCTGGAGGTCAACCCACGTGTGCAGGTGGAGCACACCGTCACCGAGGAGGTCACGGGCGTCGACCTGGTGGAGGCCTCCCTGCTGATCGCCGGCGGGGCGGTCCTGACGGACCTCGGCCTGGCCGCATCGGTCCCCAGCCGGGGCACGGCGCTCCAGGCGCGGCTGAACACCGAGACCGTGGAGCCCGACGGCGACGTCACCCCGGGGACCGGGACCCTGACGACGTTCGACCCACCCTCGGGCCGCGGGGTGCGCGTGGACACCCACGGGTGGGCGGGGTACACCGTCAGTCCCCGGTACGACAGCCTCCTGGCCAAGGTCGTCGTGTCCGACCCGCGCCGGGACCTCGCTGCGCTCACCGCGCGAGCCGGGCACGCGCTCGCCGGATTCCACGTCAGCGGTGTGCCGACCAACCTGGGTCTGCTGCGCGCGCTCCTGGACCGACCGGAACTGGCCGCGGGGACCATCTCCACGACGTTCGTCGAGGACCACCTGGCCGAGCTGCTGGCCGACGTCCCGCAGGACCCGGCGCCACGGTCTGCCCCCGGAGCAGACACCTCCGAGCCCGGAGCAGCGACCGAGGACGTCGTCCCCGCAGGTGCCGTCGCGGCACGCACCCAGCAGGCCGGTGTCGTCGTGCAGGCCGTGGTCGCCGTCGGCGATCGGGTCACCGCGGGCGACACCCTCGTCGTCGTCGAGGCCATGAAGATGGAGTCCGTCGTCGCGGCTCCCGTCGGGGGAGTCGTGCAGGCGGTGCTGGTCAGCGCCGGTGAGGTCGTGGGCGCCGCCGCACTGGTCGCGGTCGTCGAGCAGGACGACCAGACCACCGCGACCACCGAGGACGTCGTGCCGACCGATCTCGACCACCGCCGACCCGACCTGGCCGAGGTCGACCGCCGCCACCAGATCGGCCTCGACGAAGCCCGCCCCCGAGCGGTGGAGAAGCGACATGGCGCCGGCCGCTGGACGGCGCGGGAGAGCATCGCTGCCCTGGTGGACGCCGACACCCTCACCGAGTACGGCGCCCTCACGATCGCCGCCCAACGTCGCCGGCGGACGCTCGAGGACCTCGTCGAACGCACCCCCGCCGACGGTCTGGTCACGGCGACCGCCCGGGTCGCCGACCGGCCCGTGGCGGTCATGTCCTACGACTACACCGTGCTCGCCGGCACCCAGGGGATCCAGAACCACCGCAAGACCGACCGGCTCCTCGAGCTGGTGCACCGCCGACGACTCCCCCTGGTGCTCTTCGCCGAGGGCGGCGGCGGCCGTCCCGGGGAGACCGACACCACGGCCGTCGCGCAACTCGACGTCCCCACGTTCCGCATGGCTGCAGCGCTGTCCGGACGGGTCCCGATGGTGGCGGTGGTCTCGGGCTGGTGCTTCGCCGGCAACGCGGCCCTGGCCGGGGCGTGCGACGTCATCATCGCCACCCGGGGCAGCAGCCTGGGCATGGGCGGCCCGGCGATGATCGAGGGAGGGGGGCTGGGCGCCGTGGCCCCCGCCGACGTCGGACCGATGGACGTCCAGGTCGCCAACGGCGTGGTCGACGTGCTGGTCGAGGACGACGCGGCCGCCGTCGACACCGCCCGCCGCTACCTGCACTACTTCACCCACCCCCGTACCGGCTGGGAGTGCGGCGACCAACGGTCCCTCCGGTCGGCCGTCCCGGAGAACAGGCTCCGCACCTACGACGTGCGGCCGGTCCTGAAGACCATCGCGGACACCGGGCTCCTCCTGGAGCTCCGTTCCGGGTTCGGGACCGGGATCCTCACCGCCTTGGCCCGGATCGAAGGTCGTGCCGTCGGGATCGTCGCCAACAACTCCCTGCACCTGGGGGGCGCCATCGACGCCGACGCCTCCGACAAGGCCACCCGGTTCCTCCAGCTGTGCCAGACCCACGGCCTCCCGGTCGTGTCCCTGTGCGACACCCCCGGGTTCATGGTCGGCCCCGACGCGGAACGAGGCGGCACCGTCCGTCGGTTCAGCGCGATGTTCACCGCCGGCGCCCGGCTCACCGTGCCGTTGTGCGTCGTCGTGCTGCGCAAGGGCTACGGGCTGGGCGCGATGGCCATGGCCGGGGGGGACCTCAAGGCGCCGGTCCTGACCGTCAGCTGGCCCACCGGTGAGTTCGGCGGCATGGGCCTGGAGGGTGGGGTCCGCCTGGGCTTCCGGACCGAGCTCGAGGCCATCGACGACCTCGACGCGCGACGGGCCCGGTACGACGAACTGGTCGCCGAGGCCTACGAACGGGGCAAGGGCCTCAGCGCGGCCGCGGCCTTCGAGATCGACGACGTCATCGACCCCGCGGACACGCGGGCGACCCTGGCCCGGGCACTCGCCACCGACACCTGACCCACGAGACCGGGCGCACGTCGGCACAGGTCGACGTGTCGGTCACGTGGGGTCGTCGAGGGCGCCGTTCCCGGACAGCCACGCGTCCTCCCTGGCGTGGAAGGCCGTCACGCCTTCCCACCGGTCGTCTCCGAGCAGGTCCGGGTCCAGCCGGACACCGCGGTCGATCTGCAGGTAGCCGAGGAAGCGGTAAGAGGGTCGCAGCGACGCCAGCAGGTCGCGGTCGAGCACCGGGGTGTCACCGGCCGTGGCGGGTCGCAGCTCGTCCCACTCGAAGAGGACGTGGAAGGTCAGCAGCCGCCACCGCCCGTGCTCCCGGACGGCCCGGGAGAAGAAGCGGCAGTGCGCGTGGACGTCCACGTGGACGCCGTGCAGTTCGCGTCGCTCGAAGATGGTGGCGGGGCTCTCCACGGTGGCCCGGTCCCCGCGCACCCGGGCGAGGGCCGGGAAGACCCAGTGTCTGCCGGAGGTGTCCCCGGCCGGGGAGTCTCCGAGGAGCGCGCGGGTGGAGGCGACGTAGGCGTCCCCGCCGACGCCGTCGTACCAGGTGGTGCGAACCCAGGCGTTCTCGTGGAAGCAGTCGGCCATCACGTCGAACAAGCGCTGGTCCCGGGCGAAGCGCTCACGCCGGACGAGGTCGAAGAGGTCCTCCCGATCGCGGGGGTCAGCGAGGTCTGCGGGCGTGGCCACGGGGTGTCCTCTCGAGACGGTGGTGGGGTCGGTTCAGTCAGCCTCACCCCCGAGCTCGGCGGTGAGGGCTGCGGCGGTCGACGTCAAGGGCGCGAGCAGCAGAGCCAGGTCCAGTTCGCCGGCGCCCAGGAGTGCCACGGTCGCGACGAGCCCGCGGCTGCCGAACACCGGGGCGGCGACGGCGAAGGTGCTCTCCTGCCACGCGACGCTGTGGCCGTTCTTCCGGGCCTCGTAGACCTCCTGCTGGTGTCGGGCCCGGTCGGCCGGTGAGGAGTCCGGTGAGTCGGTGTCCGTCAGCGGATCGCCGAAGGCCTCCATCAGCAGCGACTGGGCGGCGTTGCGGTCCAACTTGGTGCCCGGGCGCACGGTCACCACCACCGACCGGCTGGTGTCCTCCTCGACCAGGGCGACGACCGCGCCCTGGGTGCCCCGGATGCTCAGCACGGCCGTCGACCGGGTCGCGGTCCGCAGCCGTTCCAGGTGTGGTCGGGCGAGGTCCACGACGCCGTCGCGGCCCAGCGCCAGGACGCCGAGCTCGAGCATCAGTCGCCCGAGGGAGAACGTCCCCCGGCGGCTGCCCTTGTCGAGGATCCCGGCGCTGGCCATCGAGGTGCAGTACCGGTAGGCGGTCGTGCGGTTGAGTCCGGTGCTCTCGGCGACCTCTGCTGCGGTGAGCTCAGGGGCGTCGGGACCGAAGAGCGCGCAGATCTGACCGACCCTGGCGACCGACCGGATGTCAGCGGTCGATACCTGGGCGTCGTCTGCGTTCGGCATGGCCGCACGGTAGTCGGCGACCGACCCCGCACCGGCGCAGCGGTGCGGGGCCGGTCCGGGTCAGCCGGCCAGCCAGATGGTCAGGCGTTGCACGGCGTCGTTGTAGTTCTCGCCGTACCAGTCGAGGTCCTGCGAGACCGTCTCGCCGGTGTTGGCCGGACCGTTGTACTGGACGAGCTCGGCGTTGGGTGACAGGTCCAGCGGGGCCGAGGTGTTGACCGGGCTGACACCCAGGTCCCGGGCGATGCCGGCGGCAGGCTCGGGGCTGGTGACCGAGGAGGCGAAGGCCTGGGCGGCGGCGAGGTTGGGTGTCCCCTTGGGGATGGCGAGAGCGTTCAGCGACGTCACGGTCGTGTCCCACACGATGGTGATGTCCACCCCCTGGTCCAGCAGCGGGACGAGGCGGGAGTCGGGCAGGAAGAACATGTCGACCTGGCCACTGCCGACTGCCTGCTGCAACGCACCGACGTTGGGAGCGAACGTCGTGACGTCCCGGATGGTGTCCAGCCGCTCCAGTGCACGGTCCACGTCGAGGGGGTACAGGTCGACGGGTGCGACACCGTCGGCGAGCAGCGGGTACTCCAGGATGCCGTTCTGGACGTTGGTGACCAGCCCGCGCTGACCGGGGAAGGCCTCGGTGTCGAAGAAGTCCTCGACCGAGGTCGGTGCCGTCGCCGGGTCCGGGAAGGAGTCCGTGCGGTAGGCGAAGGGAGTGGACAGCACGAAGTTCCCGACGTAGCAGTCACCGACCGCCCCCTCGACCAGGTCGTCCTCGCTCACCCCGGTGTACTCGATCTCCTCGAAGAGGGTGCCGCAGTTCTGCTGCGCGGCAGCTGGTGCGGCCGCGATGACGTCCCACGTCACGGCATCGGCCTCGACCTGGGCCTGCACCTGGGCGAAGTCCGGCGGTGAGGTGTTGACGAACGTGATGCCGGGGTTGGCCTCGGTGTAGGGCTCCTGCCAGTTGGCGATCATCGCGTCCTGACCGTCGCCGCCGTAGCCGACGAAGGTCAGCGTCGCCTCGTCCGCCGAGGCGTTCGGGGTGCCGCTGTCACCTCCGCAGGCCGCCATCGTGGTCAGGAGCAGGACCGCACCGAGGGTCCCGAGCGCACGGGTTGTTCGTGGCACCGTTGTCACTGTCCTTCGTGTCGGGGGCGGGCTGCCCCTGGATGTTCGCGATGCGAAGTTCTGGATCGCTGAGTGAACGTAAGGGTGAGCCGGCTCACCCGACAAGGCGCCGCAGCCCTTTCTCGCCGCTTTTCTCCGTCATGCGACACAGCGGTCCGCATCGTGACCAGGCGGCCGCGCAGGGTCTGCCGACGGCGGGTCAGCCGGCCACGACGCGCTGCCTGGCGACGGGCCACCAGGCCACCACGGACTGGCCCACGGACAGTTCGGACTCCATGGCGTCGACCCGGGCCCGGCCGACGACGGCGGGCTCGTCGCCGCCGGGCACGGACAGCACGGCCGTGCGGTAGGAGCCCAGGTACTGGACGTCGGTCAGGGTCGCGGCGACGTGGTTGGCGCCGGCCGGGACGTCGGCCTCGTTGGGCACGACGCGGACGTCCTCGGGTCGCACCACCAGTGCGGTGGTGGGCGCCGTCCGGGCTCGGGCGGCGACCGACCCCGGGGCCAGGGACCACGTCGAACGACCCCACCCGAGGGACCGCTCGTCCATCCCGCGGAGCGGGAAGAACGTCGAGTCGCCGAGGAAGCGAGCGGTGAAGAGGGTCTCGGGGGCCGCGTAGAGCTCCTGCGGGGTCCCGACCTGCTCGATGCGCCCGGCGTTGAACAACGCGATCCGGTCCGAGAGGCTCATCGCCTCTTCCTGGTCGTGGGTGACGAAGACGAACGTCGAGCCCACCTCGCGGTGGATGCGTTGGATCTCGGCCTGCAGGGCGCCGCGCAGATTGCGGTCCAGGGCTCCCAGTGGCTCGTCGAGCAGCAGCGCCTTGGGGTCGAAGACGATGGCCCGCGCGAGGGCGACGCGCTGCTGCTGCCCCCCGGACAACTGCGTGGGGACGGCGTCGTCCCGCCCGGTCAGCTGCACCAGCTCGAGGACCGCCGCCACGCGACGGGCGATCTCGGCCTTGGGTACACGTCGTTCCCGGAGGGGGTAGGCCACGTTCTGGGCAACCGTCATGTGCGGGAAGAGCGCGTAGTTCTGGAAGAGCATCCCCAGGTCCCGCTTGTGTGGGGGCAGGTCGCTGACGTCGCGGTCGTCGAGGGAGACGTGCCCCGACGTCAGGGACTCGAAGCCGGCGATGAGGTTGAGCGTGGTCGTCTTGCCCGACCCGCTGGGCCCCAGCAGCGTCATGAACTCCCCGGGCTCGATGGTCAGGGAGACCGCGTCGACCGCGGGGGCTGCCTGGCCGTAGTCCTTGGTCACCTCGGTGAGCTGGATCTGGGTGCCCGACCGGGTGGCGGTGGGCGGGGCGACGTGGCTGGACGTGGTGGTCACGGTTTCTCCTGACGGGAGGGACGTGTGCGGCCCAGCAGCAGCGGGACCAGGCAGATGACGGTGACGACGGTGACCACGAGGCTCGAGGACGCCGCGATGGTCGGGTCGACCTCGAAGGTGACGCTGTTGAACATCTGGACGGGGAGCGTCTGGAACGTGGGGGAGCGCAGGAAGAGGGCGATGACGACCTCGTCGAAGGAGGTCACGAAGGCGAACACCGCCCCGGTGACGACGCCGCGGCTGATGAGCGGGAGCGTCACGCTCCGGAACGCCCGCCACGGGGAGGCCCCCAGGGAGGCTGCTGCGCGCAGCAGCTTGGCGTCGAAGCCCCCGAGTGCGCTGGTCACCGAGACGACGACGAACGGGACGCCGATCGCGGCGTGCGCCAGCGTGTACCCCCAGAAGCTGCCGACGAGGTGCCAGCGCAGGAAGGACACGTAGACCGCTACGGCGACGACGATGCCGGGGGTGACGATGGAGATCATCAGCACCGTGCGGGCGAGGCCCGCGACCCGGCCGGTGAGCGCGTGCAGACCGACGGCGGCGGCGGTGCCGACCACCGTGGCGAGCACGGCCGCGGCCGTGGCGACGAACACCGAGTTGCGCAGGGACGTCAGCCAGACCGGGTCGGTGAAGAAGTTCCGGTAGAGGTCCAGGGAGAAGCCCTGCGGCGGGAAGGAGAAGGTCGTCGAGGAGCTGAAGCTCATCGGGATGACGAAGAGCGTCGGCAGGACGAAGAACAGCGCGACCGCGGCGGCCAGCAGCCGCAGCCACCACGGCACGGCGTCCAGGCCCGGGCGTCGCCCGACCCGTCGCACCCGGGGGGTCTGGGCCCGGCGCGGGGCAGGCCCGTGCGTCCCGACGGTGGGACGCTCGGTGGTCGCGGTCATCGCTTGCCCTCCGGGGTGCTGGTGGCGACGACCCCGATGGCCGACACGGTCCCGCCGAGCCGGTTGGCCCAGGCGACGAGTCCGAGGGTGGCCACGAGGACGACCATGCCGAGGGCGCCGGCGCCCTCGAAGTCCAGGAGCTGGGTGGTGCGGGCGGCCAGCAGCTGGGCCACCAGGGACTCCTGTGGTGTGCCCAGCAGCGCCGGGGTGACGTAGAAGCCGAGGCTGAGGGTGAAGACGAGGATGAGTCCGGCGGTCACACCGCCTCGGGACAGCGGCCAGTAGACCTTCCAGAACGCGACGAGAGGACGCGATCCCAGGCTCTGTGCTGCCAGCAGCAGCCGACGGTCGATGCCGCTCAAGGCGCTGAACAGCGGGAGCACCATGAACGGCAGGAGCACCTGGCTCATGGCGATGACCACGCCGGCCTGCTTGCCGTAGAGCACGACGTCCAGGCCGAAGAGGCCGAAGAAGGAGTCGACGGGCCCCCCGCGCTGGAGGATGAGGATCCAGGCGAAGTTGCGGGCCATCACCGAGGTCCAGAACGGCACGAGGACGACGACCAGCAGGAGTGCCCGCATGCGGGGCCCGACGCGGGTCATCACGTAGGCGTAGGGGTAGCCCAGCGCGAACGCGATGACGGTGACCAGCACCGCCGTCTGCACGGTGCGCCAGAGGACCCGGAGGGTCACCCCGTCGGTGAACAGCTCGGTGTAGTGCTCCCCGGTCAAGGTGGCCGGGGCGCCGATGCTGCGGAGCAGGCTCTGGCCGAGCGGCAGCACCAGCACGGCGACGACCAGCGCCAGCGCCGGCAGCAGGAGCAACCAGTGCGGCCGTGGTCGGCGACGTCCTGCTGGGGCCGGCGACTGCTCCGATGACGTGCCCTGTGCGGTGCCTGGTTCGAGAACGGTCTGTGTCACGGGTTCCTCTCCTCTCAGCCCGACACGGTCGAGCTGAGCGTGGCGGCGGCGCCGCGCAGGGCGCGCACCTGGTTGGTCGCCCCGGATGCCCGGTCGACCATCGTGGTGGTGCCGATCAGCGCCATCGCAGCCTGGACGTCGTAGGTGGCCAGCACGGGGACGGCGACGGAGGCCAGGCCGGCCCTGCCCAGGTCGGCCCAGGCGACGCGCTGCTGGCGGACCTCGTGGAGCACCTGTCGCTCGACCGCGGCCTCGGCGTCGGTGAGGCGGGCGTGCGCGCGGGTGACGGCCGTGGGGTCGGACTGGAAGGCCAGCAGGGCCCGGGTCTGGGCGGCCCGCACCTCGAGCACCGTGCCGATGCGGACGGTGATGAGGATGGTGCCCTGCAGTGGCTCCTCGACGAGGGTGACGACGGCCCCCGTGCGTCCCAGGAAGCTCAGCACCGTGGTCAGACCGGTCGTGTCCGACAACTGACGCATGATCGCCGGCGCCGTGGTGAGGATCTGCTGGCGGACCGAGGTGAGCGCGGACAGCTGGTCGAGCAGCGGCCCGGGTCCACCGGTCGCACTGAGGAAGCCCGAGCGCCGCAGGGACTGCAGGTAACGGTGCGCCGTCGTCCTGTTGAGTCCCAGCCGCTCCGCGACGAGGGGCGCGCTGAGGGTGCCGGTGTCCTGGTCCAGCAGCGCCAGGATGTTCGCGGCCCGGTCGATCGCCTGGATCAGCCCGCCCTCGGACTCGCTCGTGTTCGCGGCCGCGGCGTGACCAGGACCCCGCGACGGTCCGCCTGCCGGGTGACGCAGCGTCTCCACGGTGCCTCCTCTCGTGACGTCGGTGCGGTCCACGTCACGGAGTGAAGCAGCAGTTTGTTCATCATGCAATCACCGGTTTCACATGACGAACAAAGTTGCTGGCGCCCCTAGACGCGACCCGGCCGTTGTGCATAGCGTGAACTCCAAGCTCACGATACGAACAACGGAGGCACCAGGGCATGACCACCACGGAGGCCGGTACGTCACCGTCGCCGGCACTGCTGCAGGTCCTCGACGGCACCGTCGACCTGCACTGCCACTCGGGTCCCAGCCCGTTCCCCCGCCGACTCGACCACGTCGAGGCGTCCCACGACGGGGCTCGCATCGGGATGCGCGCGATCCTCGTGAAGTCCCACCACCACAACACCGCCATGGACGTGTTGGCGATGGGGCCGCAGCTGGCGCAGGCGCCCACCCCGGTCTACGGCGGGGTCGCGATGAACTCCGAGGTGGGCGGGATGAACCCGTCGGCCGTGGCCGTGGCCGTGCTGATGGGCGGGCGTTGCGTCTGGGGCCCGACCGTCTCAGCCGGTCAGCACCTGCTCGCCCACCAGCACGACGACGGTTTCCCCAACAACACCGGCAACCTCTACGAGGAGGAGGTGTCGGTCTTCGACTCGACCGGCGCGGTCTCCCAGCAGGCCGACCTGGTGACCAGGCTCGTCTCCGACGCCGGGATCCTGCTGACGGGCGGTCACCTGGACGGTGAGTCCATGTCCGCCTTCTTCGCCACCGCAGCCCGCAACGGGGTGAAGCGGCTGCTGGTGCACCACCCGGACTACATCATCAACGCCTCGGAGACCGCGATCGAGGAGATGCTGGGGCACGGTGCGTTCATCGAGCACGAGCTGTCGATGTACCACCCCGACGTCGCCGCCCCGCACTGGCCGATCGAGCAGCTCGTGGACTGGATCCACAAGATCGGCCCGGAGCGCACGGTGCTGGACTCCGACCTCGGCCAGGTCGGCAACCCCCTGCCGGTGGACGCCTACCTGCTGATCGTCCAGCAGCTGCTCGACCACGGCATCAAGGCCGAGGACATCCGGCAGATGACCTGTCGCAACACCGCGTTCCTGCTGGGCCTCGAGGAGACCAACCGGTGAAGCGGGCGGAGAAGGTCGTCATCACGACCGCGGTGACCGGCTCGGTCAACGTGCCCTCGCAGAGCCCGCACCTGCCGCTCTCGGCCGATCAGGTGGTCGCCTCCGCGCTGGAGGCGATCGAGGCGGGGTCGGCCGTGGTGCACCTGCACGCCCGGCACCCCGACGGCCGGCCGGCGTTCGAGGCCGAGGTCTTCGAGCAGATCGTCCCGCGCATCACCGAGGCCACCGACGTCGTCGTCAACATCACCACCGGCGGTTCCTCGGCGATGACCATGGAGGAGCGGCTGGCCGGCGCACTGCGCTTCGAGCCCGAGCTCGCCTCGATGAACATGGGCTCGATGAACTTCGTGTACTCGGGGATCGCGGACAAGGTCACCGCGTGGCAGCACGACTGGGAAGAGCCCTACGTGCGCAACACCTGGTCGCACCCCTTCATCAACACCTTCGACCGGATCGAGCACACCCTGCGCGTGCTCGGGGACCGCGGGACCAAGTTCGAGTTCGAGTGCTACGACATCGGCCACCTCTACTCCTTGGCGCACTTCGTGGACAAGGGCCTGGCTGAGCCGCCGTTCCTGGTCCAGGGCGTGTTCGGGATCCTCGGCGGCATCGGGGCCGACCACGAGAACCTCGCGCACATGGTCCGCATCGCCGACAAGCTCTTCGGCGACGACTACGCCTTCTCCGCCTTCGCCGCCGGCCGCAGCCAGTTCGAGTTCGGCACCCACAGCGCCTGGCTCGGCGGGCACGTCCGGGTCGGCCTGGAGGACAGCCTCTGGATCGGCAAGGGCCGCCTCGCCGAGAGCAACGCCCAGCAGGTCACCAAGATCCGCGCCGTCCTCGAGGACATGGGCAAGCAGATCGCCACCCCCGACGACGCCCGCGCCCAGCTCGGGCTGCGCGGTCGGACCACCCCCACCACCGACAGGAGCGCCCGCGCATGACCACCTACGCAGCCGACGACATCCGCTCGACACTGGCCCCCGTGGCGCCGACCCGCACCGTGGACGCCGGCACCCCCATCCGGCCCTCGCAGTGGGTGGAGTTCCTGGCCCTGCCGCCCACCGAGACCACCCGCGCCGGCAGCCGGACCTGGATCGCCCGGGCCGCCAACATGGTGGTCGCCTACACCGACGCCCGCGCCGGGGACGTGTTCAGCCGGACCGGCCAGCCCGACGAGTACCTGGTGCTGGTGCACTCCGACAGCAGCGCCATCCAGGTGCAGGCCGGCGGTGCCACCCGCGCTGTCGACGACGAGGCGCTGGTGGTCGTCCCTCCCGGGGACAGCGAGATCCGGGTACAGACCGACGGCCCGCTCATCCGGGTCTTCTCCGTCGTCGCCGAGGACCTCGCCGCAGCCGCACTCAACGCCGAGGTCTACGCCGAGCCCGACCCCCGGGCGACGCCGATGGTGCCCGGGCCGGACCCCGTCGGCGGTTTCGCGCTGCGGGTCTACCCGCTGGCCGAGCACCCCGTCGTGGAGGGACGGTTCGGGCGGGTCTTCCGGACGACCAACCTGATGGTGAACTTCCTCGCCGAGGAGCCCACCCCGCGCCCGCCGCACAAGCTGTCCCCGCACCACCACGACGACTTCGAACAGGTGTCGATGGCGGTCAAGGGCCGCTTCGTGCACCACATCCGCTACCCGTGGGGCCCGGACTCCGCGCAGTGGCGACCCGACGAGAGCCGGGAGATCGCCACACCGTCGATCTGCGTCATCCCCCCGCCCACCGTGCACACCACCCAGGGTGTCGGCCCGTACCAGCAGCTCATCGACCTGTTCTCCCCGCCCCGGGCGGACTTCGCCGCCTCCGGCTGGGTGGTCAACGCCGAGGACTACCCCCGCCCCGCCTCGTGAGCCCCCGGCGCAGCCTGCTGCGTGCGGCCCTCGCCGACACGTCCCGGCCGGCTCTGGGCACCTGGCTGAAGATCGCCTCGACCGAGCTGCTGGAGCTCGTCGCGATCGCCGGGTTCGACTTCGTCGTCCTGGACCTGGAGCACTCCCCGATGGACCTGGAGTCCGCGTCCGGGCTCATCGGCGTCGCCCGGCACGCGGGACTGCCCGCGGTGGTCCGGGTGCCCGACCTGCACCCCGGTCTCGTCCAGCGGGTCCTCGACGCCGGCGCCGAGGGCGTGATGGTGCCGCACGTGGACACCGTCGAGCAGGCGCAGGCTGCGGCCGCCGCGGTGCGCTTCCCGCCACGAGGCACCCGCGGCGTCGGCGCCACCAGCCGCGTGGGGGACTGGGGGGCGCTGCCACTGGAGGAGTACCTCCGCTACGGACAGGAGGAGGTCGTGCTCATCGCCCAGGTCGAGAGCGCCGACGCCGCCCGGCAGGCCGCCGCGATCGGCGGGGTGGACGGCGTCGACGCCCTCCTCGTCGGGGCCGCCGACCTCGCAGTCAGCCAGGGCGCCGCCGTCTCCGATTTCGTCGTCCAGGACCTCATCGCCGAGGCGGTCCGCGGCGCCCGGGCTGCCGGGGTGCCGGTCGGCAACGCCGGCGGGGCCACCGCCGAGGCCGTTCGGGCCGCTCTGGAGACCGGGTTCGGGTTCACGATGCTCAGCAACGACGCGAGCCTGTTCGGTGCCGCGGCCACGGCCGCGGTGCAGGCCGCCCGGAGCGTGCCGCTCCCCACGCTCGACCCCCACCCCACAGCAGGAAGGACGTCATGACCCACCCCACGCCACACCGCCCCCTGGAGGGGCGGGTGGTCCTCGTCGTCGGCGCCAGCAGCGGCATCGGCGCCGACGCCGCTCGACTGCTCGCCGAGGACGGCGCCCGCCTCATGCTCGTCGCCCGTTCCGCCGGCCCCCTGGCCGCGATCACCGACGAGCTCACTGCCGCCGGCCACGACGTCGCCTCCAGCACCGGCGACGTCTCCCGGGCCTGGGACGTCGCCCGGTTCGTCGACGCGACCGTCGAGCGGTTCGGGCGGCTGGACGGCGCGCTGAACAACGCCGCGGCGACCCAGGCCGGCCGGCTGGACCAGGTCTCCGAGGCCGACTTCGACCAGCTGATGGCCGTCAACGTCAAGGGCACCTGGCTGTGCCTGCGCGAGGAGGCCAGGGTCATGGTCGCCCAGGGGCAGGGCTCCATCGTCAACGTCAGCAGCATCGGCGGACTGCGCGGCAGCTCCGGCATGGGCGCCTACCAGGCCTCCAAGCACGCCGTGATCGGCTTGACCAAGACCGCCGCGCACGACCTGGGACCGCTCGGCGTCCGGGTCAACGCCGTCGCCCCCGGCCCCACCGAGTCCCCGATGCTGGACGCCACCCGGCGGGCGATCCCCGGCGGCGTCGAGGCCCGCGTCGCAGCGACGCCGCTGCGCAAGACCGGGACCGGTCGGGACGTCGCGGCCGCGGTGTCCTTCCTGCTCGGCGACCGGGCGGGGCACCTGTCCGGCGTCGTCCTCCCCGTGGACGGTGGGTTCCTTGCCTGACTCCCTCAGCACCGTCGGCACGCTGCGGCTGCCGGCCCGGGTGCACGTCGGGTACGGCGCCCGCCACCAGCTGCCCGAGGTCCTCGCCCTGCACGGCCGCCGGGTGCTCGCGGTCGTCGACCCCTTCCTGCTGGGCACACCGGTGCTCACCGAGACGGTGGACCGGTTGACCGCGGTCGGCCTCGAGGTGCACGTGCACGCCGACGTCACCCCGGAGCTGCCCGTCGACAGCCTGGTCGCCGGGGCCGAGGTGGCCCGCGGGTTCGGCGCAGACGTGGTGCTGGCCATCGGCGGCGGCAGCGCACTGGACGCGGCGAAGGTCCTCGCCCTGCTGTGCACCCACGAGGGCCCACTGAGCCGGTACTACGGCGAGAACCAGGTGCCCGGTCCGGTGCTGCCGGTCGTCGCGGTCCCCACCACCGCGGGGACCGGTTCCGAGGTCACCCCCGTCGCCGTCGTCTCCGACCCCGACCGGGAGCTCAAGGTCGGGATCTCCAGCCCGTTCCTGGTGCCCGTCGCCGCCGTCGTCGATCCCGAGCTGACCCTCGGCGCCCCCGCCCCGGTGACCGCGTTCTCCGGGATCGACGCCCTGGTGCACGCCGTCGAGTCCTACACGGCGCGGTCCCTGGAGGTGGACTGGACGTCGCCGCTGCCGGTGTTCACCGGCCGCAACGCCCTGGCCGAGCCGCTGTCCCTGCAGGCCGCGGCCCACCTGGGCCCCTGGCTGCCGGTGGCCGTGGCCCAGCCGGGCAACAGGGTGGCCCGGGAGGAGGTGGCTCGCGGGGCGCTGCTGGCCGGCGTCGCGTTCGGGTCCACCGGCACCCACCTGTGCCACGCCCTGCAGTACCCGATCGGGGCGATGACCAAGACCCCGCACGGCCTGGGGACCGGACTGCTGCTGCCCTACGTGATGGACGCCGTCCGTCCGGTGGCCGCAGACCGGCTCGCTGCCCTGGGTGCGGCTCTGGAGGGCATCGCCCCGGCCGAGTCCTCCGCCGAACGCACCCGGGCCAGGGTCGCGGAGATGAACGTCGCGATCGGCGTCCCCGCCGACCTCGCCGCCATCGGGATCACCCGGGACCAGCTGCCCCGCATCGTCGAACTGGGCCTGCGTTCGGCCCGACTCCTGGCCATCGCCCCGGTGGACCCCACGCCCGAGCTCCTGCTCGACGTCCTCGAACACGCCTACGCAGGGAGCGCCTCGTGACCGACACCCCGCTGCACACCGACCTCTACATCGACGGCAGGTGGCGCCCGGGATCCGGTGGCGAGCGTCTGGACGTCCTGGACCCCGCCGACCTCTCCGTCATCGCCGACGTAGCGGTGGCCACCGAGCAGGACTGCATGGACGCCGTCGACGCCGCGGCTGCGGCCGCCGAGGGCTGGGCGG
This sequence comes from Geodermatophilaceae bacterium NBWT11, assembly GCA_014218215.1. Classification (NCBI taxonomy): domain Bacteria; kingdom Bacillati; phylum Actinomycetota; class Actinomycetes; order Geodermatophilales; family Geodermatophilaceae; species Geodermatophilaceae bacterium NBWT11. The sequence continues at coordinate 4,224,113 of CP043652.1, forward strand.
CGACCGCCCCGCGCGTGCGCAGCGAGCTGCTGCGCACCGTCTTCGACATCCTCACCGCCGAGGCCGAACAGCTCGCGGAGCTGATGGTCCGGGAGAACGGCAAGTCCTGGGGTGACGCCATCGGCGAAGCCGCGTACGCCACCGAGTTCTTCCGCTGGTTCGCCGAGGAGGCCGTCCGCGTGCCCGGGGACTACCGGCTCTCGCCGGCGGGGGACAAGCGGATGGTCGTGGACCGCCAGCCGATCGGGGTGTCGCTGCTCATCACCCCGTGGAACTTCCCGGCCGCGATGGCCACCCGCAAGCTCGCCCCGGCGCTGGCCGCCGGCTGCACCACGATCCTCAAGCCCGCGCCGGAGACCCCGCTGACCGCCGGCTACGTCGTGGACGTGCTGCACCGGGCCGGGGTGCCCCGCGGGGTGGTCAACCTGGTCATGCCGACCCCGCCGGACGTCCCGGTGCGCGCCATGCTCGACAGGCCGGAGGTCCGCAAGCTGTCCTTCACCGGCTCCACCGAGGTCGGTCGCGCGCTCCTGCACGCCTGCGCCGACTCGGTGGTCAGCGCCTCCATGGAACTGGGTGGCAACGCGCCCCTCGTCGTCCTCCCCGGCGCCGACCTCGAGGAGGCCGTGGCCGGTGCGCTGCTGGCCAAGATGCGCAACGGCGGCGCCGCCTGCACGGCAGCCAACCGGTTCTACGTGCACGACTCCGTGCACGACGAGTTCGTGGCACGGATGGACACCGCCCTGGCTCAGGTCACGGTCGGACCAGGGGTCGACCGCCGCAACACCCTGGGCGCGCTGGTCTCCACCGGCGAGCGGGACAAGGTGGCCTCGCTGGTCGAGGAGGCGGTGGCCGAGGGCGCGACCGTCGTCCGCGGCGGGACGTCGCACGAGGTCGGTGCCTTCTACGACGCGACGCTGCTGACCGGGGTCCGGCACGGGTCGGCGATCACCCGCACCGAGGTCTTCGGTCCGGTGACCCCCGTCGTCCGCTACAGCGACGTGGACGAGGCCGTGGCGATGGCCAACGACACCGAGTTCGGGCTCATGGCCTACGTCTTCGGCGAGGAGCGGGAGGCCATGGCGGTCGCTCGGCGACTGGAGTCCGGGATGGTCGCGGTCAACCGCGGGGTCGTCAGTGACCCGGCCGCACCCTTCGGCGGGGTGAAGCAGAGCGGGCTGGGCCGGGAGGGGAGCTCCGAGGGGATCTTGGAGTTCCTCGAGGAGAAGTACATCGCGCTGACCGCATGATCGCCGACCCCCCAGCACCCCGGAGGAAGGCGGACATGGACAAGGTCGTTGCCAGCACAGCCGAGGCGGTGGCCGACATCGGTGCCGGCTCGTCGTTGGCGGTGGGTGGTTTCGGGCTCTGCGGGGTGCCGATCAAGCTGATCGACGCGCTCCTGGAGCAGGGCGCGGACGGGTTGACCACGATCAGCAACAACTGCGGGGTGGACGACGCCGCGCTCGGGGTGCTGCTCTACGCCGGCCGGATCGCCAAGACGATCTCCTCCTTCGTGGGCGGCAACAAGGAGCTGGCCCGGCTCTACCTGTCTGGCCAGCTCGACGTCGAGCTGACCCCGCAGGGCACGCTCGCCGAGCGGCTGCGCGCCGGCGGCTGCGGGATCCCCGCCTTCTTCACCCCCACCGGCGTCGGCACGATGGTCGCCGACGGCGGGATCCCGGTGCGCTACGACGCCGACGGGAACGTCGTGCTGGTCAGCGAGCCCAAGGAGACCCGGGACTTCGGTGGGCAGGACTTCGTGCTGGAGACCGCGCTGACCGCCGACTTCGCGCTGGTCCGAGCTGCGGTCGGTGACCGGCACGGCAACCTGGTGTTCCACGAGTCCGCGCGCAACTTCAACCCGCTGTGCGCGATGGCCGGCACCATCACCATCGCCGAGGTGGAGCGGCTGGTCGAGCCCGGGGAGATCCTCCCGGAGTCGATCCACCTGCCCGGGGTCTTCGTGCAGCGCGTGGTCGAGGTCGGTGTCGAGGGCAAGGACATCGAGAAGCGCACCACCCGCCCCCGCCCCGCCGCGCAGATCGAGGAGGCCTGACCGATGGCTCTGACCCGTGACCAGCTCGCCGCCCGCGTCGCCCTGGACCTGCAGGACGGCCAGTACGTCAACCTCGGGATCGGCATGCCGACCCTGGTCCCGAACTTCATCCCCGACGGCGTGCACGTGGTGCTGCAGTCGGAGAACGGCGTCCTCGGTGTCGGCCCCTACCCCTTCGAGGGCGAGGAGGACCCGGACCTGATCAACGCCGGCAAGGAGACGATCACCCTGCAGCCCGGGGCGAGCTTCTTCGACTCGGCGCTGTCGTTCGGGATGATCCGCGGCAAGCACATCGACGTCGCCGTCCTGGGCGCCATGCAGGTCGACCCGCGCGGTGACCTCGCCAACTGGCTGATCCCCGGCAAGATGGTCAACGGCATGGGCGGGGCCATGGACCTCGTCCACGGAGCCCGCGCGGTGATCATCATGATGGAGCACGTCGCCCGCGACGGATCCCCCAAGCTCGTCGAGGAGTGCACCCTGCCGCTCACCGGCAAGGCCTGCGTCGACCGGATCATCACCGACCTCGCCGTCGTCGACGTCACCGGGACCGGCTTCCTGCTGCGCGAGACCGCCCCAGGCGTGTCCGTCGAGGACGTCGTGACAGCCACCGGCGCACCGCTCGCGGTCGCCGACGACGTCCGCGAGATGGCCGTGGGCGCACCTGCGTGACTCGGGTGGGCCCGGGCCGTGCTGTCAGCGGTCGAGTCCGACCGTCCGGGTCGCCCGGACCGCTGGACCGCCTGCGGACCCTGCTGGCTCGCCGGCCAGGCAGTCGGACTCCCGGGACGTCCTCGAGCACTGCGGGTCGCGCGGACTCGAGCTGGGTGTTCGTCGGAGCTGCCGAGGGGACGATCGTCTTCCGCTCCCGCTGCGGGTCGGACCTGATGGTCAACGGGGTGGTCATCCCGGGGTCCGACGGCCGGCCCGGGGCCGGACTGCCCACCGGTCCGTCGTCCTGACACCGGGCTGGCGCACGAGCGCGACCGAGACGGTGCCCAGGTCAGGCCCGGCGGACGGCCACCACCAGCGTCGGCCGCACCGCTCCCGCGGACAGCAGCGCTCCCATCCGCCCGGACTGTTGGGAGGAGCGGCGGAAGCGGGGGTCCGCGCCGTGCCGGCGCTCCATCTCGGCGTCCACCGCGTCGGCCGCGTCGTCCCAGCCGGGTGGGTTGTCGTCCAGGTCGGCGACCGCTCGGTCCACCACGTCGAAGCCCGCAGCCCCGAGCAGGTCGTCCAGGTCGTCGTCGGTGGGGAACGAGTTCCCCTCCGGCGCGGGAGCGGGCAGCGGGTCGACCGCCTGCACGAAGACGAGCAGCCCCAGCCGTCCTCCCGGGCGCAGGACCCGGTGCAGCTCGGCCAGCGCGCCGGCCTTGTCGTCGGTGGTGCAGAGGACCCCCAGGCTCCAGGCCGCCGCGGTGACGCCGTCGAGCAACGGGAGCGACTGCCCCATCGCGACGGCCGACGGCAGCCCGAACAGGTGGCGGGAGGCGTGCACCGCACCGGCCATGGGCTCCAGGCAGACCGGCCGCACCTGCCGGTCACCGGCCGCCCACGCGGCCGGGCCGCCGACCCCCGCCCCGGCATCGACGAGCAGGTCACCCGGGTGCAGGGCCATGCGGTCGGCGAGCCAGCGCAGTGACCCGACGCTGCCCGAGCCCCGGCAGCCCGCAGGGACGGCGTGCCCCGGGCCGAGCACGCGTGCGGCCTCCTCGGTCCACGCCGCGGTGACGTCGAACTCGTCCTCCATCGCGGCGCTGTCCAGTTCGCTCATGCTTGTTCCTCCCGGATCCGTCGTGCCACCTCGGCCTTGACCCGTGCCCCGTCCAGCCCCCCGCGGTCGGCGGCCCGTCCGGACAGGTTGACCCCGACCACCCCGGGCACCGAGAGCAGTGCCCGGGCCTCGGCGACGGCTGCGGCGATTCCGGCCTCGACCGGGTCCGGGGCGGCGAGCACCCGTTCGACAGCGGTGCCGTCCAGGTGCAGGCCGGGGAAGCGCTGCAGCGTCCGTGCCGACGGCTCGTCGCTGTAGACCGCGACCGAGGCCAGGAACGGCAGCGTGGCCCCGGCTGCCCGGGCCGCTCCCACGAAGGCCGCCACCTCCGCCGGACCGGACACGTGGTTGAGCACGCAGAGGGCGGCGCCGGCCTGCTGCTTGAGTGCCACCCGCGCCGGTCGACCGGCGGTCGGCGGGGTCTGCGGCGACTCGGGGACGGCGGCGCTCAGCCCGGCCCGGGCGGCCAGTGCGGTGAGCCGGGGCCCGTCGAGGTCGAAGACCTGGGTCACCCCCGGTCGCACACCCGGTCCCCGGCCGTCGCCGGTCACGCAGAGCACGCCGTCCACCCCGACAGCCGCGAGACCGGCCAGCTCCTGCTCCAGGACGAGCTGGTTGCGGTCCCGGCAGGCCAGGGTGACCCAGGGCCGACCGCCGGCGGCGACCACCTCGGCGGCGACCAGGGTCGGAGGCAGGTCGGGTTGGTCCTGGTGCTCGGCGGTGAGCAGGCCGTCGCTCACCCCGGCCAGCACCGCCACCACCGACCGCACCGAGGCCAGGTCGCCCGGCGCAGCAGTGAGGTCGGTGAGGACGACGGGCCCGCGCTGGGCGCGGGCCAGCAGACCGCCTGGCCGCGGTGCGGGCGCGGCGACCGGCGTGGACCAGCCGGGCGCCGGCTCGCTGAGGAAGGGGCACGGGTGGTCGGCGAGCTCGCACCGGCCGTCGTCGCGCACGCCCCCGCAGGGCCCGAAGACCATCCTCTTGGGGCAGCCGATCCGGGCGGCGTCCACGGCGGTCGTCGTCACCCCCAGGCGCTGCCCACGGACCGGGGGTGCGAACCGCCCGACGCCGCCGGCCTCGCGAGGGAGGTGGGCCTCGGCGAGGTGTCAGCGGTCCTCGGCGCCGGCCACGAGCGGGGCCGGTGCCGCTCAGGCAGTGCCGGGCAGCGACCAGGTGCGCAGGGCCTCGAGGCAGTGGACGAGGTGGTCCCGGGCGTCGCCACCCGTGGCCGCCCAGGTCTCCACGGCCAGTCGGTTGGCGGTCACGACGAGGGTGGCGCCGAAGCGGAGGGGGAGTGGGTCGAGGGCGGCGGGGAGCCGGGGTGCCAGCAGGGGCACCAGCCCGTGGACGCACTCCTCGTGCATGCGCAGCCACACGGAGAGCAGTTCGGGTTCGCCGACGACCAGGCGCACCCGCTCGGCCTCGCGTGCACCGTCCGGGCCCTCGAAGGTGACGGCGAGGGCGTCCACGAGGGCGGCGCCGAGCTCGTCGAGGTCGTGTCGGCGCGAGGGGATCGAGGCGACCGCGGCCAGGTAGTCCTGCAGGCCCTCCCGGAGCACCGGGGCGAGCACGTCGGCCTTGTTGGCGAAGTACCGCTGCACGGTGCGGGTGCTGACCTCCGCGGCGGCGGCGATGTCGGCCAGCGTCGTCGTCGCCACCCCGTCACGCAGGAAGAGCTCGGCCGCCACCGCCGAGATCTCCGTCGCGGTGTGCAGACGGCGGCGCTCGCGCAGCGAGGGCCGGCGGTCGCGTTCGTCGGGGCCCGTCACGGCGTCCACCGTAAGACCCGTCCTCGTGTCGTGTTGCGCCTTCTTGTCGCTTTGCGACAGGCCGGGCTAGGTTGTGACCGGGAACACCGGACGGTCGAGGGAGCGCACGTGAGGTTGGAAGAGAAGGTCGTCGTCATCACCGGTGGCGGTTCGGGATTGGGGCGGGAGTCGGCGCTGCTGTTCGCCGAGCAGGGCGCGAAGGTCGTGGTCACCGACCTGCAGGCCGCTCGGGCGGAGAAGGTCGCCGGGGAGGTCACCGAGGCGGGCGGTCACGCGGTCTGGCTTAGGGCCGACGTCCGCTCCGAGGCCGACATGCAGGCCGCGGTCCGCTTGGCCACCGACACCCACGGCCGACTGGACGTCCTCTTCGCCAACGCCGGCATCGGCGAGATCGGCTTCGGGTCGGTCCCGTTCGAGGAGCTGACCGAGGAGAACTGGGACGCCGTCCAGAACGTCAACCTCAAGGGCGTGTTCCTCGCCGCCAAGGCCGCCACCCCGGTCATGAAGGCCCAGGGCGCCGGGAACATCGTGGTCACCAGCTCGGCGTCCTCCTACGCGGCCTACCCGCACTTCATCAGCTACACCGCCTCCAAGCACGGGGTGAACGGGCTGGTCAAGGTGCTCGCGCTGGAGCTGGGTCGGTTCGGCATCCGGGTGAACGCGCTGTGCCCGACCCACGGGATGTCGATCAACCTCGCGCTGGCGCCCGACGCCGAGGTGCTGGGGAAGTCCTACGAGCAGATGCAGCCCTGGGACAAGGCGAACGCGGCGATGCCGCTGCGCCTGGACCGGCCCCCGGCGCTGCGGGACAACGCCAACGTCGCGCTCTTCCTGGCCAGCGACGAGTCGGCCTACATGTCCGGGGTCTGCCTGCCGGCCACCGACGGCGGCACGCTGTCCCGGGTCGCGATCGTCTTCCCCGAGGACGTGGGCGGCGAGGGCCTCGGCGCCCCGGGGGTGGACGCCTGATGGGCAGCAAGCTCGCCGGCCGGGTCGCCTTCGTCACCGGGGCCGCCCGCGGTCAGGGCCGGGCCCACGCGCTGGCGCTGGCCGGGGAGGGTGCCGACGTGATCGTGTGCGACACCAGCACCCGCCCACCCGTACCGACTACCGGCCGGCCACCGCCGAGGACCTGGCCGAGACCGTCCGGCAGGTCGAGGCCCTGGACCGGCGTGTGGTGTCCGCCGACGTCGACGTGCGGGACATGGCCGGGATGCAGGCCCTGGTCGACCGCGGGGTCACCGAGCTCGGCGGGCGACTGGACGTCGTCGTCGCCAACGCCGGGGTCGTCTCCTGGGGCCGGTTCTGGGAGATGGACCTGGACCGCTGGAACGACATGATCGACATCAACCTGACCGGGGTCTTCCACACCATGCGGGCCGCGGTGCCGGCCATGATCGCCGCCGACAACGGCGGGTCGATCGTCCTGACCAGCTCGGTCGCCGGGCTGAAGTCACTGCCCGGGCAGGCGCACTACAGCGCCGCCAAGCGCGGCGTGGTGGGCCTGGGCAACTCGGCCGCCCTGGAGCTCGCGCCGTACCGGATCCGGGTCAACACCGTGCACCCGTGGGGCGTGGCCACCGCCATGGGCGAGCTGGGCGCCGACGGCGCCCAGGTGTTCGGCGACAACCCCTCCTACGCGGCCTCGATGGGCCAGGCCTGGTTCACCCCACCGGTCTCCCAGCCCGAGGACATCGCCGCCGCCGTGCTGTTCCTGGCCAGCGACGACAGCCGCACCATGACCGGCGTCCAGCTGCCGGTGGACCACGGAGCCACCAAGGTCTGAACCGATCGGGGTCCGACACGAGGCCCCGTCCGCGCTGTCCGCGTGGCTCGATCAGCCGGGGACGGTGGTCGCGGCGGCCCGCGTGGCGGTGACGACGAGTGCGGCCATGGGTGCCGTGACGGGCCCTCTGCCGTACCGGGCGGCCAGCGCCCGGCTCTCGAGGACCACCTCCCGCACGTCGACGTCGCCGAACCCGGCAGCCTGGAGGTCGGCGTGCACCCGGTCCGGGTCGGCGTAGCCGTGCGGGACGTCGCGGACGAAGGTGGGCGGATCGGCCGGTGAGGCCGCACGCAGCGCCAGGCGTCCGGCGCCCGTCGTCCTGGACCTGCTCACGAGGGCACCTGCCAGCGCAGGCGTGTGCCACCACCGTCCCGGGGGTGCAACCAGAGGGTCCCGCCGTGTCCGGCGGCCCGTTCCCGCAGGTTGCGCAGGCCGCTCCACGCCCCCTCCGGTGGTGGGCCGACGCCGTCGTCGACGACCTCCACGACCAGGTGGTCGGTGAGGTCGACGGTGACCTCGACGGTGCCCCCACCCGAGTGCCGCACCGCGTTGCTCACCGCCTCCCGGACGACGGCCACCACGTCGGTCGCCAGGGGACCGGTCACCCGGGTGTCCACGGCGCCGGCGGTGCGCAGGCTGGACCGCAGCTCTCCCGAGCCCTCGGCGAGCACGTCGAGCACGCGGCGGCGCAGGCCGGCCCCCGGGGCGCCCCCGGGCGGGGTGTGCAGGTCGAAGATCGTCGTGCGGATGTCGTGCACCGTGCCGTCCAGCTGTCCGACGATGGCGGCCAGCCGGTCCCGGTCGGCCGGGTCGGGCACCCGGGTCAGCATCGACTGCAGGCTGAGCCCGGCGGCGAACAGCCGCTGGATGACCACGTCGTGCAGGTCGCGGGCGATCCGGTCCCGGTCGGCGAGGAGGTCCAGCTGGCGGGCCACCCGCTGGCGGGCGGCCGCGTCCAGGGCCAGCGCGGTCTGGTCGGCGAAGGAGCGCACCAGCTCCGCCAACGCCGGGTCGAAGGGCTCGGCGCCGCGGTACCGGGCGGCCACCAGCACGGTCTCGGTGTCGGGCCCGGTGCTCAGGGGGGCCACCAGCACCGGACCCCAGTCGACGTCGGAGGCCGGGCCCTCCCAGTCCACCGAGGCCAGGTCGAGGGTGTGCACCGTGCCAGGGTCGCCGGTCAGGGCGGCCACGGCGGGGGAGGTCTCGGCGGTCAGCGGCACGCCGGTCAGGTCGTCGAGGCCCTCGCCGCTCTGTGCCTCGCTGACCCAGCGCAGGCCGTCGGGCATGGGGCCGATGAGGAAGACGGCGTCGGACCCGGTGAGAGCCCGCACCTGTTCGGTGATCAGCTCCAGCACCTCGTGGGGGGCCAGGCCGCCGAGCAGGGACTCCCGGACGTCGGCCACCGCGGTCAGCCAGCGTTGCCGCTCCTGCTCGACGGCGAGGCGACGGGCGTTGTCGACCGCGATGCCCGCGGCCCCGGCCAAGGCGCCGACCAGCGCCTCGTCGGCCGCGGTGAACCCGCCCCCGGCCTTCTCGGTCAGGTAGAGGTTGCCGTAGACCTCGCCACGGACCACGACGGGCACCCCGAGGAAGGACCCCATGGGCGGGTGGTGCGCCGGGAAACCGACCGACGCCGGGTGACCGGACAGCTCGGCCACCCGCAGGGGCACCGGGTCGGTGATCAGCTGACCGAGCACGCCGCGGCCGGCCGGCAGTGCCCCCATCCGGGCGGCCTGCTGGCCGTCGATGCCGACGTGGACGAACCGGGACAACCCGCCGCGGGGCCCCAGCACCCCCAGGGCGCCGTACCTCGCCCCGACCAGCTCGACGGCCGCCTCGACGACCCGCAGCAGGGTCTCGTCCAGGTCCATCCCGGTCTGCACGCTGAGGTAGGCGTCCAGCAGCGCCTGCACCCGCTGCTGGGTGCGGGCGATGGTGCCCAGCCGGTCCTGCACCTCGGCGACCAGCTCGGTGAGGTCCATCGACGCCAGGGGACCGTGCGACACCCCTCCTGCTCCCGGGGTGGGGCCGCTGCTCGACACCGGTGGAGCGTGTCACGTCACCGGCCCACGGCGGTCCCGTTCTCGAGCGGCGTCGCACCGGCGGCCCCGAGCGTGGCGAGCAGCTCCGCCCCGGGGAGCGCCGGCGAGTAGAGGTGGCCCTGGGCCGTGGCGCAGCCCGCGCGCCGCAGCCACTCGTGCTGGTCGGCGGTCTCCACGCCCTCGGCGACGACGTCCACGCCCAGTGCGGTGCTCATCCCGAGCACGGCCCGCACGACCGCCTCGCAGGCCGGGTCCACGCCGAGCCCGGCGACGAACAGCCGGTCCACCTTGAGCGTGTCCACCGGCAGCTCGGTCAGCCGGACCAGGCTGGACCAGCCGGTGCCCACGTCGTCCAACGCCAGCCGGACGCCCCGGGCACGCAGCCGGTCCAGGTCCCGGCGCATGCTGTCGGCCAGCGCCGGCACGTGGGTCTCGGTGAGCTCGAGCACCAGCTTGTCCGCCGGCAGGCCGGCTGCCTCCAGCGCGCCCAGCACGTCAGCGGTCAGGTCGCCCTCCTCCAGCTGCCGGCCCGACACGTTGACGTGCACGTCGGGCGCCGCCGGCCCGAGCCGCGCCACCCACTCGGCCGCGAGGGCGCAGGAGGCCGTGAGCACCAGCCGACCCACCGGCAGCACCAGGTCGGAGGTCTCGACCACGTCGATGAACTCCGCCGGGAGCAGCAGGCCGCGGGTGGGGTGCTGCCAGCGGAGCAGGGTCTCCACGGCGACGACAGCGCCGGTGACCAGCTCCACGACCGGCTGCCCGTACAGGACCAGCTCCCCGGCGGCCAGTGCCCGGCGCAGCTCCGGGAGCACGCGGGTGGTGCGCGCTGCCCGGGTCTCGGTCTCGCTGGTGTGCACCGAGACCCGGCCCTTGCCGGCGGTCTTCGAGGCGTACATGGCCTGGTCGGCGTCGTGCAGCAGCTGCTCCACGGAGCCGCCTGCTCCGGAGGCGACCAGACCGATGCTGGCGCTCACGGTGTGCGTGCGTCCACCGATCGGCACGGGGGTGGACACGGCGGCCAGCAGTCGATCGGCGACGGCGTGCAGGTCGTCGGGGTCGCCGACGTCGGGGCACAGCACGGCGAACTCGTCGCCACCCAGCCGGGCCACGGTGTCCCCGGGCCGGACGGCGGCCCGGAGACGGCGGCCCACCTGGACCAGCAGGGTGTCACCGGCGGCGTGCCCGGCGGTGTCGTTGACCGCCTTGAACCCGTCCAGGTCCAGGTAGAGCAGCCCGACCCGGTGGTGGGACCGGGTGAGACCGCCGAGGGCCTGCTCGATCCGGTCGACCAGGAGCGACCGGTTCGGCAGTCCGGTGAGGGCGTCGTGCAGGGCCTGGTGGGTCAGGGCGTCCTCGGCGTGCCGCCGGGCCGTGACGTCCTCGACGAGGAGCACCACCTGGCCGGGGGCGGTGGGGTCCGGGCGCATCACCGACGCCGAGCACCGGCCCCAGACCACCTCGCCGTCCGGGTGCCGGAACCGCTGTTCGGCGGACCAGTCCTCCCGCTCGCCGGCGGCCAGCTGGGCCAGCACCCCGGAGGTCACCCGCGTCTCGTCGGCGTGCAGCAACCCGGTCAGGTCGAGCCCCGGCAGGGCGGCCCGGGGCAGTCCGGTCAGCGCGGCCATGGCCTCGTTTGCCTGCAGCACCACCCCGATCCGGCCCGGTGCCAGGTCGAGCAGCGCCAGCCCGACCGGGGCGGTGTCGAAGGCGAGCCGGAAGCGCAGCTCGCTGTCGGCCAGGGCACGCTCGGCGGCCAGCTGGGCGGTGACGTCGCGGGCGACGCCCAGGTAGCCGGCGAGTGCGCCGCCGGGGCCGGTGCGCAGCGCCGTGACGGTGAGCCGGACGGCGAGCCGGTCACCCCCGGCGGTGCGGAAGGTCCAGGGCCGGGTCTCGACCTGCCCGGCCCGGACGGCGTCGACGAACACCTCGTACCCGGGTGCGACGCCCAGCTCGACGGCGCGGGCCGCCACCTCGTCGGGGTCCCAGAAGAGACTGGCCTGTCTGCCCAGCACCTGCTCCTGGGTCCAGCCCAGCATCAGCTCGGCGCCCCGGGAGAACAGCGTGATCGAGCCCTCGGCGTCCGCGGCGATGATCGCCTGCTCGGTCGCGGAGTCCAGCACGCCCTGCAGCAGGTCGCGGGAGTTCTGCACCCGGCGGGCGGCGGCCCGGGCGTCGGTGACGTCGTGGAAGGCGGCGACGGCTCCCCGGCCCTCGGGGAGCGGCCGGGCGCTGACCGACAGCACGCGGTGGCCACCGTGGGCGCGGCTGACCAGGTCCGCGCCGGGGACGACCTCCCCGCCCAGGGCGCGGACCAGCGGCAGCCGGTCGACGGGGAAGGGCTCCCCGGTCGTCGTCTCCAGGGCGAAGTCGAGCGGCCACCGGGCCGGGCCGACGCTGGCGGGGACGACGCCGAGCAGGTCGACCGCCGACGGGTTGTGCAGCAGGAACCGGCCCGCCGCGTCGACGACCACGATGCCGTCGTTCGTGCTGGCGAAGACCGCCTCCAGCAGCTCGGTCTGCTCCCGGGACCGTCGCGCCGAGTCCAGCACCCGACGCAGCAGCACGAGCCGGTCGTCGCGGTGGAGTGCCAGCACGAGCGTGACCGTGGTGAGCACCAGGAGGAACAGCTGGGAGGTGAGGGCGCGCTCGGCCAGGGGGAGCCCGCCGAAGGGTCCGCGGCCCGCCAGGGTGGCGACGACGACGGCGGTGCCCAGGGCGGCGGTGGACAGGGCGGCCGACCGGGTGGGCTGTCGCAGACCCGCCCAGACCCCGACCGGGACCAGCAGGAAGGACAGCGGCACGCCGCGCGTGAGCGCCAGCACGGTGACGGCGAGGGCCGTGCCGCCGAGCAGCAGGGCAGCGGTCTCGGCGCGGGCGGGGTGCGGTCGGTGTCCGGCGGGTGCCGGTGCTCTCCAGGCCAGTCCCACGGCGGCGACCACGACGGTCCCGGTGGTGGTGCGCACCGTCCACTGCGCGGCGAGGGTCAGCAGGTCGCCGTCACCGACGAGGGCGGCCACGGGCGGCCCGACCAGGGCGCTCGCGACGGCTCCGGCGAGAGCTGCGAGCAGCAGCGCCGCCAGGTCGCGCGGCACGTGCAGCGCGTCGTCGGGACCCGAGCGCCACCGGGACCACGCCGTCACGGCCACCCCGGCGAGCACGGTGGTGGCCAGACCGAGGGCGACGGCGAGCACCACCGGCGCGCCCGTGACGACGTTGACCGCGCCGGTCGTGACGGCCAGCAGGACCCCGTCGACCAGCGGGCGCCCGGTGCGTGACCGGGCGCTCAGGAGCCACAGGAACGCCACCCCGGCGGCCGGCCAGCAGAGCGCGAGCTCGCCGTCCTCCGGGCGGGTCCAGCGGCCCAGCAGGACGGCGACGGCGAGACCGGTCGCCCACCCCGCTCGCTCTCGCCAGCTGATCACCGGACTCCCTCCCGTCGACCGGACGCGACGCGGGGTGCCTCCCGGGTCCGGTGGCGACCGCTCCGGCCGACACCCCCTACAGGCACCATCCAGCAGCCCTGCGGCACCAGGGTCCAACGTCCCTGCCGGAGCGGACCACCCCTCTGCCACAGTGCCGGCCATGCCCTCCTACCGGCTCATCGCCGACCACGGGGACCCGGTGGCGGCGTTCGACGCACCGGACGACGACGAGGCCGAGCGCCTCGGCCGACGGCTGTCCGACCGGGTGCCCGCGGCCCGCACGACGGGCTTCCACGTCGAGCGCCTGGACGCCGGGCGGTGGCGCACCGTGCTGACCTGGATGCCGGCCCGGGCTCGCCGGACGTCCGCACCGGTCGGCGCCGAGCCCCCGGCCCCCTGAGACCCGTCGGCTCACAGCAGCTGCTGCCGCCAGCGCGGCTCCACGGCAGCCCAGCCGGCAGCCCACCGGCGGGCGCGTGCGCGGTCGAGCAGGGCGACGCCGGCCAGGTAGGCCAGCCCCGCACCCACGACGCTCATCAGGGCGGCCACCACCCCGATCGCCCCGGACTGCACTTTGACGTCCTCGGCCTCCAGCGGCGCCGGCCGACGCCGGCCGTCGGCGCCGACCCACACGACGACCCGGTCGCCGGACCGGGCGTCGACGGCGGCCAGCACCTGGCCCTCGACCTGCTCGCCGTCGGGGGACTGCCAGACGGCAGGGGCCCAGCCGGTCTCCTCGGGGGACGGGTCGGGGGACGTCGAGGGCGGCCCGGTCAGCTCGGCCTCGACCTCGACCAGCGAGGCCCGGACGGCGTCGGCGGTGGCGGTCAGTGCGGCCCGTGAAGCTGCGGCCGCGGTCAGCCCGACCTGGGGGCTGGAGACGACCGCCAGGGCGAGCAGCACCCGGAGGAGGACGTGCACCCGGTCGGTGGACCGCTTGAGGGGTCCGCCGCCGAGGACGACCCGCCGGACGGCGTGCCCCAGGCACAGCACCGGACCCGCACCCATCGCCTGGCCCGGCTCAGACCGGCGGGACGGGCCGGACCGGCGGCCGGTTCACGGGGTGCGTGCTGCGCAGGTGGTGGCCGCCCTGGGGCAGGGTCAGGGTCAGGGTCACCACCGGACGTCGACCACCCAGCCAGGACACGACGTGGCGGGCCGACGTGTCGCGCAGGTCGGTGAGCACGCCCCCCAGCGGGCGGGGAGACCACGCCTCGGCGGCCCTCCCGGAGCAGAGGGCGACGACGTCGCCGGCTCCGGACCGGTGCACGTGGTGCACCACCCGGACCGGGTCTGCTGCCGGGTCTGTCGCCGGGTCCACGGGCACCTCCAGGTCTCGGCGACCCGAGCGGGGCGCCCCGGAGCACACGGTCTGACCCGGCCGCCCCGACGGACAGGGCCCAACGTCCCGGAACCGGTCAGGCGGGCAGCCGCTGGGCGATCTGCTCGGCCCACGCGCTCAGCGCCGGCCAGTCGCGGGAGTCCCCCAGGGGTGCCCGCATCGCCGTCACGACCGCTCGCTCGGCGAACCCCAGGCCGGCGACGTCGAGCCGACCCGGGAGCGTGCACCGTCCGAGTGCACCCACCTGGCGGGCCAGGGGGCCCATGTCGTGGGCCTCGTCCGTCGGGAAGGGCGGATGCCCGATGGGACCGCTGCTGAGCAGCCAGACCGGGCGGGCGCGCAGCGCGGACAGGTGCCGGGTCGCCCACGTGCGGGCGGGCTCGGCCCAGCGGCCCGCGTACACGCAGCTGCCCAGCACCACGGCGTCGTAGCGGGCCGGGTCGGGGTCCCGTTCGACCCGCAGCGCGACGGCGGTCAGGCCGCACCGGAGGCCGGCGGGGGACTCCGCCAGGGCGACTGCCAGGAACTCCGCCATCTCCGCAGTGGCCCCGTGCCGGCTGGCCACCGTGACCAGCACCCGTCGGCCGGTGGGTCGTTCGCCGACGGTCGGGCTCACGGGACGGGGACGCGTGCAGGCATCGGTGCTCCTCGGGAGAGGGACGGGACCGGGACACCGGTGTCCGTCGCTGCCCCGATCCTGCGACCGGGGCCCCGGTCCGGGTCGGGGTCCGAGGTCCTGCGTCCCCGAGCCCTTGCGCCCTGCTCGGCGCGCACCTCTCCGCGAGGTGACAGCACCCCCATGACCGACCGACGGTCCGCCGCCGCCGTCCCAGGACGCCAATACCCCCACAGCTGCAGGGCACCGGCGGGGAGTTCCACACCTTCACCGAGGTCGCGGCCTTCGGTGGCGGGTGCGTGGCCCCGCTCAACGACCTGCTCGGGCTCACCCCCGTGCCCGAGTGCGCCCCGGAGGCCGCGCCGGGGGTCCCTCTGGCGTTCGTCACCACCGGGGTCGCCCCGGGTGGACACCACGACGTAAGCGGGCTCGGTGCGGGCCGGCACCTGTTCGAGTGCCTGGTGCACCCGTGGATGCGGGCGGTGGTGACCGTCCGCGCCTCCTGACCCGTCGGCCCCGGACCCCGCGCCCCCCACGCGGGCCCGGGGCCGGCGTCCGTCGCGGTCCCGCTGCGCCGTCACGGGGGAGCGCCGGCCACCGCCCAGCCCAGCCGCAGCACGGCCTGTGGGACGTGCCCGTCGGCCAGCTCCGCAGCGACCCGGGCACGCACCTCGGGCACGTCGAAGAGCTGGGTCACCGGCCGTCCGGCCAGCCCGGCGACGGCGGCCTCGAGCAGCACCGCGCTCAGCGCCTCCCCGGCGCGCAGGCGGGACAGTCGGCTGTCGTCCCGGGTGACCAGCAGGGCGGGCCAGGTGCCGGGGCCCTCGTGCCCGTCGCTCTCCACGACCGCACCCGGGGCGAGTGCCCGGGCGACGGCGGCCCCGTCGGCGAGCCGCGCCGCGCGCCACCGCGCGACCGGGCCGTCCCACGGGACGAGCAGGGTGCCGGCCGCGGCGGCCAGGTCGCAGAACCCCTCGCGCAGCCGGGCGGGCACCGGCCGGGAGGTGTGGCTGCGTCGAGCGGTGCGCCGTCGGTCGATCGCCACGGCCAGGGCGAGGTCCTCCGGTCGGGTCCGACCCGGGCGCACCTCGACCGCCGCGAGGTGGTCGGGCCGGGCGGGGTGGGGGAGGT
This sequence comes from Geodermatophilaceae bacterium NBWT11, assembly GCA_014218215.1. Lineage (NCBI taxonomy): Bacteria > Bacillati > Actinomycetota > Actinomycetes > Geodermatophilales > Geodermatophilaceae > Geodermatophilaceae bacterium NBWT11. Next base: position 4,240,057 of record CP043652.1, read on the forward strand.
GGTGCACGACCGAGTCCCAGCCGACGGCACGCAACGCCACCTGCAGGTGGTGCACTGCTGCTCCGCAGGAGAGCAGCAGGCCCCGCTCGTCGGGGTCGAGCGCCGCCGGCCTGCGGTTCCGCTCGAGGAACAGGTGCAGCTCGGTGGGCCCGATGCGCCACCGCCACGGCCGTGTGTGGTGCACCGACGGCGCCCGGCAGGCCAGCTCGACCGCGGTCCACGCGGTCACCGGGTCCAGGAGGTCCTCGTGGTCGCTGAGCACGGGGGCAGGCTGCCGGGCCCGTCCGGAGTCCACCAGGGACTTCCGTCCCTCTGTCCGTCCCGGGAGGGCCCGGCGCCGGTCAGCTCCCGGGCCCGACCCCGGGGCTCACCGGGACGGTGCCGACGGGTCGGAGCGGCGGGCGAGGGGACCGAACACGAGGACCAGCAGCCAGACCACCCCGGCGGTGAGCACCATGGCGCCGGGGACGTGGACCCACAGCGTGGAACGGCCGCCGACGGCGGCCTGGGCCAGACCGGCGAGGAAGACCACGACCGCGAGGGCCGGGAGCAGCAGGGGCGCACCGTGGCGCCGCCACAGGTAGAGCGCGGCGAGGGCGCCGACACCGGAGAAGACGTGCAGCACGATCGCGCCGGCGGCGTGCAGCTCCTCGGGGCCGCCCTGGGGGAAGAGCCGGCCGGCGGTGACGAACTGGGCGAACACGTTCAGGGCGGCCAGCACCGTGCTGACCTGGAGGACCCGGACGACGGCGGCGGGCGTGCCGGTGGTGGGGGCGTGCGTGGTCACGGGTGGTCCTCTCGGGGTGGGGACGTGCTCGTGACCGCATCGTGCGCGCTGCGCGGCGGGAACGCCGGACCTCGACCGCAACAGGCAGCACGGAGGGCGCCGTGCTGCGGGCCCTCAGCCGACGTGCACGTGCGGACGGCGGGCCCGGTCGGGCTCGGCCTCCCGCAGCACCTCGCGGGTGACCGGGGCGACCTCGCCCGAACCCAGCAGCAGGAAGCGCAGCAGCTGGGTGAGCGGGTTGCCCTCGGTCCACTCGAAGTAGACGTGCGGGATCGTGCCGCTGCGGTCGCGGACCTGCAGCAGCAGGGCGGCGATGGCGTTGGGCACCGAGGAGCCGGTGACCGCGAGCACCCGGTACCGGTCGTGCAGGATCTCCCCGCGCACGTCCAGCCGGCTCTCGAAGTCCGAGGGGTCGCGGACGGTGACCTCGACGAAGACGACCTCCTCGTCGGGGATGTCGTGGTCGCGGCGGATCTGCTCGAGCTTGGCGCGGTACTCCTCGGGGTCCCTCCGGTCGGGCTCGTTGGCGACCAGCCGGATCCGGCGGTGCCGGCAGTCGCGCAAGAACACCTCGGCCGTGGGGTCGAAGGAGACCTCGGTGGTGCGCAGCTCCAGCGACCGGCGGGAGCGGGAGACGAAGGAGACCGCGACGATCGCGGCGATGAACAGCAGCCCGATCTTCAGCCCGTCGGGACGCTCGACGATGTTGGCGACGGTCGTGTAGGTGAAGACCGCGGCGACGACGCCGAAGCCGACCGTCGCCCTGCGCTGGCCGGCGGCCCGGGCGGAGAGGGTGACGGCGACCGAGGCGGAGGTGATGAGCACCAGGACGCCGGTGGCGTAGGCACCGCCCTGGGCGTCGACGTCGGCGTCGAAGAGCCAGGTGACCACGAACGCGATGGCGGTGAGCACCAGGACCATCGGCCGGACGGCGCGGGCCCACTCCGGTGCCATCCCGTAGCGGGGCAGGTAGCGGGGCACGATGTTGAGCAGGCCGGCCATCGCCGAGGCCCCGGCGAACCACAGGATCGCGATCGTCGAGACGTCGTAGACCGTGCCGAAGACCGGGCCGAGATACTCGTGGGCCAGGTAGGCCAGGGCGCGCCCGTTGGCCTCGCCGCCGGGCTGGAACGCCGCCTGCGGGATGAGCAGGGTCGTGATCAGGCTGGACGTGAGCAGGAACCCGCTCATGATCAACGCGGCCGTGGTGAGCAGCTTCTTCGTGCCGGCGATGCGGCCGGCCGGGTGTGCCTCGGTGTCTGTCGGTGCGCCCTGCACCAGCGGCATGACGGCGACGCCGGTCTCGAACCCGGACAGGCCCAGGGCCAACCGGGGGAAGACGATCAGGGCGATCGCGATGACCATGAACGGGTTGCCGTGCTGGGTGGTGAGCGCCTGCGACCAGTCGGTGACCAGGCCCGACGTCGTCGCCACCTGGTAGAGCCCGACGAGGACGACGACGAGGTTCAGGGCCAGGTAGACGCCGACGAGGGCGACGGCGACCCCGACCGCCTCGCCCAGGCCCTTGAGGAAGACCGCACCGAGCAGGGCGAGCAGCACCAGGGTGATGACCACCCGGTGGTCGCCCAGGCCCTCGGGCAGCAGCGGGTTCTCCACCAGGTGCGCGGTCGCGTCGGCGGCCGACAGGGTCATGGTGATGAGGAAGTCGGTGGCGGCGAACCCGAGCAGCACCAGCACGAAGAGCTTCCCCCGCCAGAAGGGCAGCAGCTTCTCCAGCATCGCGATCGACCCCTCCCCGTGGGGGCTCTCGCGCGCCACGCGGCGGTAGACGGGCAGCGCGCCCAGCAGGGTCAGCGCGACCAGCACCAGGGTGGCGATGGGGGAGATGACGCCGGCGGCCAGCGCGGCGATGCCGGGCTGGTAGCCCAGGGTGGAGAAGTAGTCGACGCCGGTGAGGCACATGACCTTCCACCAGGGACGCCGGTGCTCCTCGTGCTGGGGCTCCACGTGCGGGCCGGGGTGGGCTGCGACGCGGTGCGCCTGGTCCTGGAGCAGCCAGTCACGGACCGGCTGCCGGGCCTCCTGTGCACCCGTCGTCGCTGTCGCCACCACTGCTCCCCGTCTCGGTCGGCCACCGGTGTGGCCCGTCGGCGACGGTAGGAGCAGTCCGGACCCCCGGACCGACGACGGGCGTCAAGATGCCGTCAAGATCGGCTGCGGCCCCGGGATCACGGGGTGAACCGGTAGCCGGCCCCCGGTTCGGTGTGTAGGTAGCGGGGGTGGGAGGGGTCGGGCTCCAGCTTGCGGCGCAGCTGGGCCAGGTAGACCCGCAGGTAGTTGGTCTCCCGCTCGTAGGCCGGGCCCCACACCGACTGCAGCAGCTGGCGCTGGGAGACCAGCCGGCCGGTGTTGTGCACGAGCTCGGCCAGCAGCGCCCACTCGGTCGGGGTCAGGCGCACCGGCACGCCGTCGGCGAGGACCTGCCGGGCCGCGAGGTCGACGGTGAAGTGCTCGGTGACCACCACCGGGTCCGACCCCTCGGACACCCGCCGGCGCAGGGCCGCGCGCAGCCGGGCGAGCAGCTCGGCCATGTCGAAGGGCTTGGTGACGTAGTCGTCGGCACCGGCGTCCAGGGCGCCGATCTTGTCGTTGCTGCCGGCCCGGGCCGACAGCACGATCACCGGCCCGGCGAACCAGGGCCGCAGCCCCGCCAGCACCTCGGTGCCGTCCATGTCGGGCAGGCCCAGGTCCAGCACGATCACGTCGGGGTGGGCCGAGGCGGCCTCGCGCAGGGCGGTGGTGCCGTCGGGTGCGGTGACGACCTCGTGGCCGGCTGCGGACAGCGTGATCCGCAGGGCGCGCAGCAGCTGGCGATCGTCGTCGACGACCAGCACCCGGCTCACCGGGCCACCGCCGTCGACACGCGGGGACCGTGCACCGGCGCCACCTGCAGCCCGAGCACCATCGTCAACCCGCCCCCGGGGGTGTCCTCGGCCTCCAACGTCCCGCCCATGGCCTCGGTGAGCCCGCGGGCCACGGCCAGCCCGAGGCCGACGCCCTGCCCGGCGGGGGCGTCCCCGAGTCGTTGGAAGGGGGCGAAGACCCGGGCCCGGTCGGCGGCGGCGACCCCGCGGCCGCGGTCCACGACGCGCAGCTCGACCCGGTCGGCGACCGCGCCGGCGGACACCGTGATCGGCCCGTCGGGGGCGTGCCGGGCGGCGTTGTCGGCCAGGTTGGCCACCACCCGCTCCAGCAGCCCGGGGTCGGCGAGGACGACGGGCAGGTCGTCGGGGGCGGTGACGGTGATGCGGCTGGGGTCGCTGACCCAGGTCAGGGCCCGGTGGACGACGCTCACCAGGTCGGCCGGGGCGGTGACCGGGGTGACCGCACCGGCCTGCAGCCGGCTCATGTCCAGCAGGTTGTCGACCAGTCCGGTGAGCCGGTCGGCGGACTCGTCGACGGTCTCGACCAGCTCGGCCCGGTCGGCCTCGGTGAGGTCCAGGTCGGTCGACCGCAGCGCCGAGGAGGCGATCTTGATGCCGGCGAGCGGGGTGCGCAGGTCGTGGCTCACCGCGGCGAGCAGTGCCGTGCGCATGCTGTTGCCGGCGGCGAGCTCGGCTGCCTCCGCCGCCTGGGCGGTCAACCGGCCCTGCTGCAGGGCCACGGCGGCCTGCTCGGCGAAGGCGACCAGCACCCGCCGGTCGCTGGGGGTCAGCGACCGTCCGCACAGCCGCAGCCGCAGCGTGTCGGTGACGACGACGTCCTCGGTCGGGCCGTGCTCGTGGCCGCAGGAGGCCACGACGGCGGCCGCACCGGTCTCGGAGCCGGCCTCGACCATGCTCACGGCCTGCAACCCGAACGCCTCTCGCACCTGCTCCAGCAGGCTGGGCAGACCGCGGTTGCCGGCCAGCACGGCCCGGGACAGCGACGCCAGCAGCGCGGTCTCGGCGCGGGACCGGGCGGCGGCCGTGGCCCGGCGGGCGGAGCGGTCGACCACGGTGGCCACGGCCACCGCGACCACGAGGTAGCCGACCAGGGCGATGACGTCGTCCAGCTCGGCGATGGTCAGCCGGCCGGTGGGCTGGGTGAAGAACCAGTTCTCGGCCAGTCCGCCGACGACCGCCGCGACCAGCGCCGGGTACAGGCCGCCGACCAGGGCGACGGCGACCACGAAGAGCAGGAAGACCAGCAGGATGCTGGCCAGCGAGATGGCCGACCCCGCCGCCAGGCAGAGCGCGGTGACAGCCGGCACCCCCAGGAGGGCGACGGCCAGGCCGATCCACCGCCGGCGGGCGGTCAGGGACCCGGTGAGCGGGGGCAGGGCGAGGCCCCGGGGGCCGGCGGCGTCGTGGGTGACGATGTGCACGTCGATCTCCCCGGACGCGGCGATCACGTCCCCGCCGATGCCCCCGCGCAGGGCGCGGGCCCAGCGGGACCGGCGGGAGGTGCCCAGCACCAGCTGGGTGGCGTCGACGCTGCGGGCGAACTCCAGCAGGGCTGCGGACGTGTCGTCCCCGACGACCTGGTGGTACGTGCCGCCGAGGGACTCCACCAGCGTCCGCTGGGCGCGCAGCGCGGTGGGGGAGGCCCCGGTCAGGCCGTCGGCCGACAGCACGTGCACGGCCAGCAGCACCCCGTCGCCCTGCCGGCGGGCGACCCGGGCGGCCCGCCGCACGAGCGTCTCGCCCTCGGGGCCGCCGGTGAGGGCGACGACGACCCGCTCGCGGGTCTCCCAGACGTGGTCGATGTCGTGTTCGGCGCGGTAGCGGCGCAGACCCTCGTCCACCCGGTCGGCCAGCCACAGCAGGGCCAGCTCGCGCAGCGCGGTCAGGTTGCCGACCCGGAACCAGTTGCCCATGGCGGCGTCGACCCGCTCGGCCGGGTAGACGTTGCCGTGCGCCAGTCGGCGGCGCAGCGCCTCGGGGCTCATGTCGACCAGCTCGACCTGGTCGGCCCGGCGGACCACCTCGTCGGGCACCGTCTCGCCCTGGGTGATGCCGGTGATCTGGGCGACGACGTCGGTGAGGCTGGCCAGGTGCTGCACGTTGACGGTGCTGATCACGCTGATGCCGGCCGCGACGAGCTCCTCGACGTCCTCCCAGCGGTGGGCGTTGCGGGACCCCGGGGCGTTGGTGTGCGCGAGCTCGTCGACGACCAGCCACTCCGGGTGGCGCTGCAGGGCCCCGTCGACGTCGAACTCCGACAGCGTCACCCCGCGGTGGGTGACCTCGGCACGGGGCAGGACCTCCAGGCCCTCCAGCTGCCCGCGGGTGCGGTCGCGACCGTGCGTCTCGACCAGCCCGACGACGACGTCGGCGCCCCGTTCGGCGCGGCGGTGGGCCTCGCCGAGCGCGGCGAAGGTCTTCCCGACCCCCGGTGCCGCGCCCAGGTAGATCCGCAGGGTCCCTCGTGCCATGCCCCCATGATCACCGCTCCCGTCGTCCTGCACCGGTCCGGCGGCGTCAAGGTCGCGTCAGGATCCCCGGTAGCAGCGGTCCACCAGCACGGACAACAGCCACGCGGTGGCCAGGAACGCCGCGAGCTGCAGCAGGCCGGCGATCACCGGGCCGGCTCGTTCTCGGCGTCGGCGGGGGAGTGGGCTCGGCACCAGCGGCCGATCCCGACGTTGAGGGCGATCGCGGTCAGACCCCACGCGATCACGACCAGGGAGGTGTCCATGCCGCCATCCAGCACCCGTGGGGGGCCCGCCCGCGAGGGTCTTGACGGGCGCTTGACGACCCGCGGGACGACCTTGACGCCGTCGTGACGCCGACCGGCACCACCGGACCGGGCGGCGTCAGCAGAGCGTCAAGGACCGGGGTGGTCGGTGTCAGGAAGACGTCAAGACGGCCCGAGGGAGGGTCCCGGGCTCCTACCGTCCCCGGCTGCAGGTGATCGGCATCGGGCCGGTCACGGCGCGAGAACGAGGATGCAACTGTCGTGACCGACGTGGTCTACGTGCTGCTGACGCTGGTGGTCTTCGGACTGCTGGCACTGGCCGTGCGCGGGGTGGAGAAGCTGTGATCGAGACCTGGATCGGGTTGGCGGTCGCGATCGGACTGGTCGGCTACCTGCTGGCGTCCCTGCTGTTCCCGGACCGGTTCTGATGTCCTCGACGGCAGCCGGGTGGCTGCAGCTGGCGCTGCTGGTCGTCGCCCTGGTGGCGGTGCACAAGCCGCTGGGTGACTGGATGGCGCGGGTCTACACCAGCCCGCGGCACTGGCGGGTGGAGAAGCTGGTCTACCGGGCGGTCGGGGTGGACGCCGAGTCCGACCAGCGCTGGCCCACCTACCTGCGGGCGGTGCTCGCCTTCTCCCTGGTCGGCGTGCTCGTGCTCTACCTGCTCCAGCGCATCCAGGGGCTGCTGCCGCTGGGCAACGGGATGGCTGCGGTCGAGCCGGGGTCGGCCTGGAACACCGCGATCAGCTTCGTGACCAACACGAACTGGCAGGGCTACGCCGGTGAGTCGACGATGGGCCACCTGGTCCAGATGGCCGGCCTCGCGGTGCAGAACTTCCTCTCCGCCGCGGTAGGGCTGGCCGTGCTGGCCGCCGTGGTCCGCGGGTTCGCCCGCCGGGACACCGACCGGCTGGGCAACGCCTGGGTCGACGTCACGCGGTCGATCACCCGCCTGCTCCTGCCGCTGGCGGTCGTGGCCACCGTGGTGATGGTGCTCGGCGGCGTCGTCCAGAACCTGTCCGCCGGCACGGACGTCTCCACGCTGGCCGGGGGGTCGCAGTTCGTCCCCGGCGGGCCGGTGGCCTCGCAGGAGGCGATCAAGGAGCTGGGCACCAACGGCGGCGGGTTCTTCAACGCCAACTCCGCACACCCCTTCGAGGGCCCGACGGCCTGGGTGTCGCTGTTCCAGGTGTTCCTGATCCTGCTGATCCCGTTCTCGCTGCCCCGCACCTTCGGGAAGATGGTCGGCGACCGCCGCCAGGGGCTGGCGATCCTCGGGGTCATGGCCACGCTGGCCACGGTCTCCCTGACCCTGATCACCGTCTTCCAGTCCCGCGCCGGCGGCGCCGCCACGCAGCTGGCCGGGGGAGCCCTCGAGGGTCAGGAGGTGCGCTTCGGCGGACCGCTGTCCTCGCTGTTCGCCGCGTCCACCACCCTCACCTCGACCGGCGCCATCAACGCCCAGCACGACAGCCTCACCCCGCTGGGCGGGATGGTGACGCTGTTCAACATGATGCTGGGCGAGGTCGCGCCCGGCGGTGTCGGCTCGGGCCTCTACGGGATGCTCGTGCTCGCCGTCGTCGCCGTCTTCGTCTCCGGCCTGATGGTCGGGCGGACGCCGGAGTACCTGGGCAAGAAGCTGGGCCGCCGGGAGATGACCCTGGCCAGCCTCTACATCCTCACCACCCCGGCCATCGTGCTCGTCGGTGCCGCCGTCGCGATCGCGGTGCCCGCCGGGCAGGCCGGGATGCTCAACGACGGTCCGCACGGGTTGAGCGAGGTGCTCTACGCCTTCACCTCCGCGGGCAACAACAACGGCTCCGCGTTCGCCGGGCTCAGCGCCAACACGCCGTTCTACAACACGGCCCTGGGGCTGGCGATGGTGTTCGGACGCTTCCTGCCCATCGTCCTGGTCCTCGCCCTGGCCGGCAGCCTCGCCCGGCAGGGCCGCGCCCCGGTCACCGAGGGCACCTTCCCCACCCACCGGCCGCTGTTCGCCGGGCTCCTGACCGCCGTCGTGCTCGTCGTCGTCGGCCTCACCTACTTCCCGGTGCTCGCACTCGGGCCTCTTGCAGAAGGACTGTCATGACCGCCTCACCCGTCACCGAACGGCCCGACGCGCCGACGGAGACACCCGCCGCGCGTCGGCCCACGATCCAGTGGGGCCCGGCCCTGGTCGGCGCCGTCCGCAAGCTGGACCCGCGCGGCCTTGTCCGCCAGCCCGTCGTCTTCACCGTCTGGGTGGGCTCGGTGTTCTCCACCGTGCTGGCCGTCACCGACCCCACGGTCTTCGGCTGGCTGATCGCGGTGTGGCTGTGGCTGACCGTGCTGTTCGCCAACGTCGCCGAGGCCGTCGCCGAGGGCCGCGGCAAGGCCCAGGCCGCGTCACTGCGCAAGGCCCGGACGACGACGGTCGCCCACCGCACCGACGGCACCGAGGTGGCCTCGGCCGACCTGCGCCCCGGCGACGAGGTCGTCGTGGTCGCCGGCCAGTCGATCCCCGGGGACGGCGACGTCGTCGAGGGCATCGCCAGCGTCGACGAGTCCGCGGTGACCGGGGAGTCCGCGCCGGTGATCCGGGAGTCCGGCGGCGACCGCTCGGCGGTCACCGGCGGCACCACGGTGCTGTCGGACCGGATCGTCGTGCGGATCACCAGCAAGCCCGGGGAGACCTTCGTCGACCGGATGATCGCCCTGGTCGAGGGCGCCTCCCGGCAGAAGACCCCCAACGAGACGGCGCTGAACATCCTGCTGTCCTCGCTGACGATCGTCTTCGTCCTCGCCGTGGTGACCCTGCAGCCCTTCGCGGTCTACTCCGGCGCCGAGCAGTCGATCACCGTGCTGATCGCGCTGATCGTCTGCCTGATCCCGACGACCATCGGGGCGCTGCTCTCGGCCATCGGGATCGCCGGGATGGACCGGCTCGTGCAGCGCAACGTGCTGGCGATGAGCGGGCGCGCCGTGGAGGCCGCCGGCGACGTCGGCACCCTGCTGCTGGACAAGACGGGCACGATCACGCTGGGCAACCGGCAGGCGGCGTCCTTCCAGCCGGTCGGCGGGTGCTCGGACGCCGAGGTCGCCGACGCCGCGCAGCTCGCCTCGCTGGCCGACGAGACCCCCGAGGGCCGCTCCATCGTCGTGCTGGCCAAGACCGGCTACGGCCTGCGCGAGCGCAGCGACCTGCCCGGTGCCGAGTTCGTGCCCTTCACCGCGCAGACCCGGATGAGCGGGGTCGACCTGCCCGACGGCCGGCAGCTGCGCAAGGGCGCGGCCGGGGCCGTGCAGGCCTGGGTCCGCTCCCTGGACGGGCCGATCCCCCCGGAGGTCGGGGACGTCGTCGACGGCATCTCCGCTGCCGGTGGCACCCCGTTGCTGCTGGCCGAGTCGGTCGGTGAGCGGGCCCGCGTCCTGGGCGTCATCGAGCTCAAGGACGTCGTCAAGGAGGGCATGCGGGAGCGCTTCGACGAGCTCCGCCGGATGGGCATCCGCACCGTGATGATCACCGGGGACAACGAGCGCACCGCCCGCGCCATCGCCGCCGAGGCCGGCGTCGACGACGTGCTCGCCGAGGCCACGCCGGAGGACAAGCTCGCCCTCATCGCCAAGGAGCAGGAGGGCGGCCGGCTGGTCGCCATGACCGGCGACGGCACCAACGACGCCCCGGCGCTGGCCCAGGCCGACGTCGGCGTGGCGATGAACACCGGCACGTCGGCCGCGAAGGAGGCCGGCAACATGGTCGACCTCGACTCGAACCCGACGAAGCTCATCGAGATCGTGGCCATCGGCAAGCAGCTGCTCATCACCCGCGGCTCGCTGACCACGTTCTCCATCGCCAACGACCTCGCGAAGTACTTCGCGATCCTGCCCGCGATGTTCGCCCCGGTCTTCCCCGGCCTGGACACCCTCAACGTGATGCGGCTGAGCTCGCCGGAGTCGGCGATCCTCTCCGCCGTCGTCTTCAACGCCCTGATCATCGTCGCGCTGGTGCCGCTGGCCCTGCGCGGCGTGAAGTACACCCCCGGCTCGGCCTCGGCGATGCTGCAGCGCAACCTGCTGGTCTACGGACTCGGCGGGGTCGTGCTGCCCTTCATCGGGATCAAGCTCATCGACCTGCTCGTCTCCCTCATCCCCGGGATCGCGTGATGCCTGCACCTCGTCAGGGCCGCCAGCTGCTGGCCGCCGTCCGCGCCGTCGTCCTCGCCACCGTGGCGCTCGGACTCGTCTACCCGCTGCTGATGACCGGGATCGCCCAGGTCATCGCGCCCTCGAAGGCCGACGGGTCGCTGGTCACCAGCGCCGACGGCACCGTCGTCGGGTCCTCCCTCCTCGGGCAGGGGTTCCTCGACGGGTCCGGTGACCCGCTGCCGGAGTACTTCCAGTCCCGGCCCTCGGCCGGCGACTGGGACGGCGCGGCGTCCGGGGGCTCCAACCTCGGGCCGAACTCCACCGAGCTCGCCGACACGATCGCCGAGCGCCGCACCGAGGTGGCCGCCTTCAACGGCGTCCCCGAGGCCGACGTTCCCGCCGACGCCGTGACCGCCTCGGCCTCGGGCCTGGACCCGGGCATCTCCCCGGAGTACGCCGCGATCCAGGTCCAGCGGGTCGCCACCGCGCGGGGTGTGTCCGCCGACGAGGTGGCCGCCCTGGTCGACACGGCGACCACGGGCCGGGACCTGGGCGTCATCGGGGCGCCCTCGGTGGACGTGCTGGAGCTGAACCTGGCCCTGGACGAGCAGCTGGGCTGACCAGCTGGAGCCTTGGCGCCGCCGGCCCCCACAGGGGTCGGCGGCGCTCCCACACCGGCGCCTGCGTCCAGGACCCGTCCCCGGTCGTCAGCCGAGGAGGGTCGAGGCTGCTCCGAGGACGACGCGGCTCGGGACGTGGAGCGCCTGCGCGGCGTCGGTCCCGGCGGCAGCCAGGTGGGCGTCGACGAGGCGGTTGCCCGCCGCGTACCCGGCCCCGGTGGGCAGTCCGACGGGATCCGCGCCGAACCGCCTCGCCGCCTCGTCACCGTGGACCCAGGAGACGAAGTGCTGCATCCCGGTGACCTCGAGCCCCTCGACCACCCGGGCCAGGACCGCGTCGTCCTCGAGGTGGGGCCGGCCGATCGGGGTGTGGCCGAGCCGGTCGCCGTAGAGCTGCCGGGCGAAGGCATCGGCGAGGCCCTCGGACACGACCTGCTCGCCGACGGTGACGGTGGCGGGGTCCCAGACCACCCCGCCCGGGGCGTAGCGCAGGTTGTGGTGCAGCTCGTGGACGGCGGCGGCCTCCAGACGATCGAGGTTCTCCTGCGTGGGCCACACGGTCAGCGACAGGAAGCCGGTCGCGCTGCCGTTCCCGCTGAACCCACGGGCCGGGCCGGTGAAGTAGGCGTCGGTGGGGTCGCCGAGCACCAGCAGGACGGTCAGGTCGGGGACGGTCAGCCCCGGTACCGCCTCCTGCAGGACGGTCACCCCGTGTGCGAGGGCGTCCTCGACGCGCGTCCAGGCGTCGGCGTCCCGCAGCGCGGTGAGCGCCGCTGCGCACTGCTCGTCGCTCCCGGTCAGGGGGAAGCCGAAGCCGGCCCGGTGCACCTGGACGAGGTCGACGGCCCCCGGGAAGTACCGGTACATGCCGGCCATCGGCTCCAGCAGCGAGCGCAGTCGGGCCTCCCGCTCCCGTGGTGGCGCGGCGAGGACCTGGCTGAGGCCCGTGTCGGTGTCCAGGACGGTCGTCGGCATGGACGGGAAGGTAGAGCCTGACGTCGGGTGAGGGTCCAGCCGCAGCGCCGGCACCGGCACCGTCACCGGCGGGGCAGCGCCCGGACCTCGTTGCCGCGGGAGTGGTGGCTCAGTTCCACCAGGCCGAGCGCCTCGAGCAGGGGTGGCAGGTAGGCACCGACGCGTCCGCGGTACCCCGTGCGCAGTCCGTACCAGCCGCCCACGGGGTTCGTCGTGGACCTGCCCCACGCCTCGACGGTCCCGGGGACGGGTGTCTTCCCCTCGTCGGCCGCCCCGAGCGGGACCCACCCCTGCTGATCCAGCAACCAGGCGTGGAGGTCCTCGACGATCCGGGCCCGGTACCGCAGCGTCGTGGAGCCCACCCGGCAGACGAGTTCGGCCGGGTCGGGCTCCACGTCCAGGAACGCCGTGTAGGACGACGTCCCCGCCGCGGTGGCGAGCACCCAGGGGCTCCCCGGTGTCCCGGACCCCTCCGCCGTCGCGCGGGGGAGGGTGTCCTCGGTGCGTGTCTCGTGCTCCATGCCCGGACCTTCCGGGGGGACCGGCCCCGTGCCCAGGGTCGGAGGTCCTGCCCGGTGGGACCGTGTCGAGGCGGGGGAGGCCCGGGTCTCAGCCGGGGTGCCCGGGCGCGTGGTGCGCCAGGCGGTGGTGCGGGTCCCTCTCGTGCCCGGCGGGGCCGACGTGGACCGTCGCGTCGACGAGCTGGGGGACGTCGTGGAGCAGCCGGTGGTGGACCTCGACGGCGATGTCGTGGCCGGCGACGACGCTCAGGGCCGGGTCCACGGTGACGGCGGCCTCGGCGCGCAGGCGGTGCCCGGTCCAGCGCAGCCGCAGCCGTTCGACGTCCAGGACGCCGGGGGTCGCCCGGATGCCGGCCTCGGCGGCGTCGACGGCCTCGGGGTCGACCGCGTCCATCAGCCGACGCCAGACGTCGGTGGCGGCGCCCTTCAGGACGATCAGGATCGCGACGGTGATGGCCAGGCCCACGAGCGGGTCGGCCAGGGGGAACCCGGCGAGGACCCCGAGGGCACCGACGACGACGGCCAGCGAGGTGAGCCCGTCGGTACGGGCGTGCAGGCCGTCGGCGACGAGTGCGGCCGAGCCGATCCTGCGCCCGATCCGGATGCGGTAGACCGCGACCACCTCGTTGCCCACGGCCCCGATGAGGCCGGCGGCGATGACGAGGCCGACGTGGCTGAGCGGCTGGGGGTCCAGGAGCCGTCGGACGGACTCGTACCCGGCCAGCGCTGCGGACAGGGCGATCATCAGGACGATGAACACGCCCGCGAGGTCCTCGGCCCGGTCGTAGCCGTAGGTGTAGCGGCGGGAGGCGGCGCGGCGGCCGAGCAGGAACGCGATCCACAGCGGGACGGCGGTCAGCGCGTCGGAGACGTTGTGCACGGTGTCGGCCAACAACGCGGTCGACCCGCTGGTCCAGACGACCGCCGCCTGGGCGAGCGCGGTGGCCAGCAGCACGAGCAGGCTGACCTTGAGTGCGCGGATGCCTGCGGTGCTGGACTCCAGCGCTGCGTCGATCGAGTCGGCGGAGTCGTGGCTGTGCGGGCGGAGCAGCCCCAGCACGAGCCCCTTCAGGCCGGTCGGGTGGTCGTGCGGGTGCTCGTGGCCGTGGTGGTGCTCGCTCGGCCTGGTCACCGTCCGGTGCTCTCGTCGCGGGCGGTGAGGGGTGTGACGTCGGTGTCGGCGCGGTGGTGGTCGGGGACGGCGGCGGTGGCGTGGTCGGCGTTGTAGACGGCGTCGGTGACCAGCTGGGCGATGTGGTCGTTCTCCAGCCGGTAGAACACCGACGTCCCCTCCCGCCGGGTGTGCACGAGCCGGGTCATCCGCAGCTTGGCCAGGTGCTGGGAGACGGAGGCGGGGGTCTTGCCCACCTGCGCGGCGAGCTCGTTGACCGACAGCTCACGGCCGATGAGGGCCCACAGCAGCTGGATCCGGGTGGCGTCGGACAGCATCCGGAACACCTCGACCGCGAGGTCCACCTGCTCCTCGGGCAGCGGGCCCCGGTCTCTCTGGTTCTCCGCACGCATACGCAGACAGTAGCTCAGCCAGACGTGCGGACACCTAGACGTGCGGCGAGGTCGGCGACCCGGGCGGCGATGTCGTCGCGGACCAGGCGCATCCGGTCCATGCCCTCGATGCCCCGGGCGGACGGTTCGTCGGTCACCCACGTCTCGAACCTGGTGCCGGCCGCGCCCCGGACGAGCACCGGGTCGATCCGGGCCTCACTGCCCAGGGTGACGACGACGTCGGCAGCCGCGAGGAGCTCGGCGGTGACCGGCTTGGGCACGCCCCCGGAGACGTCCACCCCGACCTCGGCGAGCGAGGCGACCGACTGGGCGTTGAGCGTCGTGCCCGGGTCGGTGCCGGCGGACTCCACCGTCACCCCGGGAGCAGCAGCACGCATCAGCCCGGCGGCCATCTGGGACTTGCCGCCGTTGCGGGCGCAGACGAAGAGCACGCTCGGGGTCACGACCGGGTCTCCCCGGTCTGCGCCGACACCGGGGCCGTGGGGTCCCCGGGGAACCAGCGCCGGGCCGCCCACAGCGACACGTAGACCAGCGCGACGAGCACCGGCACCTCGATCAGCGGGCCCACGACCCCGGCCAGCGCCTGTCCGGAGGTGACTCCGAAGGTCCCGATCGCCACCGCGATGGCCAACTCGAAGTTGTTGCCGGCGGCGGTGAAGGCCAGCGTCGCTGTCTTGGCGTAGCCCAGCCGCAGGCGAATGCCCAGCAGGAACGACCCGCCGAACATGAGGGCGAAGTAGGCCAGCAGCGGCAGCGCGATCCGGACGACGTCCCACGGCTGGGAGGTGATCGCGTCACCCTGCAGCGCGAAGAGCATCACGATGGTGAACAGCAGCCCGTAGAGGGCGACCGGCCCGATCCTCGGGAGGAACCGGCCCTCGTACCAGTCGCGGCCCCTGGTGCGCTCCCCGATCGTGCGGGTCAGGAACCCGGCGACCAGGGGGATGCCGAGGAACACCAGCACCGACACGACGATCGCCCCGACGCTGAACTCCGCCGAGGTGGTCGACAGGCCCAGCCAGCTCGGCAGGAGCTGCAGGTAGAACCAGCCCAGCGCCGCGAAGGCGATGATCTGGAACACCGAGTTGATCGCGACCAACACCGCGGCGGCCTCCCGGTCACCGCACGACAGGTCGTTCCAGATGAGCACCATCGCGATGCACCGGGCCAGGCCGACGATGATCAGGCCGGTCCGGTACTCCGGCAGGTCGGGCAGCAGGACCCAGGCCAGGACGAACATCAGCGCCGGCCCGAGGACCCAGTTGAGACCGAGCGAGGCCAGGAGCAGCCTGCGGTCCCCGGTGACCCGGTCCAGCTGGTCGTAGCGCACCTTGGCGAGCACCGGGTACATCATCAGCAGCAGCCCGATGGCGATCGGCAGGCTCACGTCCCCGACCTCCACCGCCCCGAGTGCGGTGTCCAGTCCGGGGACGAACCGGCCCAGCAGCAGGCCCAGGGCCATCGCGGCGACGATCCACACCGGTAGGAACCGGTCCAGCGTGGACAGCCGGGCCAGCACCGGCGTCTCCAGGTCGGTGCCCGGACGGGCGGTCTCTCGGACGGGGTCGCTCATGCGGGGGCCTCTCGACAGGAGGGATCGACGCCTGTCGATCCGACGGCGACTGTGCCCGAGGCATCGACAGACGTCAATCCGTCCGTCACGATGGCGGCGTGGACAGCAACGGGACGAGGCCGGAGCTCCCCCTGCTGGTCGACGGCAGCTGCTCCGCCGGTCCGTTGAGCGGTGGCATGCCCGCCGAGGAGGCCGCCGAGCTGGCCCGGGTGCTCAAGGCCCTGGCCGATCCGGCCCGGTTGCGGCTCCTGTCGCTGGTCGCCGACAGCCCCACCGCGGCGGCCTGCGCCTGCGACCTCACCGAGCCCCTCGGGTTGTCCCAGCCCACCGTGTCCCACCACCTCAAGGTGCTGGTCGAGGCGGGCTTCCTGGACGGGGAGAAGCGCGGGGTGTGGACCTGGTACTCCCTGGTGCCCGACGCCGTCGAGCGTGCGGTGACCGCGCTGCCCGGCCTGGGGCGGCTGGCACGGGCCTAGACCGCCGCCCTCAGTGCCGGTCGGTGGGCAGGGTGCCGGTGGAGGCGAGGTCGTCGGCGATGTCGCGCAGCTTGCGGTTGGTGACCGAGGAGGAGCGCACCAGCAGCCCGAACGCCTCGTCGGCGGTCACCTTGTAGCGCTCCATCAGGATGCCCTTGGCCTGCCCGATCGCGTCGCGGTGGGTCACCCGGCCGTACAGCCCCTCCTCGCGCTGCGCGCCGGCCAGCGCGATCGCGGCGTGACTGGCGAGCATGCGTCCGAACTCCACGGACTCGTCGTCGAAGGCGTGCGACTCCCGGGCGTAGAGGTTCATCGCGCCCAGTTGGTCGCCCTGCACGAACAGCTGCAGGCAGAGCATGCTGCCGACCCCGGCGGCGGCCGCGGCCACGGTGAAGGCCGGCCACCGCGGGTCGCCGGCCACGTCGTCCACCCGGACGACCAGTTCGTCCCAGACCGCGTCCAGGCACGGACCCTGCTGGAGGCGGTTCTGCAGGGCGTCGACCTCTCGGGGGAGCTCGCTGCTCCAGGCGCGGGCCTCGACGGTCGTGCGGCCGATGACGAAGCTGATGCCGCAGTCCTGGACGTGCGGCACCACCGACACCGCCGCGGTGGTGATGGCCTGCAGGGTGGCGTCGGTGTCGCCGTGTTCCTCCTGCAGCTGGCGGGCCACCCGGCTCATCACCGAGCCGAGGTCGTCGTCGCTGGCCGCGCCCTGCTCGTCCGGCGTCATCTGTCGAACGTACGGCCACCCGGTGGACGACGGGTGGTCGTCCGGGGGCTCAGGGGTCGAGCATCGGCCGGTCGAGGACGATCTCGATGCCGTCGGGTCGGTACGTACGCCAGCGCTCACCGGGTGGCGCCCCGTCATCACGGTCGACGCGGAACCCGTGGTGGACCTTGGTGTGGTGGCGTTCGCACAGCAGCGCCGAGTTCTCCAGCGAGGTGTCGCCGTCGTCGCGGAGCCACTCGGCGAGATGGTGGACGTCGCACCAGTGGGGGGGCGTGGCAGCCGGCGAACACGCAGTGCCCGTCCCTGGCTTCGACGGCCTTGCGGATGTGCGGGGGGACGACCCGCTTGGTGCGCCCGACGTCGAGGGGGAGCCCGTCGGGGCCCATGACGATGCGGGTGACTGCGGAGTCGCAGGCGATCCAGCGGGCCCTCGCGGCGGAGATGGTGGCGCCGAAGCCGGTGGCGGCGGTGTCGTGGCCGGTGGCGGGGTCCATGAGGTCTTCGAGGTCGATGGTGACCATCACCTGCGGCTTGACCGTCCGCAGGAACGGCAGGTCACCCGCGGCGAGGGTGTTGTCGGCCCACTGCGCCAGCGCATCGGCCTGCTGCTGGGCCCGGTTCGGCCACCCCCAGGGGCCCGCGGCGAGCTTGCGAGTCGCGGGGAGGGGGTGGTCCTTCTACTTCTCGAACCCCACGGCGTCGAGCTCGAAGCGCCCGGACCCGGAGCCGTTGGCGTTCCGGGTCAGGGTGAACCGGCGCTCCTCGGTTGGGTCGGGCTCCGGGCCGTCAGGGTCCAGGGCGTTGCGGAACGCGTTCACCGCAGTCGCGAGCTTCGCGTGCGGCAGCGTGCGTGCGACCTCGGTCCAGGCCTCGTCAAAGGCACCGAGGTCGACGTCCTGCTCCGCGGCCGCCGCGATGTCACACGGCCGCAGCGCGTCGGCCACGACCCCGACCTGAGCCGCGGTCACCGCTCCCTCGGCGAACGCCGCCTCCAGCCGCGGCAGGTGCTCCAGCACCCGTCCGGCCCTCACCACCGCGGAGGCGGCACCGGCCGACCAGTGGTGGTGTCCGCGCAGCAGCGACTGCATCGTCCTCAGCCCGTCGTGCTCGGCGGCGTCGACCACGTCGGCGTGCCGCACGGTGCGGGTCAGCTCGGCGTTGAGCCGGTTGATCGACTGCACGAGCTCCGCGGTCCGGTCGACCAGCTGACCGTCGACCAGGGCATGCAGGTCGTCGCCGGCGAGGGCGTCCAGAGCAGACCGCAGTTCGCTCACGACACCTCCCGGGCTGTTCGATCAGGTGTTCGAAGTCCATCGCGGGTGAACGGTCCAGGCGAGGGAAATGGCCAGCTCAGAGGGGGTGTGGGTGGGTTGCTGTCGCGTCGTCACCCCTCGTGTCGCTGCGGCGGCACCGGGTCCTCGCTGTCACCGGGCCTGCCCGGTCGGGCAGTTGTGGCCGGGCCCAGGAGGGAGTCCAGTGGGGGCGTCCCGAACACCGTCGTCCGGAGGTCCTCCCGTGCCGTCCTTCCCCCCGATCGCCCACGTCGCGGTGACCGTCACCGACCTGGCCCGCTCCACCGACTGGTACTCCCGGCTCTTCGGCGCGGACGCGGTGCTGGACGAGGACGAGACCACCGGCGGTTTCCACCACACGGTCTTCGCCCTCGACGGCGGCTCGCTGTTCGGCCTGCACACCCACGGTGCCGAGCAGACCACCGACGCCTTCGACGCCCGGCGCACCGGCATGGACCACGTCGCGTTCGCCTGTGCGGACCGGGCCGCCCTCGAGCAGCAGGCCGCCCGGCTGGACGAGCTCGGCATCCCGCACGGCGGCATCGTCGACGCCCACTACGGCTCGGGCGTCTCCTTCACCGACCCCGACGGCATCGCCCTGGAGTTCTTCGCGCCCCCGGCCTGACCCCCGCGGCCGGTCAGGCCGGCGCTGCCTGGTGCACGGTGATCGCGTAGCCGTCGGGGTCGCTGAAGGTGAAGGTGCGGCCGAACGGCGAGTCGAACGGGGCGACCAGGACCGGGACCTGCTGGGCGGCGAGGTGGTCGTGCAGGCCCTGGGCGTCGTCGGCGGCCAGCCAGAGGGCGACCCCGGCCCCGGGTCGGGGGCTGACCGCGTCCAGGTCGAGGCCGGGGAGGGGCTCCCGGACGGCGAAGGCGATCGGGCTGGTGGTGAACACGACCGCCCCGGGAGGGCCGGCCGGGGCCCGTGTCAGGCCGAGGTGGGTCTCGTAGAACTCTGCGGCGCGCTGCACGTCGCGCACCTGGAGTGCGATGAAGTCGGGTCCGGTCACAGTGGGCACGTCGTCTCCTCGGTCGATGTCAGGTTCCTGACACGCATGAGGCTATGTCAGACTCCTGACATGGCGCAAGAGGTGGACCTGGAGAGCTCCGTCGGCTACGCCCTCAAGCAGGCCTCCTCGGCGCTGCGGGGTGCGATGGACACCGCCCTGGACCCCCTGGGGCTGACCGTCTCCCAGTACTCCTGCCTCGAGCTCCTCGGTCAACGACCCGGGTTGTCCGGGTCGGAGCTGGCCCGCGGGGTCTTCGTGACACGGCAGTCGATGCAGACCCTGCTGCAGGGCCTGCAGGACCGGGGCCTGGTGGAGCGCCCGGAGTCCGCACCCCACGGTCGGGCGCTGCCCGCCGGCCTCACCCGGCGGGGGGCGGCGGTGCTCGCCGAGGCCAGCCGGGCCGTCGCCGCCGTCGAGACCCGGATGGTCCAGGCGCTGCCGGACCGCGACCGGAGGCGGCTGCTAGCCGACCTGCGCACCTGCGTCACGGCACTCGCCGGCCCCGTCGAGGGCGACTGATCGACCGCCGGCGGTCGGTCCGCCCGACGTCGTCGCGCGGACGCGGGTCAGTCCCGGCGGTCCAGCAGCAGGTCGGCGACCGCCTGCGGGCGGGACAGGAAGGGGTGGTGCCCGGCGTCCAGCTCGACGACCTCGTCGGCGCGACGGGCGAACTCCCGCTGCGCCGAGGCCGGGGTGCCCCGGTCTCCCGTGCACACCAGGTACGTGGTGGGCACGTCGTGCCAGGCCGCGGCCCGGACCGGCGCGCCCACCACGCCTAGGCTCTGCCGGGCCAACCGCTCCAGGGCGGCGGGGACGACGTCGGGACAGTCCTGCAGGAAGGTGTCGGCCAGGGAGTCCGGTCGGACGCCCAGGGTGCCGGACCCGCCGTCGGGGTCGAGGAAGGGCGCGGGGTCGGGGCCGCCGAACGTCGCGAGGCTCTCCCCGACCTCGGGCAGGTAGCTGGACACCAGCAGCAGTCGGCGTACCGAGGTCACCCCGGCGGCGGCCTCGGCGATCACGATCCCGCCGTAGCTGTGCGCGACCACGACCGTGGGCTCGTCGCTGCTCTGCAGCACCGCCCGGACGGCCGCGACGTCCTCGGCCAGTCCGGGGCCGTCCGGTCCGGCCGCCCGGCCGGTCTCGCCACAGCTGGGCAGGGCGGGCGCGAGGCTGACCACCCCGTGGCGCTGCAGCAGCTCGTCGGTGCGGTGCCACCACCAGGCCCCGTCGCGCACACAGGCGCCGTGCACGAACACGATGCGCATCGGGTCTCCTCCACCGTCGGGCCGTCTCGTGGGGACGCTAGACGTACCGCTCGTTACGTGAAAACGTGCCGGCGTGGGACGACGTAAGCAGCCCGAGATCAGAGAGCGGTTGCTCGAGGCCCTCACCGACCACGTGCTCGACCACGGGGTGCCCGACCGGCTGCAGCCGCTGGCCGACGCCGCGGGCACGTCGCCCCGGATGCTGCTGTACCACTTCGGCACGCAGCAGGAGCTCCTGCGTGCGGTACTGCGGCAGGCGCGGCTGCGCCAGCGGGAGGACTGGGGGAACCTGCTCCGGGCCCGCGCGGGGGAGGACTACCGGACGACGCTGGCCCGCGCCTGAGCCGGGATCACCGGCAGCTCCGGTCAGCGCTACCTGGCCGTGTTCGACCGGCTCCGCGAGGACCCGGCGCAGCAGCTGTGGCCCGGCTTCCGCCGGGAGGCCACCACGGACTGGTTCGCCCCCCTGGAGGAGGGTCTGGCCGCTCTGGGTCGACCTGAGCTCGCCACGCTGGTCCTCGCCGTCATCCGTGGGCTGGTGATGGACCTGACCACCACCGGTGACCGCAGCCGGGTGGACGCCGCGTTCGAGGACTTCCTGGGCTCGCTGCCGACAGGATCGACCGGGGGCTGAGGGCCGGCCGGCCGCGTTCGGCGCCGTGGCCGCTGTCCCGGGTGTGTCGGGTCTGCTCTACTGATCGACAGCGGCTCCAAGAGCGAGGGTCGTGGTCGTGTCCGGACCCGTCGACACGACTGCGCGTGCCCTCGTGAGTCCGTGCACCTCTCGCCCCAGTCAGGCGCGCTGCCCCCTTGTCCGTCCGCACCCCGCCCGCCGCCGCCGCCGTCCCGTCCACGGGCACGCCCGCGGCGCGGTCCGCCGCGTCGGCACCGACCGACGCACCCCCCGATCCCCTCGGCGGGCCCCGTGACCCCGGGCCGACGGCGGAGCGCCACCAGCCCCCTGCGCTGGTGGCGTTCCCTGTCGCCGACCCGTCGGTCCGGGGACACCCCGACCCCATCCGACAGCTCCGCGAGGACGCGGTCGTGGCCACCGACGTCTGCTTCGTCATCACCGACCCGCGCCAGCCCGACAACCCGGTCGTCTGGGTGAACCCGGCGTTCACCCGGGTCACCGGCTGGACCGAGGAGGAGATCCTCGGCCGCAACTGCCGCGTCCTCCAGGCCCCGACCGCCGACCCCGCCGCGGTCGCCGAGCTGCGGGCCGCGGTGGCCGAGCGGCGGCCGACCACCGTCACCGTGCTGAACCGGCGCCGCGACGGCACCGAGTTCTGGAACGAGCTCACCGTGACCCCCGTCTTCGACGTCGACGGCGAGCTGGTCAGCCACGTGGGCGTGCAGGCCGACGTCTCCACCCGGGTCCGCGCGGAGGGCGAGCGGCTGCGGGCGCTGGAGGCCGAGCGGGTGGCCCGACGGCACATCGAGCAGGCGCAGAACCGGCTGCTGCTCATGGCCGAGGGCACCAGCCAGCTGGCGGCCACGCTGGACGGCGACGAGCTACTGCGACGCCTGGTCCGGTTGTGCGTGCCGGGCCTGGCGGACTGGGCCTGGGCCGTCGGGCTCACCGAGTCCGGCACGGTCGGTGGGGTGGCGGCTGCGCACGTCGCCGGACGGGAGGACGAGCTCGAGAGGCTGGGTGCCGGGCTGACGGGACGGCCGGTGGCCCCGGGGTCGGCGGCCGAGGCGGCCGTCGCGACCGGTCGGCCCCGGGTGGACCCCGACGTCACGGCGACCGGTCCGTCCGCGGTCTTCCGCACCGAGCAGGAGGTCGAACTGGCCACCGGGCTGGGGCTGCACTCGGTGTTGACCGTCCCGATGGTGGCCCGGGGGCGCACCCTCGGCGTGCTCACCCTGGTCTCCGCGGACGGCCCGCCCGACAGCGAGGACGTCGGCGTGGCCACCGACCTGGGACGACGGGCAGCGATGGCCATGGACAACGCCCGGCTGTACCAGCAGGAGTTCTCCGTCGCCGAGACGCTGCAGCGGTCGCTGCTGCCCGCACTGCCCGTCGTCCCCGGGGTGACCGCGCACGCCCACTACCAGGCGGCGTCGTCCACCGCGGCCGTCGGTGGGGACTTCTACGACCTCATCGACCTGCCCGACGGTTCCGTGGCCCTGGCCATCGGGGACGTCGCCGGGCACGACATCGACGCCGCAGCGCACATGGGCCAGCTCCGCGGGCTGCTGCGGGCCTGCGCCTTCGAGGCGCCCGACCCCGACCCCGCCGCAGTGCTCAACCGGCTGGACCGCCTGGTCCTCGGCCTCCGGCTGCAGACCCTGGCCACCCTCGCCTACGCCCGGGCGGTCCGGCTGCCCGACGGCGGCGGGTGGCGACTGCAGGTGGCGACGGCCGGTCACCCCCCGCTGGTGGTGTGTGCGCCCGACGGCGCCGTCCGGCAGCTCGACGAGGTCCGCGGGCTGATGCTCGGCGTCACCACCGAACGGACCCGGTCCTCCACCGTGGTCGACGTCCCCCGGGGGACCACGGTGCTGGCCTACACCGACGGGCTGGTCGAGCACCGCGGGGCCGACCTGGACGAGGGCACCGCCGACCTCCTCGCGCTGCTGGCCGCCCTGGGCCCGCGGCCGGACCCCTCGGCCGTCACCCGCGCGGCGATGACGCTGGCCGACAACCGGCTCGACGACGTGGCCTGCATCAGCCTCACGCTGCACTGAGCGGGCGCGCCGGCCCCCGTCCGGACAGCTCGGGTGGGGGAGGGGCGGCTCAAGCGACCAGGCCCTCCAGCAGACAGGTCGAGCCAGCGACGCGGGTGCTGGTCACTGACAGGTGGCTGCGCAGCTCGGCGATCAGGCCGGCGTCCTCGTGGGGGAGCGTGGCCAGCACGCGCTGCCGGGGCGCCAGCGACGCGTGGGTGAAGGCGGTGCGCACGAGCTCCCCGCGGGTGTCGGCGGTCAGGGCGTGGGCCGCGACCCAGAACCGGACGACGACCTGGGGCCCGGCGACCACGTCGGCCTGGGCGACGGTCACCCCGCCGCTGACCACGGACACCTGGTCGGGGCCGGTCATGGAGACGGTGGCGACGGGGAGCGCCCCGTCGGTGGCTCGCGTCCTCGGGTCGGTCCAGCGGTGTCGGTCGTCGTTCTCCGAGGTCATGCCGGTGACCCTGCCCGCAAGGCGCCCCGGTGACGAGGGTCCGACGTCCCGGACCGCCCGCCGTTCGACCCGGTCACCGGCCGACCAGCTCCCGGGCCTCCGCCGTGGATCGGGCCTGCTGCAGGGCGTCGTCCCCGGGCACCACCAGCACCGGGCAGGACGCGCGCAGCAGGAGGGTGGACCCGGTGCTCGAGGTGGGCCGGCCCGCGCCCCGCACGCGCCGGCCGACCACCAGCACCTGCGCCGCCGTGGCGGCCTCCAGCACGAGGGTCGTGGCGTTGGCCGCCCGGGCCTCCACGTGCACCCGCAGGAGAGGGAGGTGGTGCCGGACCCGGTCGACGAGCCGTTCGAGGAGCCGCTGTTCGGCAGTGAGCACCCCGGGGGTCGACAGCCGCGACATCCGGCCGTGCACGACGTGCAGCACGGCGCCGCGCAGGCACGCCTCGTCGGCGGCGACCCGCAGCAGCACCTCGGTGCCGGGCAGGCAGTCCAGGCCGACCACGACGGAGCCGGCCGGGCGGCCGGTCCCGCGGTGCAGCAGCAGCGGCGCGTGCGCGTGCCGGACGAGCTCATCTCCCACAGCGCCCAGGCCCGGGCCGCCGGTGTGCTCGCCCAGCACGACCCGCTCGGCCGTCGCCGACTCGACCGTCAGCTCCTCCGCCGTGCCGCCCCGTCGCACCGCGGCGGTGACCTGCTGGCCGGGGAGCAGGGTGGCCAGCTCGCCGCGCAGCCGGTCCAGCTCCACCCCGGCGTGCTGCAGGGCCACCCCGTTGCCGCGCTCGTCGACCGGGTCCTCGCTGGGCAGCGGCACCACCCGGACCAGCCGCAGCGGCGCACCGAGCTGCTGCGCGGTCCGGGCCGCGGCGTGCGCGGCAGCCAGCGAGGCGGGGGAACCGTCCACCGCGGCCACCACCGGTGCTGTCGTGGCGGCAGCGGGTGCCGCGGGCAGGGTCATGGCCCCAGCGTCCCGACTCCGGGCCGTCGTCCCCAGTGCCGTTGGCCCCCACCGGGTCGCTGTGACGACCCCACCCGCCACCCCCCCCCGGCGTTGATCAGGGTCGACGACCAGAGTGCGTCCTCCTCCACCGACGCCGGTGGAGGAGGACGCACGGTGCTCGTCGGAGCTGATCAACGCCGAGCGAGGGGGGCGGTCAGCCGGACCAGGTCCACTCGCGGATCTCGGGCAGGTCCTGGAAGTGCTCCCGGACGTACGCGTGGTGACGGGCGAGCTGGTCCCGGCAGGTCGCGGCCAGCTCGTCGGCGCCGGTCAGACCCGCCGGGGCGTGGGCGAGGGCGAGCAGCACCAGGTGGTAGCGGCTCATCCGGTTGAGCACGACCATGTCGAAGGGCGTCGTGGTGGTGCCCTGCTCCTCGAAGCCGCGCACGTGGAAGCGGTCGGTGTCCGGTCGCCCGTGCAGGAGCTGGTGCACCGCCCGCGGGTAGCCGTGGAAGGCCACGACCACGTCGACGGTGTCGGTGAACAGCGAGCGGAACACGTCGTCGTCGAAGCCGTGCGGGTGCACCGCACGGGGCAGCAGGGCCATCAGGTCGACCACGTTCACCACCCGCAGCGCCAGGTCGGGCACCCCGTGCCGCAACAGCTCGGCGGCGGCCAGCACCTCCAGCGTGGGGACGTCGCCGGCCGCGGCGAGGACGACGTCGGGGTCGCCGGTCGTGCGTTCGGTGCCGGCCCAGCGCCACACCGACGCCCCGGCCGCGCAGTGGGCCTCGGCCTCGGGCAGGGTCAGGAACTGCAGGTGCTCCTGCTTGTCGGCCACGACCAGGTTGACGTGGTCGGTGCTCTGCAGGCAGTGCCGGGCGATCGACAGCAGGCAGTTGGCGTCCGGCGGCAGCCAGACCCGCACGACCTGGGGGGACAGCGGCAGGACGGTGTCGATCAGCCCCGGGCCCTGGTGGCTGAACCCGTTGTGGTCGTTGCGCCAGCACGTGCTGGTCAGCAGCACGGTCAGGCTGGACACCGGCTCCCGCCAGGACACCGCGGCGGCGTGCTGCAGCCACTTGACGTGCTGCACCACCATCGACGCGCTGACCATCGCGAACGCCTCGTAGGTGGCGAACAGCCCATGCCGGCCCGAGAGCAGGTAGCCCTCCAGCCAGCCCTCGCACAGGTGCTCGCTGAGCACCTCCATCACCCGGCCGTGCGGGGAGAGGTGGTCGTCGGTGGGCAGCACCTCGGCCTGCAGGCACCGGTCGGTCACGTCGAAGACCGACTGCAGGCGGTTGCTGGCGGTCTCGTCCGGGCTGAACAACCGGAAGGTGCCGCCGCCGTCGGGCGTCGTCGTCCGCCGGTAGACCTCGGCGAGCAGCTCGCCGAGGGGGTGCGTGGTCTCCCGGGAGACGGTCCCGGGGCTGGGGACGTCGACGGCGTAGCCGGCCAGGGCGGGCAGGTCCAGGGGACGTCGGAGCCGGCCGCCGTTGGCGTACGGGGTCGAGCCCATCCGCAGGTCGCCCAGCGGGGCCAGCGCGGCCAGCTCGGGGGCCAGCCGGCCGCCGGGGAACTGCTGGTCGGGGTCGTAGCTGCGCAGCCAGTCCTCCAGCAGCGCCAGGTGCGCGTCGTCGGTCTGCACTCCCGTCAGCGGCACCTGGTGGGAGCGCTGGGTGCCCTGCACCTGGATCCCGTCGACCACGTCGGGCCCGGTCCAGCCCTTGGGGGTGCGCAGGACGATCGCCGGCCACCCCGGCCGCAGGTCCTCCCCGCCGCTGCGGGCGTGGGCCTGGATCTCCCCGATCCGGGTGTGTGCGGCGGTCAGCGCCGCCTGCAGGTCGGTGAACACCAGCCGCGGGTCGTCCCCGGAGACCACGACCGGCGCCCAGCCCTGGCTGGCCAGGTAGGCACAGACCTCCTCGTTGGAGGAGCGGCCCCACACGGTCGGGCCGCTGATCTTGTAGCCGTTGAGGTGCAGCACCGGCAGCACGGCGCCGTCCCGGCGGGCGTCGAGGAACGCCGGGACCTTCCACGACCCCGACAGCGGACCGGTCTCGGCCTCGCCGTCCCCGACCACGCAGGCGACCAGCAGGTCGGGGTGGTCGAAGGCGGCGCCGGCGGCGTGCACGAGGGCGTAGCCGAGCTCGCCGCCCTCGTGGATCGACCCCGGGGTGGGGACGCCGACGTGGCTGGGGATGCCGCCGGGGGTGGAGAACTGCCGCACCAGCGCCCGGACGCCGGCCCCGTCGGGGCCGACCGCCGGGTACAGCTCGCTGTAGGTCCCCTCCAGCCAGGTGCAGGCGACCAGGGCCGGCCCGCCGTGACCGGGGCCGGTCACGTAGAGCACCTCCTGCCCGGTCCGGCGGATCAGCCGGTTCAGCTGCACGTACAGCGCGGACAGCCCGGGTGAGGTGCCCCAGTGGCCCAGCAGCCGCGGCTTGACGTCGGTGTGCGTGAGCGGCCGGTCGAGCAGGGCGTTCTCGGTCAGGTGGATCTGACCGACGGTGAGCAGGTTGGCCGCGGCCCACCACCGCAGGTCCAGCTCGAGCTCCTCCACCGGGTACGGGTCGGCGGGGTCGAGCGCGGAGGACACGGGGGAGGCCGACGACATGCCCGCGACGGTGCCGCGCGGCCGGTCGTGGGCGACGGGGTCGCCGGGCCCCGGCCAGGGGGTCGGAGGGCCCTGTCGGCCCGGGCCGCGTCCACGCACCCTGGTGGCCGGTCGTCACCACCGAGACAGGCGAGGAGCACCGATGACCGCCCTCGCCACCCGCCCGCCGACGTCCGCGACCGCCGACGCCGCCACCTGGAGCACCGCCGGCACGCTGCGCGCCCTGGACGTCGACCCGGCCGTCGGGGTGCGCGACGGGGAGCTGGACGCCCGCCGCGCCCGGTCCGGGCCCAACGCCGTCACCTCGCACCGCGCCCGGGCGCTGCCCGCGCTGTGGCACCAGCTGGCCTCACCGCTGCTGGGGCTGCTGCTCGTGGCGGCGCTGGTGTCCGCGGCGGTGGGGGAGCGCGGCGGGGCCGCCACCATCGCGGTCGTCATCGCCCTGTCGGTCGGTCTCGGCTTCGGCAACGAGTACCGGGCCGAGAAGGCCGCCGAGACGTTGCACGACCAGGTCCGGCACACCACCGTGGCACTGCGCCAGGGCCGTCGGCACGAGGTCGACGTGACCGGGCTGGTGCCCGGTGACCTGGTCGACATCGGCCTGGGCGACGTCGTCCCGGCCGACCTGCGGCTGCTCGCGGTGACCGGGCTGGAGTGCGACGAGTCCGTGCTGACCGGCGAGTCGGTGCCCACGGCCAAGGGCGTCGAGCCGGTGCCGACCGGCACGCCACTGGCCGAGCTCACCTGCTGCGCGCTGATGGGCACCGTGGTCGCCGCCGGCAGCGGGCACGGCGTCGTGGTGGCCACCGGGGCCCGCACCGAGTTCGGCAGCGTCACGGCCGGCCTGGACACCCACCCGCTGGACACCCGCTTCCAGGTCGGGCTGCGCGACTTCTCGGTGCTCCTCGCCTGGGTCGCCGGGGTGCTGTCGGCAGTGGTGCTGGTGGTCGACGTGGTGCTCGGCCGCCCGCTCCTGGACGCCGTGCTGTTCTCCCTGGCCATCGCCGTCGGCATCACCCCGCAGCTGCTCCCGGCCGTGGTCTCCAGCAGCCTGGCCGCCGGCTCGCGACGGCTGCGCCGACGGCACGTGCTGGTCAAGCGGCTGGTCTGCATCGAGGACCTCGGGGACGTCGACGTCCTCCTCACCGACAAGACCGGCACCCTCACCACCGGCCGTCCGGTGTTCCTGCGCGCCGTCCCGGCTCGCGGGAACAGCGCTGACGAGGTGCTTCGCTGGGGCCTGCGGGCCGCCGAGACCGTGGACGGCACCGGTGGCAACGCCCTGGACCGGGCGCTCTGGGCGGCGGCCACCCCGGGCGAGGTGAGCGAGCGCCTCGCCCTGGTGCCCTTCGACCACGCCCGGCAGCTCGTCTCCGCGCTGGTCCGCACCGCCGACGGCACCTGCGTGGTGGTCACCAAGGGCGCCCCCGAGGTCGTGCTGGACCGCTGCACCGCCGTCCCCGCAGGGGTGGCGGCCGCCCTGGGCGCGGAGTTCGCGGCCGGCAACCGGGTCGTCGCCGTCGCCACGCGGACGGTGCCGGCCGGGCACCTGCTCACCACCGCCGACGAGCACGGCCTGACCCTGCGGGGGCTGCTCGTGGCGAGCGACCCGCCGAAGGCCGACGCCGCGGCCGCGCTCGCCCGCCTCGCCGCGCTCGGCATCTCCGTCAAGGTCGTCACCGGTGACGCCGCCCCGGTCGCCGCGCACGTCTGCCGGGAGCTCGGGCTCGACGACACGGTGCTCACCGGCGCCGACCTCGCCGGCCTGGACGACGACCAGCTGGCCGCCGCGCTGCCCACGACCACCGTGTTCGCCCGGGTGGGCCCGCAGGACAAGGCCCGGATCGTGGCCGTGCAGCGTCGCACCGGGGGCGGGGTCGCCTTCCTCGGGGACGGCGTGAACGACGCACTGGCCCTGCACGGGGCCGACGTCGGGATCTCGGTGGACAGCGCCACCGACGTCGCGAAGGACGCCGCGGACGTGATCCTGCTCCAGAAGGACCTGGGGGTGCTGGCCGACGGGGTCGCCGAGGGGCGCCGGATCTTCGCCAACACGGTCAAGTACGTGCTGATGGGCACCTCGAGCAACGTCGGCAACATGGCCTCGGCCGCCGGCGCGTCGCTGTTCCTGGGGTTCCTGCCGATGCTGCCCAGCCAGATCCTGCTGAACAACCTGCTCTACGACACCAGCCAGCTGGCCATCCCCACCGACCACGCCGACGACGAGCAGGTGCGCCGGCCCGCGCACTGGGACCTGGCCTTCATCCGGCGGTTCATGCTGGTGTTCGGCCCGCTCAGCTCGCTGTTCGACGCGTTCACGTTCGTCGTCCTGCTGACCGTGCTGCACGCCGGCCCGACGGAGTTCCGCACCGGCTGGTTCGTGGAGTCCCTGGCCACCCAGACGCTGGTGGTGCTCGCCATCCGCACGCGGCGGGTGCCGTTCTGGCGCAGCCGGCCCTCGCTCCCGCTGGTGCTCGCCGCCGTCGGCGTCGTCACGGTGGGGGCGGTGCTGCCGGCGACCCCGCTGGCGCAGGCCCTCGGCTTCACCCCGCTGCCCGGCGTCTACTACGCGGTCCTGGTCGGGTTCGTCGTGGGCTACCTGCTGCTCATCGAGGTCGGCAAGGCCGCCTTCTACGCCACCGCCCGCCGGCCCGGCCCGGCACGACCCCGTGACCCCCGCCGGCACCTGCGGCGGCGGGCGGCCCGGTTCTCCTCCACGCACCGCACGGTCCAGGCACCGCGGAGGGTCCGGTGACCGCAGCGCCCCGGGTGCTCGTCGCGTACTCCAGCCGGCACGAGGCCACCGCCGAGATCGCCCGCTGCCTCGCTGACGCCGTCCGGTCCGGGTCGGGGGACACCGCGGTGGTCGACGTCCGGGACGTCGTCGACGTGCCCGACGTGGCCGGCTGGGACGCGGTCGTCCTGGGCAGCGCCGTCTACGCCGGCCGGTGGACCCGGGAGGCCCGGGACGCCGTCGAACGCTGCGCGGTCGAACTGGGGCGACGCCCGGTCTGGCTGTTCTCCAGCGGCCCGGTCGGCGACCCGCCGCGCCCGGACGCCGACCTGGTCGACGTCGACGAGGAGCTCGCCCTCACCAAGGCCCGGGAGCACCGGGTGTTCACCGGTCTGCTGGACCGCGACCGGCTGAGCGCGGTCGAACGACTGGTCACCCGGCTGTTCCGGGCCGGCACCGGCGACGGCCGGGACTGGCCGGCGATCCGCGCCTGGGGGACGGCGATCGGGGTCGAGCTGACGGCCGGGGCCACGACCCGGTGACCGTCGTGACCGACAGCGGGCTCCGGGCCTGGGAGCGGCCCGGAGCCGACGTCGTCCACGACCTGGGGTCGGACCCCGGGCACGGGCTGACCGCCACCGAGGCGGCCCGCCGACTCGCCCGGGACGGGCCCAACGAGGTGCCGGTGCACCCGGCGCCCCCGCTGTGGCGGTCGGTGCTGGGCCAGCTCACCGACGTGCTGGTGCTCGTGCTGCTCGGTGCGGCGGTGCTCACCGCGGTCACCGGCGACCTCGTCGACACGGCGGCGATCCTGCTGGTGGTCACGGTGAACACGGTGCTGGGTGTGGTGCAGGAGCGGCGCGCGCTGCGCGAGGTGCGTGCCCTGGACGACCTGGTCGCCCCCCGTGCCCGGGTGGTCCGGGACGGCGCCGACCACTGGGTGCCGACCCGCGAGCTGGTCACCGGGGACCTGCTCGGTCTCGCGGCCGGGGACGTGGTGGGCGCGGACGCCCGCCTGCTCACCGCTGTCCAGCTGCAGGTGGACGAGGCGCTGCTGACCGGGGAGTCCCAGCCCAGCGACCGCGATGCCGACGCACTCGCCGCGGCCGACGCCCCGGCCGCCGACCGGGCCGGGATGGTGCACGCCGGTGCCACCGTGCTGCGCGGCTCAGCCCGGGCGGTGGTCGTGGCGGTCGGTGCCGGCACCGCGATCGGCCAGGTCGCCGCGCTGGTGGCCGGCCACCGCTCCCCGCAGACACCGCTGCAGCGCCGGCTCGCCGCGCTGGGCCGCCAGATCTCGCTCGCCGTGGCGGTCGCCTGCCTGCTCTTCGTCGCCTCCGGGCTGCTGCGCGGCCAGCCCTGGGAGACCACCGTCGTCGCCGCGGTGGCCCTGGCGGTCGCCGCCGTCCCCGAGTCGCTGCCCGCCGTGGTGACCCTGGCGCTGTCGGCCGGGGCGGGCCGGATGGGCCGCCGCGGCGCCGTCGTCCGGTCGCTGCCCGCGGTGGAGACCCTGGGCTCGGTGACCCTCCTGGCCACCGACAAGACCGGCACCCTCACCCGCGGCGCGATGGTCGTCGACCGGGTCTGGACGGCCGACGACGGCGACGTCGCGCTGCCGGCCGACAACCCGGCCGTGCGCGCCCTGCTGGCCGCGGCCGCGCTGTGCAACGACGCCGACCCGACCGGGGCCGGACCCGGCGGGGCCCGGGGCACCGCGGACACCGAGACCGCGCTGGTGCGTGCGGCCAGGGACGCCGGCTGGGACGTCGGTGCGCTGCGGGCTGCCCACCCGCGGGAGTCCGAGGTGCCCTTCGACGCGGTGGTGCGCCGGATGACCACGGTGCACCGGGAGCCCGACGGCACCCGGCGCACCCTGGTGAAGGGCGCACCCGACGTGCTCCTGCCCGCAGGCGCCGCCGGCCGGGACGTCGCCGACTCCTGGGCCGACGACGGTGCCCGGGTGCTCGCCGTCACCGAGGACGGCGTCCTCCTCGGACTGGTCTCGATGGCCGACCCGGTGCGCCCGGAGGCCACCGACGCGGTCACGGCCCTGCACCGCGCCGGCATCGACGTCGTCCTGGTCACCGGTGACCACGCCGGCACCGCCGCCGCCGTCGCCCGCCGGGTCGGGGTGCTCCGGGCGGGGGAGGGGCCCGCGGAGCGGGTGCACGCCCGGGTCGAACCGGCCGGAAAGCTGGAGCTGGTCACCGGCTGGCAGGCCGCCGGGCACGTCGTGGCGATGACCGGGGACGGGGTGAACGACGCCCCGGCGCTGCGCGCGGCCGACATCGGGGTGTCGATGGGTCAGCGGGGCACCGAGGTGGCCAAGGAGGCCGCGGACCTGGTGCTGGTCGACGACAGCCTGGCCACGGTGACCGCCGCGGTGGCCGAGGGCCGGCGGGTGTTCGACAACGTGCGCCGCTTCGTCGGCTACGGCCTGGCCGGCGGGCTCGCCGAGGTGCTGGTCATGCTCGCCGGCCCGGCGATCGGCCTGGCCCTGCCGCTGGTGCCGGCCCAGGTGCTCTGGATCAACCTGCTCACCCACGGCCCGGTCGGGGTCGCGATGGGCGGGGAGCCGGCCGCCCCCGACGTCCTGGACCGGGCGCCCCGGGACCCCGCGGTCGGGGTGCTGGACCGGTCGCTGGTCACCCAGCTGGTGGCCAACGGGCTGGCCGTGACCCTGGTGTGCCTGGCCGTGGCCGGGCTCTCCCGGGCCGCGGACGGACCGTGGCAGACCCAGCTGTTCGTCACCCTCGCCGTCGCCCAGCTGGCCCTGGCCCTCGCACTGCGCCCGGCCGGGGCCTGGGCCCGGCCGGACGGCGGGATCCCGTGGCTCCCCGTCGCGGTCGGGGTCAACCTGCTGCTGCTCGTGGCCGCGGTCCTGCTCCCGGGGCTGTCGGACCTGCTGGGCACCGAGCCGCTGGCGCCGGTGGAGACCCTCGCCGCGGTCGGTGCGTCGCTGGTGCCCGCGGCCCTGGTGGTGCTGGCCCGCAGGCTGCGCTGACTCGGGGTCCGACACCGGGACCCGTTGCTCGACGTCACGGAGCGCTGGGCGGCAGGGCCAGCTCGCGGGCGCGGGCGATGGCCGAGGGGGTGTCGGGGAACACGAGGCCGGCCGCCCGGAGATGGGCGCCCACACCCAGGGCGTCGAGCACCGCGTCGTGGGTGGCGGAGATGCCCGAGAGCACCACCGTGATGCTGCGCCGCTCCAACCGCCCGACGGCGTCGCCCAGGACGTGCGCCCCGGTGGCGTCCAGCGTGGTCACCCGGCTCATCCGCAGCACGACCACCCGCACCTCGGCCAGGGTCGGCAGCTCGAGGAGCAGCTGGTGGGCGGCGGCGAAGAAGAGCGGTCCGTCGATCCGGAAGGCCACCACGTGCCGGTCCCGCAGGTCCTGCTCCTCGGCGCTGTGGTCCCCGGCCTCCAGCGGCACCTGCTCGACCCCGGCGGTGCGGGCCACCGACCTCAGCGCCAGCAGGACCGCGACGGCCAGGCCGACCCCCACCGCGGTCACCAGGTCCACGGCCACCGTCACCCCGAAGGTGACCAGCACGATGGCTGCGTCGGCCCGGGTGGAGCGCAGCAGCGCCCGCACCGAGCCCACCTCCACCATCCGCACGCAGGTCGCGAACAGCACGCCGGCCAGTGCGGCCAGCGGGATGCGGGACACCAGGGGTGCGGCGACGAGCACGACCAGCAGCAGCACGAGCGAGTGCGTGACGGCGGCCAGCCGCGACCCGGCACCGGCCCGGACGGCGACGGCGGTGCGGGCGATGGCCCCGGTGGCCGGGATGCCGCCGAACACCGGAGCGGCCAGGTTCGCCAGCCCCTGACCGAAGAGCTCCCGGTCCGGGTCGTGCCGTTCGCCGACGCTCATCCCGTCGGCCACGGTGGCGCAGAGCAGGCTCTCCAGGGCGGCCAGCGCGGCGATGGCCAGCGCGGAGGGCAGCAGCACCCCCACCGCGGAGACGTCCAGGAACGCCAGCGACGGCGCGGGCAGCCCGGAGGGCAGCGTGCCGAGGGTGACCAGGCCCAGGGGGAGGGCCGCGGCCAGCCCGGTCGCCAGCACCACGGCGACCAGCGAGAAGGGCAGGCCCGGGCGCCACCGCGCGCCCAGCAGCATCACCGCCGCCACGGCCAGGGCGGTCAGCGGGGCGGCCGGCTGGAGGTCGGCGGCCGCCCGGACGACGGCGTCGGCGGCGCGGGTGACCACGTGCTCACCGGTGGCGTCGGTGACCCCGAGCGCGGCCGGCACCTGTTGGAGCGCGATCACCACGGCTATCCCGGCGGTGAACCCCTCGACGAGCGACACCGGCAGGAACCGGACCACCCGACCGAGCCGGGCGACCGCGAGCAGCACCAGGACGACCCCGGCCATCGCGCCCACCATGAGCACCCCGGTCGGCCCGAACGCGGCCACCACCGGCACCAGGACGACGGTCATCGCCCCGGTCGGCCCGGTGACCTGCAGGTTCGACCCGCCGAACACGGCGGCGACGATGCCGGCCACCACGGCGGTGGCCAGGCCGGCCTGTGCGCCCAGGCCCGACGCGACCCCGAAGGCCAG
Organism: Geodermatophilaceae bacterium NBWT11; assembly: GCA_014218215.1. Lineage (NCBI taxonomy): Bacteria > Bacillati > Actinomycetota > Actinomycetes > Geodermatophilales > Geodermatophilaceae > Geodermatophilaceae bacterium NBWT11. The sequence goes on from CP043652.1 coordinate 4,274,587, forward strand.
CGCCAGGGGCAGGGCCACCACGGCGACGGTCACCCCGGCCACTAGGTCCCGCCGCGGCCGACGGCGCACGGCCGTCAGGTCGGCCGGGCCCGGGAGGAGCGCTCGGAGCCGGGCCGCCGCCGCCCGCACACCCCGCGCGGTCGTGCCCGGAGCGGTCAGGCCTGCACCGGCTCCGGGGCGGCCGCGGCGCGCACGTCGGCCACGGCGGGCAGCGGCACCACCAAGACCGGGCACCCGGCCCGGTGTGCCGCCTGACGGGTGGTCGCCCGGACCTCCTCGTCCGCGGGCACCGCCGGCCGGCCGACGACCAGGAGCTGGGCCGTGTGGGAGGCGTGCACGAGAGCGGGGCCGGCCCGGCCCACGACGACGGTTGCCTCGACGTCCAGGCCCGGGGTGTCGCGCCGCAGCGCCGCCACGAGCCCGTGGACCACGGCCTGCTCGGTCGTGGTGGTGGCGCGGGCGTCGAGGAGCCACTGCACGGGGGTGCCGGCGTCCTCGGTGAGCTGCGGCCAGGTGTGCAGGACGTGCAGCGACGTCTGACGCAGGACGGCCTCGCGGGCGGCGATGGCCAGCACGTGGGCGCTGCCGGGGCCACCGTCGACCCCGGCGACGACCCCGGTGGGCAGCCCGCTGAGGGCCTCCCGGCTCCGGTGGACCAGGACGGGGCACGGGGAGCGGCGGACCAGGGCCGCGGTCACCGATCCCAGCGTGGCGCCGCTGTGCCAGGCCTGACCGTGGGCCCCGACCACCAGCAGTGCGGCGTCGGCGGCCGCAGCCCGCAGCACCGCCACCGGTTCGCCGTCGACCAGCCGGGCCTCGATCTGCCCGGCGGGCAGCCGCTGGGCCAGCTGGGCGACCAGCCACGTGAGCCGGACCTGCGACGAGCCGTGGGCGGCCGACCGTCCGTCGACGTCGACGGGCAGACCGGTGACCCCGGCGGTCGGCCAGTCGAAGGCCCGGACGACGACCAGGTGGGCGCCCGCGGCGGACGCGGCGACGGCGGCGGCGTGCGCGGCCTCGTCGGAGCCGGTGGACCCGTCGACACCGACGACGACGGTGCGGGGCGTGGTGCTGGGTGTCATCTGTGGTCCTCCAGGACGCGGGGCTGCAGGTGGGCGTTCGGGGTGCGTGTGCCGGTGGGGACCAGCTCGACGGGACAGGGCGGGCGGTGCAGCACGAGGCGGACGGCGCCGCGGGCGTGCCGCCGGTGCGTACCGAGCACGAGGAGCTGGGCGGACAGGGCGGTCGCCAGCAGGGTGGGTCCGAGCGGGGCCCGGACGACCGCCTGCCTCAGCGGCACGTCGGGCCAGTCCTCGGCGCAACCGGCCAACACCTCGGCCAGCGTGCGGTGCTCGTCGGGGAGGAGGAGCCCCCAGTCCACCTCGCCCGGGGTGCTGTGGCGGTCGGGTTCCGGGCCGGTGTCCGACCAGGCGTGCACGGCGAGGACACCGGTGCCACGGGCCGTCGCGGCCGCGAGCGCGGTGTGCAGCAGGAGGGTGTCCGCGGCCCGGCTGCCCGGGCGGGCCGACATCCCCACCACGACGTCGCGCCGGGGTCGACCCACCGGATCCGGGCGGGGGACCACCAGGACCGGGCAGAGCGCAGCCCCGGCGACCGCGAGCCCCGTGCAGGCCCGACCCGGGGACGGCGAGCTCGCACCGAGGACGACCAGGGCGGCCGTCGCCGACGCGGTCACCAGGGTCGAGGGGTTCGAGCGGCCCCCACGCACCAGCAGCAGGGGTCGGAGGCGGCGCAGCGACTCGACGGAAGCCGCCTCCAGCGTGGCCGGGTCGTCGGCGCACACCACCACGGGACGCCTCACGGTCGCTCCGACCCGCCGCGCAGCACGTCCTGCCGGGAGCGGCGCGGGGTCGGGACGGTCACGGCGGCACGACCGATGCGCAGGACGCTCTGCGGCCAGCGGTCCCAGGTGAGGGACGACCGCAGCTCCTGCCGGGTCCGGGGGTCCTCCAGCGCCTGGGTGACCGGACCGGCCACGAAGCCGGCCCGGGTGACCTCAAGCAGCACCCGCTGGAGCGCCTCGCCCGCGCGCAGCCAGGCCTCCTCGTCGTCGTCGACGGTGCTGAGCAGGACGACGGTGGGCTCGGCGCCGTCGCCGGTGGAGACGGGCAGCGCCCCGTCACCGCGGGTGTCGAAGTCCCGGACGGGCAGGTCGTCCCGGGCCGAACCGTCCACGTGGGGCACGGCGGCGGGCACGATGCCGTCCCGGGCCTCGGCCGGCCGGTTGGTCCACCGGCGGAGCTCGGCCCGGTAGGCGGGGTCCTGGTGCTGGCGACCGTCGGCGACCTGGGTCAGCCGGGCCAGCAGCCGGTGCTGCTCGGCACCGACCACCGGCAGCAGCTCGGCACCCTCGGTGGCGGCCGCTGCCCGGAACTCGTCCTCCTGGCCCCGGGTCGGCACCCCGGGGGCGAAGGTCCGGCGGTTGGTGTGCCGGCGCCCCACGACGCGGTCGAGCCCGGCGAGCGCGACGTCGGGCGGGCCGTCCTCGAGTTCGACGACGGCGAGCAGGTCGGGGTCCCCGGCATCGGGCAGCCGGCAGGTCCTGGTCGCGAACCCGTGCGCGGCCAGCGCGACCCGGGCGTTGAGGAGCGCGGCGCCGCAGCTCTGCACCAGCTCGCGCCCGGTCGGGTCGATGGCGGTCAGGTGCCGGGTCCGGTCGGCCCGGACGTCCAGCCGTCGTGGTCGGTCGGCCGGGTGCAGCCGGAACGACCACGGTTGGCTGTTGTGCAGCGAGGGGGCGAGCACCGCTCGGTCGACGGCGGCGTCGAGGGCGCGTCGGGCACGGAGGTCGCCGTCGGCGTCGGTCGTCGTCGTGGGGGAGAGCTCGGCCATGGTGGCTCCTGCCGTGGGGAGCCCCCAGCCTCGCCGCGGAGCCGTGGGTCCGACCCGGGTCGGGGGGCCCGACCCGGCTGCCGAAGGTCCCGGGCAGCGGGACGTTCGACGGTGGGGCGACGGCGGCGGGGCGGCCCAGGCTGGGGCGACCTGCCGGACCCGACCGAGGAGCACCCCGTGACCGCCACACCCCGCACCCACCGCCCCGACGCCGCCTCCGGCACCGTTCCGGGCATCCCCCCGCAGGTGCTGGTGGGCGTCGACGGGTCCCCGGGCTCGCGGGCCGCCGTGCGGTGGGCCCTGCACTGGGCGGCCCGGCACGGCGCCGAGGTCCAGGTGGTCGCCGCGTACCCCACCGTGGCGTCGATGGGCTGGCTGGCCGCCGCGGAGGTGACCGACCTCAGCCGGCTGGACGCCGTGCACGACGACACCTGGTCGAGGGCCCGCGAGGTGCTCGACCAGGTGCGGGAGGAGGACCCGACCGTGCTCGGCGTCCCGGTGGCGATGCACATCGAACCCGGGCACCCCGCCGAGCTGCTGGTGCGTCGCTCGTCGGAGGTCGACCTGCTGGTCGTGGGCACGCGGGGCCGCGGCGTGGTCGCCAGCGCGGTGACGGGTTCGGTCGCCCTGCACTGCGTGAGCTCGGCAGCCTGCCCGGTGGTCGTCGTCCCCGAGCCGGGCGGGTGGGCCGATCCCAGCGTGGGCGTCTCCGTGGTCGCCGGGGTCGACGGCTCCGCGCGCTCAGCTGCCGCGGTGGCCTGGGCGGTCGAGGAGGCCGGGCCGCGGGGGAGGGTGACCGCGGTCCGCGCCTACGGGGTGACCGACCTCTGGTACGACCAGTACCGCGCCGTCACGCCCACGACGGCGGAGCGGGACGCCGCCGAGCTCGCAGCCCTGGAGGAGGGGTTGGCGGGCCTGTTCGAGGCCACGATCGGCGAGCACGCCGAGGTCCACCGGCTCTCCGTCGGTGGCGAGGCGGGCCCGGCGCTGGTGGAGCAGGCCGCCGGGGCCGACCTGCTGGTGGTGGCCAGCCGTGGCCGCGGGGAGTTCCGCGGCCTGGTGCTGGGGTCGGTGGCGCTGTACTGCGTGCTGCACGCGCCCTGCCCGGTGCTGGTGGTCCGGCCCACCGACCGGTCCTGGGCCCCTGGCCGCCTGCGGGCCGCTGGGGTCGCCGCGACCGCCGGGGCGTCGGTGTGAGTGGCTGGTGGGGCGGTCACACGGACGGCTGGGGCGGCATGGGCATGGGGAGCACGGTGCTGGCCGGCCTCCTGCTCGGAGGGCTCCTCCTCGCCATCGCCTGGCTCCTCCTGCGCCGCCCCACGACACCACCGCCGCCCGCGCACGGCGCTCGACCCACCGCGCACGAGGTGCTGGCCGAACGCTTCGCCCAGGGCGACATCGACGAGGAGGAGTACCGCTGGCGGCTGGTCGTGCTGGGGGCCCAGCCGTGAGACGGGTGCGCACCCGGCGGCGTCCGGCCACGGCGCGAGCCGCGCCACCGAGCCCCCTGACACCCACCGGGTCCGCTGCAGGGCAGCTGAGGACCCCGCCCGGGTACTCCGGCACTGGTGGTCGGGGAGGCCGCGGGAGCCACTGGTGGTGGCACACCGGACCCACCCGAGGAGCACCAGACATGACGTCCACCGACGACACCGGACGACCGGGAGCGCAGGCCCACGAGACGACCCGGATCCGCGGCGATGCACTCGCCGCGCGGGTGGGAGCCCTCCTGCGCGAGGGCAACGTGCGGCGCATCGTGGTGAGGGACAGCGTCGGCCACACCGTCATCGAGGTCCCGGTCACGGCCGCGGCAGCGCTCGCCGTGCTGGCTCCCGTGGTGACCGGGGTCGCCGCGTTCGCCGCCCTGGCCGCGGACTGGCAAGTCGACGTCCACCGGCAGGCCGTGCCGATCGTGAGCCCGGCGTGACCGCGCCGCCCGTCGGCCCGCCGCCCCGTCCGCGGGTCGTCATCGGGGTCGACGACTCACCCGGCGCCCGTGCTGGGCTGCGCTGGGGCCTGCCCGAGGCGGTCCGCCGCGGGGCACGCGTCCAGGTCGTGGCCGCGTTCACCATCGACCACTACTGGTCGGCGCCCTACATGGCCGGCGCCTTCCCCTACGAGGAGATCCGGGACGACACCGCCCGGCGGGCCCGCCAGGTCGTCGCCGAGGTCACCGCCGAACTGGTCGCGGCCGGGTCAGCTGGCGTGGACGACCTGACGGTGGACGTCGTGACCGAAGCGGGTTCCCCGGCGCTGGAGCTGGTCGAGCGCTCGCGCGGTGCCGCCCTGCTGGTGGTGGGCTCCCGGGGGCGCGGCTCGGTGCGGAGCCTGCTGCTGGGGTCGGTGTCCCTGCACTGCGCCGGGCACGCGCACTCCCCGCTGGTGGTCGTCCCGGCCTCACCCACGGACGCTGTGACCGTGGGCCGCCGGCGGGTGGTCGTCGGCATCGACGGCTCACCGGCTGCGGCCGCGGCGTTGCTGGCCGCGTTCGCGGCGGCCGCACGTGCCGACGCCGTGGTGGACGTGGTCGCCGCCTACGACGACGGCAGCACCTGGACGTCGGCCGCGGTGTCGCCACCGTCGTCGGTCGACCTGCGGCGCGCCGCCGAGTCCGCCGCTGCGCGGACGTTGGTGGAGGTCCGGGCGGCCGCGGCGGACCTGGACCTGCCCGAGGTCCCGGTGCAGCTGCACGTGGTGGTCGGCTCCCCCGGAGAGGCGCTCGTCGCCCGGGCCGTCGGTGCGTGGCTGCTCGTGGTCGGCAGCCACGGCGCAGGTCAGCTGATGGGGATGGTGCTGGGGTCCGTCGCGCTGCACTGTGCGCTGCACGCGCCGTGCCCGGTGCTGCTCCAGCGCGAGGGTGACCGGCCGGGCACCGGTCGTCCGGGACGACGCCACCTCGCCGCGACGGTCGGGCCGTAGCGGCGGGTCGACTCCCGGGGCGAGGGGCCCGGGGGGTCCGGTGAGGCTCCCGTCCCAGGTCGAGCCGGGGTCCCGGGACCTCCGACCCTGGCCCGGGTGGTCGCCGCCCGACAGCGTGGTCAGCACGCTCCACCGCTGGGGTGGACGACCGTGAGGAGAACCGTGAGCGATGTCCGCGAACACGCCGAGGTGCCCGGTGGGATGGTGGTCGGCCACGACGGCTCGCGGTGCGCGCAGGAGGCGCTGGCCTGGGCGCTCACCGTGGCCGCCCGTGGGCACTGGCCCGTGCACGTGGTGCGCGCCTGGTCGATGACCAGCTGCCCCCGGCCGGCGTCGGCGACGCCCGGGTTCGTGCCGCCGCTGGCCGACTGGGAGGCGTCCGTGGCGGCCGAGCTGCGCGGACACGTCGCCGAGGTGCAGGCCGGCCGGGACGTCGAAGTGACCTGCCAGGTGGTCCACGCGGCCCCGGCCCGGGCGATGGTCGAGGCCTCGTCCGCGGCCGACCTCGTGGTGGTGGGGGCCCGCGGCCGGGGTGGGTTCCGGGGCCTGCTCCTGGGCTCGGTGAGCAACCAGGTGGTCGAGCACGCGCACTGCCCGGTGACCGTCGTCCGGTCGGGCACGGCCCGCCCGTCGGGATGACGGGTCCCCGCCACCCGGCGGGACCTGGCAGGCTCGACCGGGTCGGCCGGCCCGGTCGTGAGGAGGTGCGCGGTGGTCCACCTCCCCGTCCGGCACGGTGACCGACCCGGCGCCCTGGAGGACGCCGGCGACCGGATCGACGAACTGGGCCGCGCCCAGCACCGACTGCGCGGGCTCCTCTCGGCGTTCCTGCAGGTGCAGTCCGGGGTGGACCTCGACGACACGCTGCGCCGGATCGTCGAGGTCGCCGTGGAACTGGTCGACGCCCGGTACGGCGCGCTGGGGGTGGTCGGCCGCGACGGGGGGCTCTCCCGGTTCATCCACCAGGGCATCGACGACGCGACCGTGGCCCGCATCGGCAGCCTGCCCCAGGGCCTCGGCGTCCTCGGGCAGCTCGTCACCCGTCCCGAACCGCTGCGGGCCGACGACCTCAGCGCCCACCCGTCCTCCGTCGGGGTGCCACCGGGTCACCCGCCGATGCAGTCGTTCCTCGGGGTGCCCGTCCAGGTCCGCGGCGAGGTCTACGGCAACCTCTACCTCACCGACAAGCGCACCGGGTCCTTCACCGCCGAGGACGAGGAGCTGGTCCTCGCCCTCGCCGGCGCCGCCGGGATCGCCGTCGACAACGCCCGGCGGCTGGCCGACGAGCAGGAGCGACGTCGCTGGGCCGACGCCGTGGCCACCGTCCGCGAGCAGCTGTTGGGCGGCACGGCACCCGGTGACGTGCTGAACCAGATCACCGACGCCGTCCGGCGGCTGACCGGCAGCGACGCGGCTCGGCTGATGGCACCGGTGGGGGAGCCCGGGACCTGGACCTCCCGGGCCCAGAGCGGACCCGGGCTGCCGGACTCCACCGGGGTGCCGCTGACCGCGGCCACCTCCTCGCTGGTCGAGGCGCTCGTCCGCGCCGACGGCGGGACCGTCCTGGACCTGGACTTCAGCGGTGTGCCCTCGGACCGGATGGCAGACCAGGAACGGTGGGGCCCCGTCCTCGGGGCGTCCCTGCGCACCGCGGACGGCAGCGAGGCGGTCCTGGTGGTGGGGCGGCGGCGGGACGCCGATCCCTACGACCCGTCGGTGGCCCCGCTGCTGCAGACGTTCACCGACCAGACCGCGCTGGCCCTGGACATGGCCGCCCGGCAACGACTGGCCCGCAGCCTGGACGTCTACGCCGACCGCGACCGGATCGCCCGGGACCTGCACGACCACGTCATCCAGCGGATCTTCGCCGCCGGTCTCACGCTCCAGGCGGTGCTGCCCCAGCTGCTCGCCGACGGCGTCCCCCGCGACCGGGTGCTCGACGTCGTCGGTCAGCTCGACACGGTGATCCGGGACATCCGCTCCACCGTGTTCGACCTGCACAGCACCGCCGACGACGCCCGCGACCCCAGCCTGCGCCGCCGCGTGCTGGACGCCCTCACCGGGTCCGCGGGCACGTTGGCCACCAGCCTGCGCACCCGGGGACCGGTCGACGCGCTGGTCACCGGGGCGCTGGCGGCCGACGTGGAGGCCGTCGTCCGGGAGGCGGTGAGCAACGTGACCCGGCACGCCGCCGCCCGGTCGGTCACCGTCACGGTCACCGTGGAGGGATCCGAGGCCGTGGTGGTCGAGGTCGTCGACGACGGCGTGGGCATCGTGCCGACCGCACACCGCAGCGGGCTGGACAACCTGGCCACCCGGGCGCACGCCCGCGGTGGGGGCTTCGACGTCGCCGCACGACCCGAGGGCGGGACGTGCCTGCGCTGGAGCTCACCGCTGCGGTGAGTCCGCCCGCAGTTCGGTCGCCAGGATGGCCACCTGGGTGCGGCGTTCCATCCCGAGCTTGGCCAGGAGGTGGGAGACGTAGTTCTTGACCGTCTTCTCCGCCAGGAACATCCGGGCGCCGATCTGCCGGTTGGTCAGTCCCTCCCCGATGAGCTCGAGCACCGTGCGCTCCTGCTCGGACAGCCGGCTCACCGGTCCTGCGGGCAGCTCGCTGCGGCGCATCCGCTCCAGCACCGCCGCCGTCGCCGCGGGGTCCAGCAGGGAGCCCCCGGCGGCCACCGTGCGCACCGCGGCGACCAGGTCCTGGCCGAGGATCTGCTTGAGCAGGTAGCCCGAGGCCCCGGCCAGGATCGCGCTGAAGAGCGCCTCGTCGTCGCTGAAGCTGGTCAGCATCAGCACCCGCAGGTCCGGCATCCTCGACATCAGGTCGCGGCAGACGGTGACGCCGTCCCCGTCGGGCAGCCGGACGTCGAGGACCGCCACGTCCGGTCGCAGTGCCGGGATGCGGACCATCGCCTCGTGCGCGGTGCTGCCCTCCCCGACCACCTCGATCGCCGGGTCGGTGCCCAGCACGGCGGCGATGCCGCGCCGCACCACCTCGTGGTCGTCGAGCAGGAAGACCCGGACGGTGGCCGGGGCACCGTCCTCGACGGTGCTCACCGGTGGAACGGGGTGCCGACGTGGGAGTCCATCCGGTGACCGTAGGTCGTCGGCACGTCTCGCGTCAGGGACCAACGTCCCGTCCGCCGGCACGGCGGGACCTGCGACCCCGCTGGAGGGGACCGGTGACCCCCCGGCCCTGGAGGGTCCCGACCGCAGGGTCGGGGGGTGACGCCAGACCCCGACACGGCGCCCCCGCGACCTGGTCCGGTGGTCTGCGGGGTGGACGGCTCGCCCTCGGCCACCGACGCGGCGTGGGCGGCCGCCCGGGCGGCCGCGTGGCTCGGGGTGGGGTTGCACCTGGTCCGGGCCCTGGAGTGGCCGGCCGCCGGGGTCCCGGGACTGCCGCCGGGCGACGCGGGCCGGGTCGCGGCCCGCCGGTCCGCCCTCACCGAGCTCTCCCGGCTGGCCGACGCGGTGCAGGTCTCCCACCCCGGGGTCCCGGTCACCGGGGGCCTGACGGACGGGACGGCCGTCGACGTCCTCACGTCGGCCGCCGTCGGTGCGTCGCTGCTGGTGGTCGGGGTGCGTGGACACAGCGCGCGGGAGGGCCCCCGTGCCGGGTCCGTCGCGGTGGCCCTGGCCCGCTCGACACCCGGGCCCCTGCTGGTCCACCGGCAGGCCGCTCCCGGCGCCGACGGGGTGGTCGTCGCCGCCGACGGTGCACCCGGCAGCGCCGCGCTGTTGGACACCGCGCTGCGCACCACCCGTCCCGGCCTCCAGGCGTGTCAGCGGGTGTCCCGGGTGCCCTCCGGCGCGCTCCTCCTCGAGCTGTCGGCGACGTCGTCCCTGGCGGTGGTCGGACGCCCGCCGGGAGCCGGGCCGCTGGCAGAGACCACCAGCACGCTGCTGCGCCGGGGGCCGTGCGCGGTGCTCGTCGTGCCCGTGAGCTGACCCCCGTCGCCACCGGTGCCCGCCCGGCGACCTCAGTAGGAGCGCGGGAGCCGGAGGTCGTGCTGGGCCACGAAGTTCAGGATCATCTCCCGGCTCACCGGGGCGATCCGGGAGAACCGGGACGACGTGATCAGCGCGCCGATGCCGGTCTCCTGGCTCAGCCCGGACCCGCCGTGGGTCTGCACCGCGGCGTCCACGGCGTGCACCACGGCCTCGGCGGCGGCGTACTTGGCGCTGTTCGCGGCCGACCCGGCGTCCTGCCCGGTGTCGATCAGCCAGGCGGCCTTGAGCGTCATCAGGCGCGCCAGCTCGACCTCCACCTGCGCGGCGGCCAGCGGGTGCGAGATGCCCTGGTGCGCCCCGATGGGCGTGCCCCAGACCCGGCGCTCCCGGGCGTGGGCGGCGGCCTTGGTCAGGGCCAGCCGGGCGGTGCCCAGCGAGTAGGCCGCGCCCATGACCCGCTCGGGGTTGAGCCCGGCGAACAACTGGGCGATCCCGGCCTCCGGTGCGCCGACCAGGGCGTCCGCGGGCAGCCGGACGTCGTCCAGGAAGAGCTGGAACTGGTGGTCCGGGCTGACCAGTTCCATCGGGATCACCGTGCGGCTCAGACCCGGCGCGTCGGTGGGGACGACGAACAGCGCCGGTCGCAGCGTGCCCGTGCCCGCGTCGGCCAGCTTGGCGACGACGAGGACCGCGTCGGCGACGTCGACCCCGCTGATCCACACCTTCTGGCCGCTGAGCACCCACTCGTCGCCGTCCCGGCGGGCCACCGTGGTGATCGCGTGGCTGTTGGACCCGGCGTCGGGCTCGGTGATGGCGAAGGCCATGGTCAGCTGCCCGTCGGCGATGCCCGGCAGCCAGCGGTCGCGCTGCTCGGGGGTGCCGTACCGGGCGATGACCGTGCCGCAGATGGCCGGGCTGACCACCATCATCAGCAGCGGACAGCCGGCCGCGCCGAGCTCCTCCAGCACGACCGACAGCTCGACCAGGCCGCCGCCCCCGCCGCCGTGCTCCTCGGGCAGCGCGACCCCGAGGAACCCGGCCCTGCCGGCCTCGTCCCACAGCGCCTGGACGGTGCCCCCGGTGCGGGCCTGCTCCAGGTACCAGGCGTGGCCGTACCGGCCGGCCAGGTCCGCCACGGCCGCCCGCAGGTCGCGCAGCTCGTCGCCCTCGTCGAAGTCCAGACCCACCGCGATCTCCGCTCTCCCCGACGCCCCGTCCTCAGGGGCAGCCTCTCAGGCCGCCGGGGCCCAGGCCCGGCGGCGCAGCAGCCGCAGCCCGTTCAGCGCCACCAGGACGGTGGAGCCCTCGTGGCCGGCGACGCCCAGCGGGAGCGGCAGGTGGCCGACCAGGTCCCAGGTCACGAGGGCGACGACCACCAAGCCGGCGATCGTCAGGTTCTGCACCACGAGGCGACGGGCCCGGCGGGACAGCTCGACCAGGGCCGGCAGCGTGGCCAGGTCGTCGCGCACGACGACGACGTCGGCGCTGGAGACCGCCAGGTCCGAGCCGATCCCGCCCATCGCGACCCCGACGTCGGCGGCGGCGAGGGCCGGGGCGTCGTTGACGCCGTCCCCCACGACCATGACCCGGTGCCCCCGGGCCTGGAGCTGGCGGACGGCGGCCACCTTGTCCTCGGGCAGGAGGCCGGCCCGCACGTCGGTGATGCCGACGCCCGCGGCCAGGGACCGAGCGGCCTGCGGGGAGTCGCCGGTGAGCAGCACGGGGGAGTGGCCCAGCGCACCGCGCAGGGCCGCGACGGTGTCGGCCGCGGCGGGGCGGAGCCGGTCGGCCAGCGCGAGATGCCCCGCCGGCGACCCGTCCACCCGCACCTCGACCACGGTGCGGCCCCGGTCCTGCTCCGCCCGGACCGCACCGGACCCGACGGTGTCCTGGGGGGCCGAGACGGTGACCGACCGGCCGGCGACCGTGGCCGAGACACCGCGCCCCACGGCGGCCCGGAAGTCCGCACAGGCCGGGACGGCGAGACCGCGGTCCCGGGCCGCGGTCACCACGGCGCGACCGATCGGGTGCTCGCTGGGGCCCTCGGCGGCCGCGGCCAGCGCGAGGAGCTCGTCGGGGGAGCGGTCCCCGGCCGGGAGCACCGCCACGACCGTCGGCGTGCCGTCGGTGAGCGTGCCGGTCTTGTCCACGACGACCGCGGTGACGGTGCCCAGGCCCTCCATGGCGACGGCCGAGGTGACCAGCACGCCGTGGCGCCCGGCGGTGGCGATGGCCGACAGCAGCGGGGGCATGGTCGCCAGCACCAGGGCACACGGCGAGGCGACGATCATGAACGTCATCGCCCGCAGCAGTGCGCTCTGCAGGTCCGCGCCCAGCAGCAGGGGGACGGCGAACAGCGCCAGCGTGGCCACCACCACGCCGACGGAGTACCGCTGCTCGACGCGCTCGATGAACAGCTGGGTGCCGGCCTTGGTCTCCGAGGCCTGCTCGACCAGCGCGCCGATCCGGGCCACGACGCTGTCGTGGGCGGGGACGTCGACCCGGACGGTGAGGGTGCCCGTGCCGTTCACCGTGCCGGCGAACACCGTGTCCCCGACCCGCGCGTCCGCCGGCATCGGCTCGCCGGTGACCGAGGCCCGGTCGACCTCGGAGGCACCGGCCAGCACCGTGCCGTCGGCGGGCAGCCGGTCCCCGGGGCGCACGAGCACCCGGTCGCCGACGACCAGCTCCAGCGCAGGCAGCACCGTCCCCGTGCCGTCGTCGTCCAGCCGGCAGGCCTGCTCGGGGGCGAGCTCGGTCAGCGACCGGACCGCGTCGCGGGTGCGCCGGGTGGCGAAGGCCTCCAGCGCCCCGGACGTCGCGAACACCACGATCAGCAGCGCCCCGTCGAACACCTGCCCGATGGCCGCGGCTCCGATCGCGGCGACCACCATCAGCAGGTCGACGTCCAGCGTCCGCTCCCGCAGCGCCTGCCACCCGGCGACCGCGGGCTCCCACCCGCCGGCGACGTAGCAGGCCAGGTAGACGGCCCAGAAGAGCAGCGCGGGCGCGCCGGCGAGCTGCAGCAGCGCGCCGAGCAGGAACAGGACCAGCGCGGTGGCGGCCCAGCGGACCTCGGACAGCGTCCAGGCCACCGACAGCCGGGAGGGTGCGGGCTGCGGGTCGGTGGTCCGGGTCAGCGTGGCGGTGGGCACCGGGGCAACGTACCTGCGCATGCGTGAAGGTGCGCAGGTGGTCCGACCCGGTCCTCGACGGCCTCGGTAGTCTCCGGGGGTGCACCAGGGCATCGACGACTTCGACATGCCCGCCCCCGACGACGTGCGTCGGGCGGCGGACGCGCTGCGCATGCTCGCCGACCCCACCCGGCTGAACATCCTGTGGGCCCTGATGCAGGGCGAGACGTCGGTCGCCTGCCTGGCCGAGCTCGCCGGCACCAGCCCCACCGCGGTCAGCCAGCACCTGTCCAAGCTGCGGCTGGCCGGCCTGGTCGCCAACCGCCGCGAGGGCACGTTCGTCTTCTACGCCCTGGCCGACTCGCACATCGGCGAGCTCGTCCGGCAGGCCCTGTCGCACGCCGACCACCGCACCCGGGACGGCGCGCCCGTCGTCTGAGCGGCGGCCGCTGCGCAGCGCACGTTGCGGTGATGTGGCACGGGTCACCGTCG